>CAZFQG010000056.1:0-31807 GCA_964520785.1 uncultured Planctomycetaceae bacterium | reverse complement strand
CCACGATGCCGAGGCGGACGAGGGGATGATTCAGGCCTTCCGCCGGGAGGCGAGCATTTACTCCGCGGCGGCCCTGCGGCCGCGCGGCCTTACCCCCGGGGCAACATACCGAGTGACCGATCTGGCAACCGGCAAGACTGCTGAATCGACAGGGCAAGCCCTGATGAGCCGGGGCGCCGTGGTGACGGTCGACGCGCAACCGGGCGCGGCCGTCGTCGTCTACAAAAAACGATAGCATGAAAGAATGCCCGGACGGTGGGTCGCCGGCAATCGAAGAGGATCCAAACTGTTACAATCAGGGATTTCAGGTGGAGAAATGAAGAATCGCGGGTTTACGTTGGTGGAACTCCTGGTGGTCATCGCGATCATCGGTATTTTGATCGCCCTGCTGCTCCCGGCCGTACAGGCTGCCCGGGAGGCGGCAAGGCGTTCGCAGTGTTCGTCGAACCTCAAGCAGATCGGCGTCGGTTTGCACAACTACCACTCGGGATTCGGGAGCCTGCCGTTGGGGTGCATTCACGTGTGGGACTGGCCGTACATGCTGTACTTTCTGATGCCCTACGTGGAACAGCAGGCCATGTACGATGCGATGAAGGAGATGCAGGACCGTCAGATCCGCCCTTACGATTCCTCGGCGAAGGACCTTTGGCCGGAGGCGCTTCGCGACAACGGCGTCCCCCTGTTCCTGTGCCCCAGTGACGGGCGCGGCGGCCCGGTCAAGCGGACTACCGGCGGCGTCGTCACCACGGCCGCCGACGTCCCGGGGTTCTACGTCACGAATTATCTCGGCATCTTCTCCGGCCTCAACGACGGCGAGACCGGGGCGGACGACCCCAAGGGCGTCTGGAGCGGCTCGACTACCATCGATCCCTCGCGCAAGGCGGTCTTCTCCTACAACTACGGCGCCAAGTTCCGCGACATCACGGACGGCCTGTCAAAGACGCTCGTGGTGGGTGAGTACCTGACCGGTAAGCCGGATGATATCCGCGGTTTCCCCATTACCAACCGGGCCGGGTCCCAGTTTCTGCACATGCACCATGCCCCGAACGCACGGAAGCCGGACAGCCTTCTCAACTATAAGAGTTTTTGTCTGAATGGGGAAAACAACTATCCGGAACTCAATCTGCCGTGCATTCCACAAGACACCGTCAACAACCACGCCAGTTCTCGGAGCCTCCACCCCGGTGGAGTCAACGGTCTTCTCGGCGACGGCAGCGTCCACTTTTTTTCCAACGATATCGACCTGGCGATCTGGCGGTCGCTTGGATGGAGGGCCGACGGTGGGCCGGCCGGAAATGATTGGGGGGACTGAGGCATAAGTCATAAGTGAAGTGGTTAAACTGAATCCAACCTAACACCCATTGAAAGGACCTTGCGGATCATGGAAAAAGTCGCGCTCTCGACCGTCGTGACATTGGTTTTGCTCAGCGCTCCCCTCGTCGCCGGCGTCAATCCGGCCGATTCCGACTACTCGGGGCGCGGCGGGACGACAATCTACGTCTCGAAGCTTGGGGACGACTCGGACGGTACGTCCTGGAAGACCGCCTTTCGCTCGATCCAGAAGGCGATCCAGTCGATTCCGGACGACGAAGGGGGGCACCGGGTCATCATCCAGCCGGATCACTATGTCGAACCGAATCTCGCCCCGAACCGGAAAGGAGCGGCCGGGTCGTACAATCTCTTGATCGGCGATATCGACGGCAAGCTGGGCTCCGAAGCGGAGGGCTGGGTCATTATCGACGCGGGGGACGCCGAAAAGGGATTCAAGAGCTGGGACTGGTGGTCGAATATCGCGGCCTCCATGAAGGATTGGTCCAGCGGCAACAACAAGCGGGATTTTTCCAGCATCGTCTGGGACCGCTGGGCACTGAAGAACCTCTACGCGACAGGCGGAGACGCGGGGTTCTTCTGGGACCTGACGCACGAGAGCGGCAAGGGCTTCACCGTGCTGGTCGAGGACTGCGTCGGAATCGGCCGCGCGTTCGGCGGAGGAATATGCTACCCCGTGGTCCGACCCGAGGAGCCGAGCGTCTTTCGCCGGTGCTATTTCCTGGCCCTCGACTGGGTCGGCGACACGGCGGCCGTGCTGCTCGGTGGGATGGAAGACGCCATGCCGGAACATCCCCACGCCGTCTTCGAGGACTGTGTCCTCGTCCATCCGGACAACGCCGTCGCCGCCTCCTACGCCAGCCACTGCGCGAGGGCGACGTTCAAGAACTGCCGCCTGATCTCGCTGAACTTCACGCAGCCAGGCTTCGGCCAGATGACCGGGCTGATCTACGCGCTGGGCGATCAGGCGGACAAGCTGCACGTCGATCTCGAGGACAGCCTACTGGCCGGTTACATGCTTTTCGGCTCGACCGATCCGCAAAAGGTCACCTATTCAACGGCCGGCAAGGTCCAGGCCTACGTGCAGTTCGAGCAGCCGGTGCCGAAGGGGTTCGAACGGCTGGGTCCTTGGCCGACGGATGCTTTCTCGCTCATTGCCCCGCCGCCGCCCGGCGGTACGAAAGCGTATTCGAAGAGCGCTCTCGTCGACACGGAAACCACCGTCGAGCCCTATTCCTCGCTCGTAAAGCCTGCCGCGGCCCCCTCGATCTTGCGGAAACTTCCCGGCAAGATCGGCGAAGGGGATCTGATGGAGAACACGCCGATCCTCTTCGGGGGAAGGGCCTACTTGATCGTTTGCCACCGCCCGGCCAGTTCCACCCCGGCCCTCGAGGATATCTATGTCCAGGTGCTCGATCTCGATACGGGCGAGGAGGTATCCCGGTTCGCGCACGAATTCTCGTTCGCGTCCGCTTACGTCGAGGGGGAGACGGTCCACGTCTTCGCCACGAAGTACACGGCCGACGATTGGACGCATGATATTTACCACTTCACCTCGAAGGACCTGATCACCTGGACGCGGGATGAAAAGCCGATCCTCACGCGGGATGGTGACGAGCACCTGTTCAACACAAGTGTGTGCAAGACACCGGACGGTTACGTGATGGCCTACGAGTCGAACAAACCGGTCGCGTTCTGCTTCAAGTTCGCCAAGTCGCGGGATTTAACGACGTGGACGAAACTGGACATTCCTCCGTTCACCGGCGAGAAGCACGAGTACAGCGCCTGCCCCGCCCTGCGGTATTTCGCGCCGTATTTCTACGTCATCTACCTACATGCCCCGATAGAGGGACACAATGGGTGGATTTCGTACGTGGCCAGATCTAAGGACCTGAAGACGTGGGAGTTGAGTCCCGCCAACCCGATCCTGGAAGCGTGCGAGGGGGAAGGGAGCAACAACTCCGACGTCGATTTGTACGAACGGGACGGGAAGACGGTTCTATTCTACGCGACCGGAGACCAGGCCACCTGGGTTCACGTCAAGCGGGCCGTCTACGACGGACCGATGAAGAAGATGTTTCAGGAGTGGTTCGGGGAGTAGCGAAAGCGCGCATCCCGACCGTAACACGTAAACACAACGCCCAACGGAGGACGCCAAAGGTGTCCCCCATCCAGCCATGCACATACTGCCTACGCTTGCATTCGTACTCGTTCTGACTCCTACCGTCCTCCATGCGGCCGAGGTCTCCACCAAGGTCCTCTCGCTCGACGGCGACGACTGGCTCATCGCGAAGGATCCGGATAACGCCGGTCGCGACCAAGAGTGGTTCCGCGCCGTCCGTGCCGACTGCAAGCCGATTCGCGTGCCGTGGATTCTCGAAGCCGCCTTTCCCGACTACGACGGGGTCGTCTGGTACTACAAGGCGGTGCGCATTCCGCTGAATCCGCACGGCAACGGAAGGACCCTGTTGCGCTTTTGGGCGGTCGATTTCAAGGCGGACGTCTGGCTCAACGGAATCCACCTCGGAGGGCATGAAGGGAGCGAGACGCCGTTCACCCTCGATGCAACGGATGCCGTCAGGCCGGGAGAGGATAACCTCCTCGCCGTCCGTGTCTTGAATCCGACGGAGACGCCGATCGACGGCATCCGGCTGAACATGACGCCGCGCGGGCTGAAGACGCGGCCGCATCAGGTTGGATTGGCCTTCAACCATGGTGGTATTCTCGATTCAGTGGAGATTCTCCTCGCCCCGGCCGCGCGGATTGCCGACGTCTTCGCCAAAGCCGATCCGGCGACGGGCGAGATTCGCGTGGAGACGGCGATTGTCAACACGGGGGTCGCGCCTGTTTCCGGTACACTGGAGATAACCGTCGCGCCGCATCGAACCGGGCCGACACTGCGTTGCGTGAAACAAGACGTGTCGGTTCAGCCGGGGGAAAACACGGTCTGCTGCTCCGTGAAAATCGAGCAGCCGCGGTTGTGGGAGTTGAACGATCCGTATCTCTATCGCGTCACCGTGGCGCTAAGAACGAACGAGCACCCGGACTCGCGCGACGAGACGTCCGTCAAGACGGGCTTCCGGGAATTCGTCTTTCGGGACGGCTATTTCCGCTTGAACGGCAAACGGATTTTTTTCCGGTGTTCCCATACCTGCAATCATGCGCCCATCGGTTTGCGGTTGCCGCATGATCCGGACTTGTTCCGCCGCGACCTGATTAACGCCAAGATGATGGGTCTCAACGCGATCCGCTTCATCGCCGGAATGCCGACCCGCTACCAACTCGACCTGGCGGACGAACTGGGACTGATGGTCTACGAGGAATGCCAGGCCGCCTGGATGACCATGGAAGTGACGCCCAAGTTCGCGGAATGGTTTGATAATGCCACCCGCGAGATGATCCTCCGCGACCGGAACCACCCGAGCGTCGTGATCTGGGGCCTGCTGAATGAAAGTGCCAGTGACGAAGTCAACCGGCACGCGGCCAAGACGCTCAAGCTGGTCCGCGAACTCGACGATACGCGAATGGTCTTCTTCAACAGCGGGCGATGGGACCTCCGCGAGGGGGCGCCGGGAGGTGGTTTTCCGCCCGGCATCGCCTGCCGGCGTCGGATATCGGGTCTGGAACCGTTCGTCGCCCGGAACGATTCAGACGAGACGGTCCGCGTTTTGGGCATCGTCTGGGAACCGGGCCGGCTTGCGACGCACCCGGGACCGAATGGCGAGTACGGCGTCGTGCGGTGGATCGCGCCGGTTGACGCAAAGTGCCGCGTTTCCGCGGTTTTCGAGGACATCACCGAGCTAACGACCACGACGGATGTCCACGTCCTGCATAACGGCAATCCCCTTTTTGCCGGCGGGATCAACGTTCGCGGCGGCGGGGACCGCGCGGCGTACGAGGGATCCGTCGTCGTCAAACAAGGGGATACGCTCGACTTCGCGGTCGGCCGGGGCAACGGGAATTACGGCGGCGATACGACGGCGTTGGACGTCGTCATCAAGACGGAGTCGGGCGAGTTCGATGCCGCGAAGGATTTCTCGGATAAGGACAAGCCCGGCAGTCCCTGGGTCTATGGAATGCTCGCCGCGGCGGATGCGCCGGACTCGTGCACATTCCGGCCGTTTGAAAACGCCGAGGATTCGCCGGTGCAGTTCGGAACCCTATCGAACCCGGGCTCGATGACGTGGGAGAACACACTCGACGACCACCACCCCTATCGTCGCGTTCCGCATACGGCCGATATCATCGAGTTCCTCCGCACCGTCGGCGGGAAGCCGTACAATATCGTCAACTCCCAAGGCGGGGGCAAGCCGTATTTCCCCAGTGAGTACGGGATCGGCAGCGGCGTCAATTGGCCAAGAGTATTGCGGTTGTTCGAACAGCACGGCAACCCCGATTCCCCGGACCGGCATTTCTACCAGGCACAGTATGATGCATTCCTGAAGGACTACGACCGGTGGAATATGCACGAGGTCTTCGGTCGCCCCGAGGCGTTCTTCCAGGCGAGTATCGCCCGGATGGCCGGCCAGCGGACGCTAAGTCTGGGTGCGATCCGCTCCAACCCGGCGACTGTCGGCTACAGTCTGACCGGGACGGTGGATCAGGTCATGGGGGGTGAAGGGCTTTGGACGACCTTCCGCGAGCTCAAGCCCGGCACGACCGACGCGATCTTCGATGGTTTCGCCCCGTTACGGTGGTGTACGTTCGTTGAACCGGTGAACGTTTATTCAGGCGACGACGTGACGCTCGACGTCGTTCTGGCGAATGAAGACGTCCTGAAGCCGGGCAAATATCCCGCTTTGGCATGGGTTTTTGGCCCGGATGGGGAGAAGCTGTTCGAGAAGTCGTTCGAGATAACGATCGAGGAGGGAGAACAGCCGTTCGCCCTTGCCGCGTTGACGGAGCGGGTCAGAATCGCCGGTCCCACCGGCAGGTATCGGTTGGTCGTCGCGTTCGAGAAAGCCGCGGCCGCGGCGGGGGGAGAGACCGAATTCTACGTGTACGGCAAAGACGACATGCCGCCGGTGGAGCACGAGGTCGTCGTCTGGGGCGAGGATGCGGAACTCGAAGCGTGGCTGGGACAAAACGGCATTCGCACGGTGAAGTTCGATTCGTCGGCCCCGGTCGAGAAGTCGCAGCTCATTCTTGCTACCGCAACCCCCCCGGCGCCGGGCGGTGACGAAGCGTTCGCCGATCTGGTCAAGCGGATCGAAAACGGTTCGCGGGTCGTATTCCTGTGCCCGGAGGTCTTCCGGAAGGGTGACGATTCGACCGGATATCTGCCTCTTGAGCAGCGCGGCCGCATCGGAAACCCGCAGCAGTGGCTTTACCACGTCGACCAGTGGGCCAAGCGGCACCCGGTCTTCGAGGGGCTCCAAGCCGGCGGCCTGATGGACTATTCCTACTACCGTGAGATTCTCCCCGAGTCGTTCTTTATCGACACGGAAACGCCGGAGGAAGCCATTGCCGGAGGAAATAACGCGTCGCTAAGATATGAGTCGGGCCTGATGACGGCGCTTTACCGTCGAGGCAAGGGCCGATTCCTGATCAACACGCTGTTGATCCGCGAGAACCTTGGAAGTATCCCGCAGGCGGAGCGACTGCTGCGCAATATGCTTCGCGCCGTGGCGGACTGATCCCCCGGACGGAGAGTTTCGGCTATCCGGTTGACTCCAGCCGGGAAGACAGCACGCCGGCGCCGCCATGGCCAGCCCGGTGTGCCGTCTATCGCCGCATGCGTTTCTCGCTCGTGATTTCTTCAGGCCTGTTCAAAGGCCGGTTCAATCGCGGTCCTGGCATCAGCGCGACTAGCGCCGCGTCAACCTGTCCGGCCGTTTGGCCGTCTTCACCTTTGCTCGTCCGTCCGTGCTCAATGCCTCAATCGCTTCAACCCACGCGGCGTCCGCCGGATCCCAGGCCTCGAACGCGGCATCCGAGAGGGAAAGGACCGAGGCCGCTTTCAGGGATGCGATGGTTCGACTCGAAGATGCTCAGGTGGACACGAACGTTTCCGCCCTTTGGATGTCGCGAAGGCCGATCAGGCCGACCAGCGCACCGTCTTCGATCACCGCCAGATGGCGGATTCTCGACTTGGAGAAGATTCGCGCGCAGTCCTCCACGGTGTCGCGAAGGCGGCAGGAGCGGATGGGGGAGGACATCACTTCCGTAAGCGGGACCGTCGCCGGGTCCTTGCGGACGGCAACGACGCGGCGGAGCAGGTCGCGCTCGGTAAAAATCCCGACGACCTCGCCTTCTTTGCGCACGATCACCGAGCCGACATCGTCCTCGTTCATCAAACGGGCGGCCTCCAACACGGTTGTCTCCGGATCGGTGACGATCACGTCCGGCCCCTTTACCATAAGGATGTCTTCAACCGTAGTCATGATTCGGTTCCTCGTGGGGGATACGATTGGTGGGACCCTCTTCTCGAGCGAGTAACGCGGGAAACGCCTGCTCGTTTGCGGCAATATCACACCGGCACCGCGACCTGGCTTTGGCACAATAGACCAAGTACTCGTGCCGGAATGGCTCCCAACGGAATGGTGAATTCGGCGGCTCCACATGCGATCGCCTCCTTCGGCATTCCGAAGACGACGCACGATTTCTCGTCCTGGGCGATGGTGTGGGCGCCGGCGTTGCGCATCGCGAGGAGACCCTGGGCGCCGTCGGCCCCCATGCCGGTGAGGATAACGCCGAGTGAATTCCGCCCGGCCTGTTGGGCCACGGAATGGAACAGGACGTCGACGCTGGGTCGCTGGTGATGGACCGGCGGCCCGGTCTTCACGATGACCGAGTACCTCGCTCCGCTGCGGCGGAGGACCATGTGCTGGTTGCCCGGGGCGATAAGGGCCACCCCCGGGACTACGGCGTCGTTCGTCCTCGCTTCTCGGACCTCCATGCGGCAGATTCCGTTGAGTCGATCGGCGAAGGCCGCCGTGAACGCCTCCGGCATGTGCTGGACGATGACGGTCCCCGGTGTGTCGGCCGGCAGTTGCGTCAGGACCGCCTCGATGGCTCGCGTACCGCCCGTCGATGCGCCGATCGCGAGAACCTGGTGCGTGGTTTGAATGAGCGGGCCGGTCTGAACGGTTCGTGCCGCCCCGACGGGCCTTTCCTGTGTCCGGACGATTCGCGCGCCGGCGGCAACGCGGATCTTCTCGATCAACATGCCGGAGAGGTCGGCTACGGAGTAGGCCGAGCCCGGTTTCGATACGACGTCGACCGCGCCGAGATCCAAGGCCCTCAGGGCCGTCTCGCTTCCTTTCGGCGTAACCGAACTGACGACGATTACCGGCATCGGATGGTATTTCATCAGTTTCGCGAGAAATGTCAGCCCGTCCATTCGCGGCATTTCCATGTCCAGCGTGAGCACATCCGGCTTCAAGGTGGCGATCTTGTCTCTCGCCATGAACGGATCGATCGCCGAGCCGACGACTTCGATATCCTTGGCCTTGGAGAGTTCCGCGGTCAACACTTTTCGCACCACGGCGGAATCATCGATTACGAGAACTTTGATCATGGTTTCACCCATCTTGTCATGAAGACGCACCGGTCGTCGCTTCTAATTGGTTCATGGAGGCAAGACACCCCTGTTCGGTGAAGAGTGCCAGCTCCGCACGGCCGATTTCCAGGCTGAACGCGGCGGTCGCCACCGGCGGTCGCCCCTCGAACGCGTCCGGGATCGACGGCTCTTGGAGTATATCGAGCCCATTGACCGCGAAAACGGGCTCGTCGCCGACCAGTCTCGGGAGGAGATTCCCGCAGATAACGTTGAGCAATTCCTTGAACGCGTCACTGATCTGTTCCGACGTCGGAGTTTCTCCATCCTCCAATCCGAGCATGTTCTCGGCGATCATCGGCGCGAGGTCTTCGGAAACGCGCAAAAAAAGCGTTCCGGCGAAGGGTCCTTGGAAGTGAATTCTGGCGACCCAATCGGGTGAATCGGCGCAGTCGTCATGTTCGACGCTTCCGTCGTCCGGCATGACGAGGACGAACGCAAGGTCTTCAAACACCTCCTCGCCGACCGCCGCGAGGACGTCTTCAGGCTTGTTGTGCATGGCTGATCCCCAGTTTCTGCTCGAGTATGTCCCGGATGATCTCCGGCGTGAAAGGTTTGTGGACGAATTCGGCGTCTTTTTCGTGGAAACTCTGAATACGGGTCTTGCTCCCTTCGGTGGAGACGACCACGATGGGAAGATCCCGCAGGGCGGGATTCGCGCGAATCCGGTCGATCATCTCCTCGCCATCCATGACGGGCATGTTGATATCGGCGAAGACCACGTCTACCCAGTGGTTCTCCAAGACGTCGAGTCCCTCTTGACCATTGGCCGCCTGGTGGACCTCTCCCAAAGGAGTTCCGGCAAGCTTGAGCGTCTTTATTATCATTGCTCGCATGACGGCGCTATCGTCCACTACGAGAACGTTGATTGACATCGTATGTCACCCTTTTTGTGGAAACGCGAATTCTTTGGCTTTCTGCTCTCCGAAAAAATCGGACGGTTCCGGCACCATCCGGTAAGTCTGCGATTTCGTAGTATCCCCCGTCCGGCCGGGGCTTGGATCACAGTTCCTTCTCGACACCGCCGGTGGTCATCCAAACGCGTCCGGAGCCGATTTCCAGGTACATTGTCCTGGCTATGTCCTTTCCGACGTCCTCCGCCTCGATGAGGATTCCGTTTTTCCAAAACAATTTCTTGAGGACGACGTGATTTCTCTTGCCGATGGCGAACCGGTCGTTGTCGCTCCTTTGGACGTTCGCGCCGCCGGCCACTTTCACGACCAGGCGGTTCTTGTTGCCGCCGGCCGCGTAGATTTCACTGAAGAAGGCGGGAACGCCGGTGTCGACGAACATGTACGGATTCGTCTTCGCCTTCTCGGGGTTGACGTTCGACATGGGCATCATTACGTGCAACATGCCACCCACCTTGGCGACCGGGTCGTGCGCGGTGATTCCCAGGCAACTTCCCAGGGCGTGCGTCACGATGACGTCACCCGGTTGAGTCGCGATCTTCATATCGGCGATGCCTACCAGGTATTTCACTTCGGTCTTCTCCGGCGAGCGGCTCCGCGTCAGGTTTTCGAGTAAATCGTCGGTTGCACGTACCGGAACCTGTGTTCGATTCCGGTGAGGCTTTCGGAATGCCCGATCAGAAGGGTGCCGCCCGGGCCGAGTAAATCCCAGAAGCGTTGTACCAGCGTGGCCCGCGTCGGTTTATCGAAGTAAATCATCACGTTGCGACAGAATATCACGTCGAAGGGTCCTCGCATCGGCCATTGTCCCATCAGATTCAGATGGGCGAACGTGACCAGATTTCGTACGGAATCGGCGACCACGAAATCGCCGCCGCGGCGCGCGTTCTCGGAGAGGAAATACTTCTTCCGCAGCCGTGGGTCCATCGTGTCCAACCGCCTCTGGTCATACATCGCGGATCGGGCGCGCTTGAGGACGTCGGTCGACAGATCGGTCGCCAGAATCCGCGCGTCCCAGCCGGCCAGATCGGGCAAAGTCTCCAGCAGGGTAATCGCGATCGAATACGGCTCTTCCCCCGTGGAGCACCCCGCCGACCAGATTCTCAGGCGCCGCCGTCCAGTCGCGACGACGCCTGGAAGAACGCAATCGGCCAAGTAGTCGAAATGGTTACTCTCGCGGAAAAAGCTCGTCAGATTCGTCGAAATCGCGTCGAGCATGGCCGTCGATTCGGCGTCGGGGTCGCGTTCGACGTACTCGATATAGTCATCGAACGAGCGCATTCCCAGACTCCGCAACCGCTTGTTCAGCCGTGCCTTGACAAGATCCTTCTTGCCGGAGTCGAGGTGGATTCCCGAAAGGGCTTTCACGAGCGCACTGATCCGTTCCAATTGCGCGTCCGCTATCTCCACCGTCGTCAGCGGTTCCATCGTCTTCAGCATTCGCAAGTCCTTATTCGACGGGAAATCATCGTCTTCGTCTGCGGGGGAAAAAGTGGTGTTTCGGGTTAGACTCGCCGTCTCACCCGGGAATCTTCCCGAGCACGCCTCGCGGCCGTCGGCGCGAAGGCGTGCTCGCGCGGGCATCGGTCCGTCAAAACCGCCTCAGGTCTGCTTTGGTCTCCAACGGCAGCCAATCCTCGTGCTCCGCCTTGTCATTTTCCGATGGTCGGCTCGCCTTTTCCGGGGCCTTCCGAGCGTATTCCCCGGAAGCCGCCGATGCATAACGGCAAGCGAGCGGCCGTCGGCGGGACGACTCCTCGGATCCCGCGGAGGTCTTTCCACCGACTACCGCTTGCAGTTCGGCGACCATCCGGCGAAGTTCTTCGGACTGGGCGTTAAGCTGCTCCGCGGCCGACGCCGACTCCTCGGCGCTGGCGGCGTTCGATTGGGTGACCTGGTCCATTTGCGACAGGGCGCCGTTGATTTCGCCGATTCCGGCCGCCTGTTCATTACTGGCGGCGTCGATCTCGGCGACCAAGTCGTTCAGCTTCCGGCTCCCCTCCGCGATCTCGGCCAGGGCTTCGCCCACTTCCTTCGATATCTCCACGCCATTGTCGGCGTTCTTGACCGATCCCTCGATCATGTCCGCGGTCGTGCGTGCCGCCTCGGCGCTGCGCCGAGCCAGATTGCGGACCTCCTCGGCCACCACCGCGAATCCCTTCCCCGCTTCACCGGCCCTGGCCGCCTCGACGGCGGCGTTGAGGGCCAGAAGATTCGTTTGGAAGGCGATTTCATTGATCGTGTTGACGATTTTCGCCGTTTCGTCCGACGACCGCTTGATGTCGGCGATGGCGGCGGACATCCGGCCCATGGCGGCGCCGCCCCGCTCGGAACTGGCCAATGCCGCCTCGGAGAGAGACCTCGCCTGGTTGGCACTGTCGGCGTTCCGTTTCGTCATCGAAGACATCTCCTCCATTCCGGAGGTCGTCTGTTCGAGCGCCGCGGCCTGTTCCGAGGCACCTTGCGCGAGCGACTGGCTCGCGGCGGAGACTTGCCCGGCCGCGGAGGTCGTCTGGTCGGCGCCTTCTCCGAGACCGGAGATTATCCGGGAGATCGGATTCGCGATCGTTCTGGCGGACCACCAGCCGAGGCCGGTAATGACGACCGCGCCGACGACGCCGACGACGGTCACGATCCATCCGAGCGAATGCATCGCCGCCAGTGCCTCGACACCGTCGATCTTGGCGACGACGGCCCAGGGGAGCCCCCCGGCGTCAACCCGTTCGTACGCGGCGATGACCTCGTTTCCCAACGAGTCGCGGAATATCCCGTGTGCTCTGGCATCCGGCGTCGCCATCGCCTCCTCGATGTACGGCGTGGTGATCTTGCTGCCGAGGACGTACGAGTCCTTCATGAAGGTCAGGTCGCTGCGGAAGGCGGTGTCGCCGTCCGAGTCCAGGCCGATCAGGTACGTGCATCCCGTCTCCCCCATGCCGGCCCGGCTGCTCATGATCTCGTTGATCCGCTCCTCGGCAAGTTGCAGCGCGACGATCATCTCGACCTCGCCGCCGCCGGAAAGGATCGGCCGGGCGATAAACGCCGCCGGGCGGCCCTCACTGGGGGCATAGGGCGAGAAATCGACGATCCCGTATTCCCTGGTCCGCAGTACCGCGCGAACCAGTTCTCCCAGACTCGAATCCGAGAACTTGCCGTTGACGAAGTTGGTTCCGAAATCGGCCTCGCGGGAAACGGTATAGAAACACTCCCCGGACGGATCGATCAGAAACAGGTCGTGAAAACCGGTTTGCTTCAAGTACTTCGTGTAATAGTCCTCCTGCTCCCCTTCCAGACGGGGAGCCAACACCTCGACGGCGTCTTCCGAGCTGACGAGGCACCAGTCGAGGTCCGGGATATCCAATTTCGCGTAGACCACCAGTTCCAGGTTACCGGCCGGCCCTCGCCGAATTCCCCGGACAGGTTTTCCGGAGGCGGCGTCGGAGAAATCGGAACCGTTCTTCGATTCGTCGCCGATCTTGAAAGGCTGGATCGTTTGGTCGCTACGGTAGGCGATTCGTCCGTTTCGGCGCCCGAGTAGATAGCTCTCTCCGGAGTTCCCCAGCCCGGCACGATCCTGGACGATCGCGTTGAGCCGCTCGTTGGGCATTTGGAGCGCGACGACGGCAATCGTCTTTCCGGTATCATCCTGGATCGGAGCCCCGACGAACGACGATTGTTTCCCGTCCCAGGGGGAGTACGGGGCGAAATCCTCGACGGTGGGGCGGCCGGCGTCGACGACCTTTCGCCATAGTCGAGCGAGCCCTTCGTCTTGCAGCTTTCCTCCGTTGAGGTTCTCGCCGAGATCATCCCGTTTTTGATGGGTGTAAAGGACGTGTCCGTTTTCGGCGCAAATGAGATAGACGTCGGAGAATCCGAGTTTGTTGACGAATTTGTCCAGAAACGGCGTGACTTTCTCATGAAGTTTCCGATACTCCCCGGCCGAGACGTCCAGCGGCCGCGTCTTATCGGTCCCGGTTTCGTCGCGATACTCCCGCAGCCAGCCGAATGAATCCATGGCATCCTTCGATTCGGCGATCGCCGCGACGACCTGGAAGGCGTCGCGGAAACAGGCCTCCACCTGCTTCTTTTTGAGCTGTTCCACGGCTTCGAGCTTCTTAAAAGTGTCGCTTCGGATGGTGGCGGCCGTCTCGGCGATTACGTTCAGATCTTCGTGACAGCGTCTGAACTCACGTTCGATCTGCTGTTTCCGGACGTCGCGCAGGGCAAGCAGTTGATTGAAGGCCTGTTCGGTCAAGGCATTGCCGGCGATCCAGTACGCGACCGCGGCGATAATGGCGAACGGGACGACGCCGACCAGCAGGAACAGGGTCAGCAGTCTCGCTTTCAGGGGCATCTTTTTCATGAGGACCTCGGTTTGTCACGGGGGGTTGGGTAGTGTTTATTGCGTGGGGGCCGGGGGCACCTCACGTCCGAGGAGCCTCCAAGCCCCTTTGGAAACGACGATTGCCATTCTCACCCCATTCTTCTCCTCGCCGGTTCGTCGCGGCTCGGAGATTCCGGCGACCCTGGGGAGGCCGCCGGAATAAAACGAAACATCCCGTCTCGCGTTTACCCCTCGCCTCTGGCTAAACCGTCTCGAGGCATTCCGTTTCGGCCATCATCTGGTCGCCCCCGAGAACCTTATTGATGTCCAGCAGAATGGTGACTTTTCCGCCCGCCTTGCTCATGCCGAGAATCGCGTGGGTATCGATATCCGTTCCCAACTCCGGCGCGTCCTCGATGTCGTCCTCGGCAATATCCATCACCTCGGAGACGCGATCGACGATGATTCCGACCTCTACCTGGCCCACGTAAACGACGATAATGCAGGTTTCATCGGTGTATTCAGCCTCCGGCATGCCGAATTTCGCCCGCAGGTCCACGATGGCGATGACTTTGCCTCGGATGTTGACGACGCCCTTGACGTGGTAGGGCGAATTCGGAACGCTCGTGATGCCGAGCATTCCCATGATCTCCCGGACTTTCAAAATCTCCAGGCCGTAGTCTTCGCCACCGAGAACGAAGGTCAGATATTTTCCGGCCCGGCCGGTGGTCGTTTCTGGTTGAGTCATATTATTCCTTTCCAATGAATTCGTGATGGTGTTCGTTCTCGTCTGATGTGGGAATATCGGGGAACGTCCCCCGGGGAATTGCCGGACGGGACGTTCCCGGTTTTCCGCTCTTGGTTAGAAATTGGCAAGTTCCCGGTCGTTTTCCAGCGGGAGCCAATCGTGCTTCTCCTCGTTGGCGGGACGTCGGGACGGTTGCGAACGTTGGGACTTGGCGGCCTCTCCTCCGCCGGATTGGTACCGGTGGGTTTCGGGGGTCTTCACGTGCCCGCGTTTGGCGGCCTGCTCGGCGCCGGTCCGCGTTCCGCCGACGATCGCCTGGAGGTCCATGACCATGCGGCGCAGCTCCTCCGCCTGCGAACTGAGTTCCTCGGCGGCGGAGGCGGATTCCTCGGCGCCGGCGGCGTTGGCCTGGGTCACCTGGTCCATTTGAGTCAAGGCCGTGTTGATCTGTCCGATTCCCTGAGCCTGCTCATTGCTGGCGGCGTCGATCTCGGCGACCAGATCATTTACCTTCCGCGATCCCTCGGCGATCTCGGCGAGCGCCTCGGCGACTTCCTTGGAGATGTCGACTCCGGTATCGGCATTCTTGACCGATCCACCGATCAGGTCGGCCGTCGTCCTGGCGGCCTCGGCGCTGCGCTGGGCCAGATTTCGGACTTCCTCGGCGACCACCGCGAATCCCTTCCCGGCCTCGCCGGCGCGGGCCGCCTCGACGGCGGCGTTCAGGGCGAGCAGATTCGTCTGGAAGGCGATTTCGTCGATGGTGCTGACGACCTTCGCGGTTTCATCGGAGGACCGTTTGATATCGTCGATTGCCGACGACATGCGCTGCATGGCCTCGCCCCCCTTTTGGGAGCTGCTCAGCGCCGCTTCCGAGAGCTTTTTCGCCTCGTTCGCGTTGTTGGCGTTCTGGGCCGTCATCGAAGACATCTCTTCCATGCTGGAACTGGTTTCCTCGAGGGCCGCCGCCTGCTCGGACGCGCCTTGCGCCAACGACTGGCTCGCCGCGGACACTTGCCCCGCGGCACTGGTGGTCTGATCGGCTCCGGCCGTGAGGTTTCCGATGATCCGGTTGATGGGCCGCGTGATGGAATAGACGATCAAGAAAGCGCCTCCGATGCTCACCAGCAACGCGGCGACCGACACGCCGAAAATCAGCGTGTTGGCGAAACCGGCCGCTCGGTCGGCGCGGGCGGAGACCTCGTCGATCAGCCCGTCGACCACTTTGGATACGGCCGCGGCGTTCGCCATGACGGCGTCAGCCGCCGGCCTCTGTTTGTGCGTCTGCAGTTGACTCAAGTCGCGTTCCGTCTGGAGGTAGGCCTTCGTCCTGTCCAGATACGTCGCGAGGGCCGACTGGGCCGCGCCGATCTTCTCTTTCGAGAGGGCGTCCGTGGTCCGTTTATCGAGTCCGGTCAAGGATTCCCCGATCCGCGTGATCTGCGCGAGCCATTCCTCGGCCACTTTCGAACGGTCCTCTTCGGTCAGCGCATTCTGGTACCTCAACGCGATCGCGTATAAGGCGTTGAACTCTTCATTCACTCTTTCGGTTTCCAGAATGTATTCCGTGAACCGCCAATCCGCCACCTCGCGGCTACCCACGGTATCCCGGCTGTCCTGCGCCGACTGCGTCGTATGACTGATGATGTCCAGAATGGACGACTTCACCGTCGCCGCCGCCTCGGCGCGAATTCTATTGATATCGGCCCTCTCGGTCTGCAAGGCAAACTGCTCCTCGCAGGCGTCGCGATAGTTTTCGACCGCGGCCACGACGTTATCGGCGCTTCTGCGGTTCTCGGCCGAGAGCATCATCTCCTTGGCTTCCTTGGTCGCCGAGAGGACCGCGTCACATTCCT
Organism: uncultured Planctomycetaceae bacterium; assembly: GCA_964520785.1. Taxonomy (GTDB): domain Bacteria; phylum Planctomycetota; class Planctomycetia; order Pirellulales; family Thermoguttaceae; genus CAZFQG01. The sequence goes on along the minus strand of CAZFQG010000056.1, from coordinate 15,084 downwards.
TTCTGATCGCTTCATGGTACTTGTCATCCCGGTAGATGATGTACCGTAGGGAATTGGCTTGTGCATCCGATGCGCCCGCCTCCACCTCCTTTACCTTTCTCGCGATCTCGAACTGTTGGTTGATCGCCGTGATTTCCGAAATCACGTTTCTCAGTCCCAGGTAGCCGGTCACGCCGACGACGACCAGGAAGAAAATGACCACCGCGTAACCCGCGGCGATCTTCGTCGAGAGTTTCAATTTGGAAAACATGCTCTTTAGTCCTCTTGTAGTGTGTGATTAGTATTGTTCGCGCCCCGGGATTGTCCGCCGAACCGCTCGGCGCGTATTTCGTGTCCGTCGTTATGACGGATGGATGACTTGTTCGCTTATCAGCCGCTGGAGAGGGCCAGTTTCAGGATTCCCGAGGCATCCAGAATCAGGCCGATTCGGCCGTCTCCCAGAATTGCCCCGCCGGAAACCCCATCGACGTCACTGAACAGGGGGCCCAGCGACTTGATGACCACTTGATGCTGGCCCAGGATGGCGTCGACGAACATGGCGCAGCGTCGGCCTTCCGCCTCGATCACGACCACCAGGCCGTCGGACGGGTCGGTTTTCGCGCCGGGGATGCCGAAAAGCTCGTGCAGCCGGACCATCGGGACGAGGGAGCCCAGGAAGGAGACGACCTCCGAGCGGTCGTGAATCCTCGAAACGGCCTTCGGCTCTGGCCGGAAGGTGTTCGCGATGAAGGGAATCGGCAAGAGGAAACGCTCGCCGCCGACCCCCAGCAACATGGCGTCGGATATGGCCATGGTCAGCGGAAGATAGATCGTGAGTCTTGTCCCCTCTCCACGTTTCGAGTCAACCTCGACGCGGCCGTTGAGTCCCTCGATTCCCTTTCGAACCACGTCCATTCCGACGCCGCGGCCGGAAATGTCGGTGACCGTTTTCGCGGTCGACAGACCGGCATGGAAAATCAGGTCGAACGCCTCGCGGTCGCCGAGTTCGCGGCCCGGCTCGATGATTCCCCGCTGGACCGCTTTCGCGACGATCGCGTCCTTATCGAGCCCCTTGCCGTCATCGATCAACTCGATGATGACGTTGCCGGCCGCGTGGTAGGCCCTCAGGTTCACCGTTCCGGTGGGCTCCTTTCCGGCGGCGCGGCGCTGGTCGGCCTCCTCGATTCCGTGGTCGACCGAATTCCGGATCATATGCACCAAAGGATCGTTGATCGCTTCGACCATGTTTCGGTCGATTTCCGTCTCCTCTCCCTCGACCACGAACCGGACCGGCTTGTTCGCCTTGTGCCCGAGGTCGCGGACCAATCGGGCCATTTTTTGGAAGCAACCCTTCAGGGGAACCATCCGGAGGGCCATCGCCAGGTCCTGGAGATCCCGGATGATCTTTCCGCTGTGGCTGACGTTTTTGGCCAGGCGCGCGTCGTTCTCGGCGATGACCGCCGCGTCCTGGGCGACCATCGAATGGGCGATTACCAGCTCTCCCGCCATGTTGATCAGACTGTCTAGCCGTGCCGTGCTCACGCGGATCGAGGCATCCGCCTCCGGGCGAGAGGCGGACGACTTCTTCATGGTCACCTCCTGGACCTCCCTCGCGGGTTCGCCGAGCGGCCGTTTCGCGTCCCCCGTTTCCCCGGAAGAATCCTCCCGCGATGGGGCCGTCGCGGTTCTCTCGGCTTCGGGAAGTTGGGCGTTTGCTTCCACCGAATCCGGGTCGGACAAGCCGCGGATCAGGTCGTCGAAACTCGGCGGCTTCGCCAACGGCTCTCCGGGCGAGCTATTCTCTACGGTCGAGATCATCTCCCGGAGCATATCGCAAGACTTCAACGAAAGGTCCGCGTACCCTCCGATGATGCGGATCTCTCCGTCCCTGGCCCGGTCGAGAAGATTCTCCGCCAGATGGGCCAGTTTCTGGATGGCGTCCAGTCCGAGAAAGCCGGAAGTCCCCTTGATCGTGTGGAACGCGCGGAATATCTCACCGACTTGATCCGCGTCATCCGGATTGTTCTCGAGTTCCAAAAGCGACGCTTCGATCTGCGCGATGCGGTCGAACGATTCGGTCGTGAACTCCGAGAGAATATCGAGGTCCGTGTCGTGAGGGAGCATCCAAGAGAGACCATCATCCTCCCCGCCGACCGCGGCCCGTTCGGGGAATGCGGCCGGGGCGTCTTCGCTTGGTTTTCCCGGCGGCGGCGCGATCTCCTCCGACGGCTCTCGCGCCGGGGTGCCGGCGCCCGAAGACGGCGCGGTTTTCGCGGAATCCCCATCAGGAGGTGCCGCCCGGTTCAGGGTCTCCCCCTCCTCGCCGGCCGGTATCGCATCGGGCTCCTTGTCGCCGGAAAGCAGCCCTCGCAATTCCTCTACCGACTGAAGCAACCACTCGGTCGCCGTGTTCTCGTCCGCCCGCTCGAGAGAATCGGCGGTGGCGGCCATGACGTTGGACAAGGCATCGACCGCTCGGCCGCCGTCGCCCAGCCGGTCATTCAAAACCGCGTCCAACGACTCCACGGCCAAGTCAATCGCCTCGCGTACCCGCGCGTACTCCTCGCTTTCATCGATCTCGTCGATGACGCGTCCGACAAGTTCGATACTGGAGAAGACGTCGCGCAGGGCTCGCTTATTGCCGGAATCGGCTGCCAGCAGTTCCGCGCTGAATCCGGCAAGCGTCTCTTTGATCGCGTTTCTTGATTCCATCTGGTTCCCCAGTTGTTTTAGCGGCGTCGGGTTAGTTGGAATTGGGGGGAGCCGCGCGCGGGAGCCGCACGGAGGCGTCTCCCGCGGTTGACCGCCCGGCCACCGGGTGGCATGGGATGGACCCTCGCCGCGACCTATTGGGCCAGGGCGGGGCAGTGCTTCTCCACCTTCTTCTGCAGGTCATCCTTATCGAACGGCTTTACGAGATAGTCGTTGATGCCGGCTTGAATGGCCTCGATGACCCTGGCCTTTTCCGCCTCCGTCGTGACCATGATGATGGGAGTCGTCTTATCCGTCTCGCGGATGCCCTTGACGACTTCCAGTCCGGTCTTACCCGGCATGTTCCAATCGGTGAGGACCAGATCGAAGGAATCGGGCGAGAAGAGGGAGAGGGCCTGTTCGCCGTTCTCCGCCTCGACGATGTCCTTGATTTCCAGCGCGTTGAGCGTCCGACTGATGATCTTTCGCATCGTGCTGGAGTCGTCCGCTACCAATACTCGTATGCTCATGGATGCTCTCTCCCGAAAGCGGGGTTCTAGGGCGGACTTTCCGAAACCGTGAAAGCCCGGCAAGGGTGACAATCCAGTGCCTTGTCAGACGTGGGAAGTGGGATTGACGTTTCGGTTCCGTCCGGGGCGATTGCCGTACTTCGGCGTGCCGCCAACCCAGAATCTCAGTGTTGACAGAACACTAGGATAACGTGGGTCATAAAATGCGCGCAGTCAACCGGGCTTCCCTGGATTGACCGTTGGATGCACGGCCGGCAGTTCGCGGATTCCCCGCCGCCGGCGCCGCCGTTGGGCGGCTAAAGCCGTAGAGGTTACGTCGGGCGGTGCATCGAACGGCTCGGGTTGTAACGATTATCCGCGGAAGTCGCGGCGGATTCGCCGTTTCGGTCGCTTTTCTCGTTGCCGCGCGCCCCCCGCGTGGTCAATACTATTGACGAGATTCCTCGCTATTGACGAGATTCCGCGTGGCGACGGAACCGGACGATTCCAGCGGCGGATGATGGAAGGGAACTCAATCGGGCCGTTGACGTTCGCCAAGGAGCGGTCCGGTCGTGGCCGCGGCGCGAACGTCTTCTCGTTCCGCGAAGACCGCGGTCCGGGGCGTTCGCGGTTGATGCCAACCCACGAGAATAAGCCGAGAACGCCCAACCGGGCAAAAGGGTAGTCTTCCCCAATGAAAGTCGAATACATCAATCCGTTTCTCAAGTCGACGGTCGACGTCTTCAAACAGACCACCGGCATGGAACTCGAGCGAGGCGAGATTTCGCTGAAGTCCGACGCGGTGCCATCGCTGGACCTCAGCGGCGTCATCAGCCTTACCGGTCTCGTGAGCGGGCTGGTCGTGATGAGCGTCGAAGAGAGGGTCGCTCTCAAGGTGGCCGAAGCGATGCTTCAGGAACCGTTCGAGAAGGTGGACAAGGACGTCATCGATCTCATCGGCGAGCTGACGAACATGGTCGCCGGGAAGGCCAAAGCGGGGCTCGCCCAGTTCAAAATGACCCTCGGTCTGCCGACCGTGGTCACCGGAAAGAACCACGAGGTTTGTTTTCCCGCCGACGTTCAGCCGATTTCGATTCCATTCTCCATCGCCGACGGCAGGGTGATCGTCGACGTGGGGCTTTCGGAGAAATAGCGTTTCATCTTCCGAAACGCGCCGGCTAACTCGCCGGTTCATAGAACGGCACCTTAAGACGCTCGCCGTCCTTCAGCGCCGACTCGTTCGCGATGATGCCGCAGACGGTCATGTTCAGCGACTGCGCGATGTCGACCACCGGCTCGCGGTCCTGCAAGATCGATAGGACGAACTCATTGGAAAGCTGTCCGTGCGACCCGCCGTGTCCACCGGCTTGGACCCCGGGGGGTAAAGGCGGTCGCTCGATACTCGGCAGATTCTTCATCGCGCCGCGGTAATCCGTGCCGTCCATCCAGCCCTGCTCGCCGAAGACCCGTCCGGTCTCGCCCCCCTTGTCCCGTATTCCCTTGCACATGAGCATCCGAGACGTGCCCCCCTCCGCCGTCTCGAAAAGGGCGATCTGATCGGTGAAACGGTTATTGTAGACGTTGGCATCCGGCTGGTATGAGGGGAAACCGGCGTTCGAACCGGTACAAGAGACGGACGTGAACGGCTTGTCCGTTACACCCACGTAGTACGCGGTCGAATGGGTGGGATACCACAAAGGAATGCAACCGACCCGCCAGTTCTTGTACGACCCGATCTGGCGCGAATGGAAATGATAGTATTCTCCCTCGGAATAGATGAGCTTTCCGAAGCCGCCGGCCATGTAGATTCGCCGCATGGCGTAGCAGTCGGCGCGATAGCATGAGGTCTCCATCATCATGTATTTCAGCCCACTTGTCTTAACCGCTTCGTATAGCTTGTCGGCGTCTTCGAGCGATCCCCAGACGGCCGGGACGGCGCACGCGACGTGCTTGCCGTGCTTGAGAACCTCGATGCAGTGGGCGGCGTGGCTCGGCGCATCGGTGGCCACGAAGATAGCTTCGATATCGTCGTCCTTGACCATTTCTTCGAGAGACGGATACGTCTTCTCGCAATGGCATGCCTTCGCGAGTTCGGCGCACCGGTCGGGAAACAGATCGCTGACGGCGACCACCTCGACGTTGGGATGGTCCTGAAAACTGAACGCGGCACCGAAGCGGCACGTCCCGTACCCGACGATACCGACGCGTATCCGGCGGTCGGAAACCGGTTCCCACTTTTTCGAGCGCGTCGGATCGACCGGTTCGTCCTCGAAGCCCTGGATTTTCGGTTGCTCCTGACCAAACGCCGTGGCGGCAAGGCCCATCGCGGCGGCACCCGCGCCGAGCGAATGCAGAAATGAACGTCGTGTGCTCGAGTTGTCCATGATCGTAACTCTCCTGTTTGAGGGGTGGCGGTTTCCCGGTCCCGAACCGTGCACAACACCGTGGATAATAGGGCCTCGGGACTACCTTCCAGAATACCACGGGTCTTCGGCGGTTGCCAGCCCCCGAGCTTTCGCAATCGGTTTCACGTCGGCGACGGGTGCCGGCGCCACGGATTCATGGGTCTTGGATCGGTCTTCGGAGCTTTGTCAAGATGCCGCGAACCGCCCGATCCTCCCCCTACCCCCGCACCATCCACACCACCGCGGCGACCATCGCGATTGCCGCCGCCCATCCAGCCAGGAAGCCGAGAATCATTTGCCGCGATGGGGCGTATATCTCGAACGACGCCAACGGCAGCAGTTTCTTCGCCGGCGGCGGCACGACGCCCGTCGGGAGCGTACAGGGGGCGGGGACGGCTTCGCCGGGACGGACCGGGGTGCGGATGAGGGCGTAAAAGAGGTCCAAGCGGGAACCCTCCGTCGGTGGTGAAAGGAGGCTGGCGACGACGCCGGCGACAAGTCCGGCACTCAGGTAGAAGACCATCTGCCAAGGGAGATAGATTTCCAGATTCCCGCCGCTTGAAAAAACGAGCCGCGAGGTGTCGGCGAAGGGCAAGTTCGCCACGGCGTCCACGAACCACGGCCGCGAGCTGATCCACCAGGCGGCGAAGGCGGTCAACGTGGATGCCCAAGCGCCGGCGGTCGTCATCCTCCGCCAGAAGAGTCCCATCCAGAAGGCGATACCCAGCATCGGGCCGAGTTTCCAAAAAATCTCCAGCCCCGCCACGACCCCCTCCAGCCAGTACGCGAACGCGACACCGGAGGCCACCACCCCCAGCGACGACAGTCTCGCAGCCCAGAGATAATGCCGCTCCGACCGCCCCGAGACGAGCGGCTTATACAGGTTTTCGGCGAACAGCCCGGCCGTAGCCACCATGAAGGCGTCGCAGGAGCTCATCACCGAGGCGAGCAGCCCGGCCAGAAACAGGCCCAGCATTCCCGGAAACACCCGCGGCAGGAACCGCCTGGCGATCTCGCCGAAGACGTTGTCCGGATTGAGTTCGGCCACCCCCAGCGAGGCGAAATAGACGACTCCCGCGACCCCGATGAGCGTCCATGCGATGGTGCATACCCGCTTGATCAAGTTACCGCACATGAAACCGACCTGGCCGTCCAATTCCGTCCGTCCCGCGGCGCAGTTGCTCATGACGTGCGGCTGGGCGACGATGCCGATAAGTCCGTTGAAGGCGATGACCGTCACGTAGAAGAGGCCGATTTCCGTCGGAGCGACGAGCGAGAGCATCTCCCGGGGCAACTCTTCGCGGAGCCCCGGCAATCCTCCGACCGCGCCCAAGACGAACGGCAGGAGCAGAAACGAGAAGAAGATGGTGAGCACTCCCTGGATGAAATCGGTAAGGATCGCCGCGTGCAGGCCCCCGGCCATCCCGTACGCGACGAACAGGACCGTCATGCCGGCGATCGCCCAGTCCGCCTGGACGCCGCCCCCGGTTCCGGCTTCGATCACATGGGCGGATCCCTTGAGCATCACGCCGATATTCACCGTGTACTGCAACAGCCCCACCAGCGCGAAGAGCATCGCGACCGAGCGGTGGAATCGCAGCTCGAAGACGTCGGCGGTCGTCAGCGCCCGAAACCGCCGCATCATGGGGGCGATCAGCCAGTAGAAGGGCGTAACGAACAGCCACAGCCATTGGTACCATATCCCGGAAAACCCCACGACATAGCTCTTCGAGGCGACTGATACCGCCTGATCGGAATGGGTCCCGGAGCCGAACCCGTAGAAGATCATGAGCGTCTTGCCGAATCTCCGCGGCATGACGAAATCTCCCATGGTCTTCACGCGACGAGCCGTCCAGAAGCCCAGTCCCGCGACCAGGAGAAAATAGCCGGCCAGGGCGGCGATGTCGGCGGGGTGTAGTTGGAGCATTGGGTATCTTCTCCATAAGAGGGGACCGCGGCGGGTCTTCCATGGCCAGGAGGAACCGACCTCCTCAGCGGATCCGAGCGGCGTTTCGCGCCCGATGAAGCATCGCGAGGAGGAGGACCGGGAACATCGCCGCCGCGAATCCGACCGGCTCCCGAACCGCCACGGCCTCCAGGCGGACGTGGCCTCGCGTCGCGCCGTCTTCGTTGCTTCGCGCCGAGAGGAGAATCGTGTCGGTCTCTCCGGCCGACGCCGCGGCCGGGATGGTCACGTCCAGACTGAACTGGAATTGCTCGGCGGGCGCCAGAATGGGCGTCTCCTGGATGAGCGAGAGAATGTCCCAGTCGTTGTCTTCCGCGAAAAACGAAAAGCTATCCCGCGTGGGACCGGTATTCGTGAGTGTACTCCGGAATGTCGCGCGATGCCACGGCGGGGCGGATTGCCGCGGTGCCTCGGCCGCGAGCCGCACTCCGGGATCGGCCCGCGTAGGAAGCCCCGTCTTCGCGAAGGCCTCCGGTCCCCACACGTTTCTCCACAGCGATTGATCATTGCGCAGATACAATCCGAAAAAGCTCGTCAGGTGGTCAAGAGTCAGCCGCATATCCTCGGCGAACCTCGAGTGGTTCGGCGATAACCCGGTTTGCGAGGTCGTGGCGATCACCAGATGTCCGTAGGTGGCGAGGTGCTCCAGGGTGGCGAAGTACCGAGACGGCTGTCGCAGAAATCCGTGGCCGAACATTACGGCCGAACAAGGACTGGCACCGGTCTTCCGAGGAGCGCCCGGACCACCGCCGGTGGCGGGATAGTAGAGCAAAGCCGAGAAGGTCGACGAATCCGGCCGCGCGATCGTCACCGTGGTGGAACCGGCGGAAAACGGCCCCGGCTCGGAGAGGTCGCCGAAGCAAACTACGGGGCAAAACGTGATGCCCAGGACCGCCAACAGAACTCGTCGATATCTCATGGGAGTCATCCGCCACGCCTGAGATGATTTTCGACCCCTGAACCACTCTGGTTCTAATCTATCCGGCGTTTTGCGCGACGTCAAGAATTCCCCATAAGAAGGGGAGCAAGGGTGCGTTCTACTCGACGTTACCCAGCCGGCGAGGGGTTTCACGGGAGAGATTATCCTCATCACGCGCCGCGGGGGGTTTGCGACGGCGTCTTGCACGGAAAGCCGGAGCCGACCTGGGAGGATAATGCGCGCGTCCTCAAGAACCGTGTATTCCCCACGCGCCGCGTGACGCCGATTTGATCGAAATAGTCGAGAAGGGGGATCGCGTACTTGCGCGTCGTCTCCAGCAGATACTTGAACTTCACGCTCTCTAGGCGGCCCTCCCGTTGGAGGTAGTCGACGAGAACCGCGCGAGCCCGATCGACGGCTTCGACATGGAAGAGGATTCCTCCTTCGACCCGGACGAGACGTTTGTGTTCCTGGAGGATTCCGACGAGTTTGTCGAGCCGCTCGTCCGAAATCCCCGTCGCCCGCTCGACTTCCTCGAGGCTCGGCGGGTGGTAGGCGCCGTGAAGAAAGAGCCCCTCGATCCGTGCAAGCGCGGCGGCGTCTTCGTCCTGGAACGTCGGGCGATGGCCGGCCAGCGCCAGACGGCCATCCTGTTCTACAAGCCGGCCGTCTCTTTTCATCAGCGAAACGAGGCTGTCGAGCACCGCATAATCGAACCGGGAGTCCCGCCGCAACCGTTCCAGCGGGATGCCGGGGCTCTCGGGCGCATTCTCGTGGAACTTCCGCAGGAGTTCCAATACGGCATCACCCACCTCCTCCGCCGTATCCCGATGGATGTACGAGCCGGCCGAGAGCGCCAGAGCGCGTCCTTCATCCACGAATCGGTCGAGAAGCTCCCTGGCGCGCTCGTGGCGCATCTTGGTGCGCTTCGCGAGGTACTCCTCCGAAGCGGCCGCGTTCGGGGCCGTTCTCAGTTCGCATTCGAGAAAACCGCGAGGGTCCGAAATCGTCCCGGCCTTCCGGCGCAGCTCCTCGACCAAACCGGGGCGATTGCGCTTTAGTTTTCGCGAGACCGCTTCGACGAGCACCCCGCCGCCGATCGTGGTCGCCGGCGAGAGAGACCGGACGATGTAATGATCGCCGGGGCCGGCGATAAGCGGCTTCGCGGCATGAAATTGCACGAGGCGTTCCTCGCCGGCGGCGACGCGGTTTCCCTCGAGCGGGTAGACTTTCGCGGCGACCTCGGACGTCCCGGTATGGAGCTTGATCCCCATTCCGCTTTTGATTCCGGAATTCGCCTGCCGGAGCAGCCGCAACGTCCCGACGAACCATTCCTCCGGCTGGAAATAGCCGGGCACGGTGACGACGTGGCCCCGACGGATCGCTCGGGCGTCCCAGTGGCGGACATTGATCGCCGCGCACTGACCCGCCTTGACGGTATCGGCACCGCGACCATAGACCTCGATCTGGCGGATGCGACTGGTAAGACCCTCCGGGAGGAGCAACAATTCGTCGTCGATGTGGGCGGATCCCGCAAGGGGAATCCCGGCCACGATCGTACCGTATCCCCGCGCGGAAAATGCCCGGTCTACCGGCAGGCGAAACACGCCGTCGAGCGATTTCGGCCGCAGGGAATCCAGGAGCCCGCGAAGTGTCGTGAAAAACCCGTCGAAGCCCTCCGCCGTCACGCTGGAGACGGGGCAGACCGGGGCGTCTTCGAGGAAAGTTCCTCGCAGGAACGCCTTCGTTTCCTCCAGAGCGAGGGCCTGGTGTTCCTCGTCGACCCGGTCGATCTTCGTCAGCGCGACGACGCCCCGGCCGACTCCCAAAAGCGTCAGGATTTCCATGTGCTCGCGGGTTTGCGGCATGACCCCGTCGTCGGCGGCGACGACCAGCATGACCGCGTCCATTCCGGCGGCCCCGGCAACCATCGTCTTAATGAAATTCTCGTGACCCGGCACGTCGACGATCCCCACTTCGAGGTCGGCGATCTTACACGGCGCGAAACCCAGATCGATCGAAATCCCGCGTTCCTTCTCCGCCTTGAGCCGATCGGTATCGCAACCGGTCAGCAACTTGACCAGCGCCGTCTTGCCGTGATCGATGTGTCCGGCCGTACCGAGCGTGATGTTGATTCGCGAGCAGGACATGGTTTACTCGTATCGAAGGAGATCGACTATCGCATCGACAAGAATCGCCTCTTCCCCCTCAAGAATGGTACGTGGGTCGAACAGAACCCGGTTCTCCTTGACCCGCGCGAACACCGGTGGCTCGCCGGCTCGGAGTTTTCGGGCGAAGCTTTCCGCGGAATCCTTCTTGGGAATGACGCCGATTAACCGCGTCGGCAGGTTTTGCGTCGGCAGGGATCCGCTTCCCATTTGCGAGAACCCCTCCACGGTGAACGCCTCCGCCGCATCCGTTCTCGCGCGCAGCGCATGGACGATTCGCTCGGCCTGCTCGGTAATCTCTTCCACGGACCGGGTCAACATTCGTAACGTGGGCACCTCGCGAACGGCGGTCGCCTCGTCCAGAAACAAGGATAGCGTCGCCTCCAGCGCCGCGAGCGTAAGCTTGCCGGGCCGGACGATTCTGGCGAACTGGTTCTTGCGGACCGCCCGAACAAACTCCGCGCGTCCGAGAATCAACCCGGCCTGCGAGCCTCCGATCAGTTTATCGCCACTGCACGTGATGATGTCCGCCCCAAAGCGGACGGAATCCTGGAGCGTGTTCTCCGGCTCGAACCCGAACCGAGTCGTGTCGATCAGCGCCCCCGCCCCGACGTCGTCGATCATCACGAGGCGGTTCGCCCTGGCGATTTCCACGAGTGTTTTCAGCGGAACCTCGGAGGTAAACCCCATGATCCGGTAATTGCTGGGATGGACGCGAAGGATGGCCGCCGTGTTTTCCGTGATGGCTCTTTCGTAGTCTCTCGGATGCGTCTTGTTGGTCGTACCGACCTCGACCAGCGTCGCCCCGCTGAAGGCCATGACTTCCGGAAGCCTGAACGACCCGCCGATTTCCACCAGTTGGCCGCGAGAGACGATCACTTCCTTCCCCTGGGCGACCGTATTGAGAACGATCGACGTCGCGGCGGCGTTGTTGTTGACCACCGTCGCCGCCTCGGCTCCGGTAATCCGTTTCAGCAACCATTCGATTCGCTTATCGCGACTGCCTCGACGTCCGGTAACGACGTCCAACTGCAACAGCGAATAGCCCGACAGGTCACCGGCGATCCGCTCGATCGCCGCCCGCGGAAGGACCGCCCTGCCAAGGCCGGTGTGGAGGATGATTCCGGTAGCGTTTACCGCCTTCCGGTAATGGGGCGTCATCATGGACCGTACTTCCTCCACGATAGCGCGAAGAATCTCTTCACGGAGGCCGTTCCCATCCATCCTCTCAAACTCATTCGTGCCCGCCAGAACTGTCCGACGAACCCGGTTGAGAACGTCGCGTACGGCGTCGGTGACGAGAGTTCTCGAGAATGCCTCGACCAACGACGTAACTCGCGGGTCCCGGAGAAGGGATTCCACGGCTGGGAGGGTTCGCAGCAGGTCCTGTTTGGTCAGAGACATGGTCTTTTCGTCGCGTCCCGCATCACCGACATCGAAAAGAATCATTGTAGCCGCTCCTTCGCGAACGGTCAATAGGCCTGTATCGCGAACCCGATGTCCACCCCCAATTTCCACGAGAATCCGCGATCGTGGAGGTTTTGGAATGTAGAAAATCCCCCGCGGACATCGACACGAGTCGGCCCGCGCGATAGAATCGAACTTGGTCGAAATACTGAATCCGCCCCTCAAAGTGTGCGCACACCGTCGGCCCGTCCCTATTTGGAGTCCGTTTGTGAGAGTTTGGCTACTGGTCTTCATCGCGTTTTTCCCCGTCGGCCATCTTCGTTCGCCCTTGAAGGCCGATGACCTCTACCCCACGAACAACGACCCGACCCGGCAAGTCCGCTTCGCCACCCCGGCCGAGGCCGATGCTCGCCGCGCGGCGCTCATCGGATTCATTTTTTTTGGAGGGTTGCCGACGGAGAAACTCCCCAAGATCGAGAATAATCCGTCGCTGCCAGAGGGATTCACCGATATCGCCCCCGAGGTCTTCGAGCGGGCGGACTGCCTCGTCTCGGAGATCGCGAATTGGGGTTTTTATGGGAAAACCTACCTTCTGCATCCGGTCGAGAAGAGAAACGCGAGCCGCCTGGTGATCGTGCATCAGGGGCATGCGCACGACCTGAGCTGCGGCGTTGGCCGGACGGCGGAACGCCTGCTCCGCGCGGGATTCACCGTCGCCGTTATGCAGATGCCCCTGCTGGGCTGGAACGACGACCGTGAGGGATCGCTCCCGAACGGACCGCCGTTTTCTTTCACTCAAACCGGCACGAAGGGTCACGACGAGATGTTTCGGACGCTCGCGGAAACGGTGGACGGGGCCATGTTCCGTTTCTTTCTCGAGCCGGTCGTGCAGACCGTAAACCACTTCCTCGCGACGAATCCGGGCGCGAGGGACGTCAGCATGGTGGGTCTGTCGGGCGGGGGATGGACGACGAGCTTGGCCGCGGCGCTCGACAAGCGAATTAGGCTGAGTGTTCCCGTGGCCGGCTCCGCCCCGCTCTACGTCCGCAACGCCGATAAGCACTCGCGCGGAGACGCCGAACAGGTCTATTCGCCTTTATTCGACGAGGACATCGCGGAGGACGGCACCGGTGGGGGCGTGGCCACGTGGCTGGAAATCTACGCCCTGGGCGGTTATGGCGAAAACCGCCGTCAAATCTACGTCACCAACGAATTCGACTCTTGCTGTTTCGCCGGGCGATTCCCGGAGCGCTTCAAAGAGATAATCTCGCGGCTGGTCGAAGAGGACCTCGGCCGCGGCCGGTGGGAACACGTCCTCGATTCGTCTCACGAGAGCCACCTGATTTCGGATTGGACGATCCGCGAGATCATTGAACCGGCGCTGGGGATCGACCCAGCGCCGGGGCCTATCGAATAACGTGAATCGTACCGTTCGAAAAGGACGGAGGTCGCTTGGAGAGCACTAATCCCTCGCGGCCTCGGTCTCTTCACTTCCAGAGACGGCCCCGACGGGGGTGGCGTCCGCTTCGTGGTCGACGGCTTCGCCCTTGAAAACGAGCTGCTTCTTGTCGCCGACGAGCTTCACCTCGACGACGATCCGGTCCTTGCCTTGGAACTCTCCTTTGAGGAGTTCCTCGGCGAGTGGGTCCTCGATCAGGTTCTCGATGGCGCGGCGCAAGGGACGAGCACCGAAGTCGAGATTCGAACCGCGTTTGATGACGAGTTTCGTCGCCTCTTCCGACAATGTCAGCTCCAGACCCTGCTCGGCCAGACGCCGCCGCACTTTCTTCAGTTCCAGCTCGACGACGTGACCGAGGTCGTCGTTCGTCAGGTGACGGAAGACGATGATGTCGTCGCACCGGTTGAGGAACTCGGGGCGGAAGACCTTTTCGATCTGCTCCTGAACGCGTTCCTTCATGCTCTCATAGGTGGCGTCCTCGTCCGGCTTCTGGAAACCGAAGGCCGATTCGTTCTTAATCGCCTCGGCTCCGGCGTTCGTCGTCATGATCAGGATCGTATTACGGAAGTCGACGTTCCGCCCGAAACTGTCGGTCAGGCGCCCTTCTTCCATCACCTGGAGCAACATGTTGAAGACGTCCGGGTGGGCCTTTTCGATCTCATCGAGCAGGACCACCGAGTAGGGCCGCCGACGGATTTTTTCCGTCAACTGGCCCCCTTCCTCGTAACCGACGTAGCCGGGAGGGGCCCCGACCAGGCGCGAGACGTTGTGTTTCTCCATGTACTCGCTCATGTCGATTTGGATGAGGGCGTCCTCGTCCCCGAACATGAACTCGGCGAGTACTTTCGCCAGGAGTGTCTTTCCGACACCGGTGGGGCCGGCGAAGATAAAGCAGCCGGTGGGCCGTTTGGGATCTTTCAGGCCGCTGCGGCTGCGGCGGACCGCCTTGGAAATCGACTTGATCGCCTCGTCCTGACTGATGACGCGACTGTGCAACTCCTGCTCCATCTGCATCAGCCGCATGGAGTCCTCCGTGGTCATCCGCGTGAGCGGAATGCCGGTCATTTTGGAAATCACCTCGGCGATGACTTCCTCGTCGACCACGCCGTCGGTCTCTTGCGACTTGCGCCGCCACTCGTCGGTAATGGTGTTCTTTTTCTCCTTGAGCTTATCCGCCTGATCGCGCAACGCGGCCGCCTTCTCGAAATCCTGGTTCGCGACCGCCTCTTCCTTCTCCTTGTTGAGCCGCTCGACCTCCTCGTCGATCTCCTTGAGATCCGGCGGACGGGTCATCGACTTCAAATGCACGCGGGCGCCCGACTCGTCGATCACGTCGATCGCCTTGTCGGGGAGACAGCGCCCGGTGATGTACCGGTCGGAGAGTTCCACGGCCGATTCCACCGCGTCGTCGGTGATCTGAACGTGGTGATGCTTCTCGTAGCGGTCCCGAAGACCCTTGAGGATTTCCACGGTCTCGTCCTTATTGGACGGTTCGACCATCACGATTTGAAACCGGCGGTCCAGGGCGCTATCCTTCTCGATGTACTTGCGGTACTCGTCGAGCGTGGTCGCGCCGATGCA
>CAZFQG010000055.1:0-32359 GCA_964520785.1 uncultured Planctomycetaceae bacterium | reverse complement strand
TCCGTAGAACGTTACCATGCCGCCGAAGCCGCGAGTGGACCGAGACCCTTCTTTCTCGAAAACCGCGTTCGTCCAAACGACGGCCACCCCCTTCGGTTCGACGATCGGCTCCTCCTTTTCGAAGAGTTTCTCCAAGGACGGTATCGATGGAACGGCCGTCGTGGAGGTCGTCGTCAGCGAGGTGCATCCGAGTATATTAGACATCCATAGAATGCTCAAGGCGATAAGCGCGGTACGATGAAATCGCTTTGAAAGTCGCATCTATCGGTCCCCCCGGTTTTCGGTTGTCCGGTACGGCGATTGGCCGAAGGCCGGCCGCGGCGCCGCCGCGGCGCCGCGAAAGGGAGCGTTGGGTGCCGCGGCGCCGGGGTCGTGGCGAGGAGCCGCCGGTCTCGGAAGACCCGGTCCCGTCGGTTCCTCCAGTTTCGGCATTTCCGGATACGGCGGTACGGTCGCCGGTTCCGGGCGGAATCCCGGGTCCCGCCCGGACGGTCGGGCCGTGGCCGGTGACTCCCGGGGAACCGGGTGCGCGTCCGTCGTGGCGCGTTCGAACGGAGCTGCCTCCGTCGCGGGGTAGTCGGCCGAAAACTGATCGTGGTAGTGGGGCGACGTTTCTCGCGACATCGGCATCCCCGGCGGCGTTGCGATGATCTCGCTTCGGTGGTATTCTTCCGACGGGGCGTGCAATCCTTCCGGCATCATCTCGACGGTGGGCGTTTCATCCGGATAGATGACGTGCGGCCCGCCGTCCGGCGCGGGACAGGCAAAAAACGGGTCGCCCCCGTACCCACCGTGCAGCCGCTGGACGTCGCTGCGGCACCAGTGCAATCGCGAGGCCTCGATCTGCGCGATCCGATCCGCCTCGGCGGCGTTCTCGACGATTCGCGGCGTCATGATGATGAGCAGTTCCTTGCGCTCCTTTGTCTTCGATTCGTACTTGAACAGGTTTCCGACGAGTGGAATGGAGGATACCCACGGAACGCGTCTGGAAACCATCCGGTCGTCCTCGACGATGAGCCCGCCCATTACGACGGTCTGCCCGTTCATCGAGCTGACCACCGTTTGCGCGCTGATCATTTGGATGCGCGGGGAGCGGATCACTTCTCCGCCGGCCACGGAAACGGGAATCCCTTGATCGATCGGTCCGACCTTGGAATTGGTCGCCACGATCTCCATTACCACCAGCCCTTCCGCGCTGACGCGCGGCGTGACGGTAAGGATGAGCCCCACCTCGCGGTAGTCGACCGAGTTCTGCTGGCCGAATTCGGAGAAGGACGTACCGGTGATGAAGGGGACGTCCTCGCCGACGACGATCTGGGCGGGTTCGTTGTCGAGAGTCATGATCTGCGGCCGGCTGAGGACCTTCATGCGGCTGCACGATTGCAGCGCCCTTACCAGCACGCTGACCGATTCGCTCGACGCGTTGAGGACCAGCCCGCCGAAGCTCAAATCGGTGTTTACCTGACCCGTTCCGAAACTGGTGACTCCGCGCCCCCCGGTATTCATCCCGTTCGAGAACAGCGTTCCCGGAATAGCCAGCCCGCCGGTTGCCACGCTCCGGTTGAAGAGAATCGAATCCTCCAGGCCCAATTCCACGCCGAATTCGGAAAAGTTGTCGAGCGAGACTTCGGCGATGACCACCTGAATCATGATCATCGGCTGCCGGCGGTCGATTTCGTCGACCAGACGCATGATGTCGTCGAAATACCTCGGCGTCGCGCTAATGATGACGCTGTTGCTCGCCGGTTCCGCCACCACGATCACTTCTCGTTCAATCTGCTCGAAGACGCTGAGGATGTCCGGGTTCGCCGTCTCGATATCCCGTTTCGTGGTGAGGTACTGGTTGATCACGGTGGCGACGTCCGCGGCCTGGATATTCTTGATTCGGACCACGGCCGTCTTCCGCTCCCGCGGATCGCTGCCGTCCAGCCGGGCGAGAACCGCCTCCACCACCGTCAGCGCGCCGGCCGAACCGGTCACGATGATGCTGTTCGTGCGGACGTCGACGGCGAAATTGAGCCCCACCAGCGAGGTTTCGTCGGGAACGATTCCGGTTCGCACCGCCAGCTCATCCCCCGCCACCGCCGCGCCGAAGATATTCTGGAGCATCGCGGCCATGTTCGTCGCGTCACCGTTGATGAGCGTGAATACTTTCACTTGGGACTCGATCGACGGAGGGCTGTCCAACTCGCGGATGAGCGCCCCGATCAGCGGCATGCTGTCGGCCGACGCGGTTACGATCAAACCGTTCGTTCGGGGATCGGCCGTGACCTGGGCATCCGTCAGTATTCCCGAATTCAACACGGCCTGCCCTTTCGCGTCGATCGTCACAAGCCTCAGCCGGGTCGACTTTCTCTCGTAATCCAACGCCCGGGCGACCCCGGTCGCGGCCGCCGGACCGGTGCGGGCGCGCTGCCCGTACATTTGGCCGGTCATCGCGTCTTGCAGCACCGGCGCCAACGTCTCGGCGGAGGCGTTTTTCAGTTTGAATATGCGGACCTCGTTGAACGCGGCGCTGTCGCCGCTGTCGAGCCGGGCGATGATCGCAGCGACCTCGGCCATGTCGTTCGGATTCGCCCTGACGATGAGCGAGTTCGAACGGAAATCGGCGACGACGTACACGCGCGGCGCCATTGCCGTCTCGGCGGATGCCTGATCCTCTTCAAAGAAGGACGTGATGCTCTCCTGGGCTTCGGTCGCCGGAACGTTCTTGAGCCGGAACACCTGAAATCTCGCCGTCGGCGAAACCGGCTGATCGAGCTGCTCGATCAAGTCCTTGATCTTCGCGACGCTCTCGGGACGGCCGATCAGCAGCAGGGCGTTGGGCGCGGCCATGGGCGTGATGCTCACCGTCCCTTCCCTGGCCGAAAGGACCTCATCGTAAAGGCGGTTTAGCAATGTCCCCAAGGCGGTGGAGTCCACGAATTTCAACGGGGCGACCTCGATGGCCGGCGTGATCGCCTTGCTGTATTCTTCGATCTGGCGGATCAAGTCCGCGACGCGTTTGACATCCTCCGGTCGGCCTCGAATGATCAGTGCGTCCATCCCTTCGAGTACTTGAACCTGCACCGGCGCAACGAGCCGCCCGCCCCCAACCGGCTCCAGAGCCGGCTCCGTCGACGGTTCCTCGCCCTCTTCCGCCTCGGCTCCTTCATCCGGATCCGGTGGTTCCGGATCCGACGCGGATGGCTGCTCGTTCGCGGAGTTTCCAACACTCGGTGGAGTAACGCCGTTCTCATTCCCTTGCATGGCGAGCGCGACCGGCCCGGCCGACAGGTCTCGGGGTGCCCTGGTCGCCGACGTGGCTCGCGAGCGTTCATCCATCAGGACCGCCTGGATCAAGGATTGGACTTCCGTTTCCCTCGTCGGCGGGATGCTAACGCAACGGACGCCGATGTCTTCGGTCGATGGCACCGCATCCAGTGCATGAACGAGCTGCGCGGTCCCGCGGACGGCGGATTCCGGACCCTCGATCTCCACGCGGTTGGAATTCGGCTCAATCCAAAGGCGGGAACCATGCTCCGTCGAGAGCGGAATCAGGTACTCCGATCCGCCATCCGGCCTCGTTCGGGATTGGATCTTGCCCCCCAGTGCCTGGAGGAGCCGGGACTTGAACTCCGCCGCGGAGCAATTCCAGAGAGTGACCGCGGCCCGGAGCGTTTTGTCCACCGTCCCCTTCTTCGCGTAGATCACGCCTTCCGGAGAGTCGGAAACCACCTCCGACCCACCGTTCCGTTCCAGCGGCTCGTTATAGCTGACGGTCCGAATGCCCGACCGAGAACTCCTATCCTTATTATTGTGCACTACTGCTTCGGAGGGGGTATTCGAAGAGGAGCTTGACCTCAATAGCTGGCTAATCACTCCGCCAATTAGGACCAAGGCGACCCCGAGGGCGATCCAGGCCGGCTGTTTGAGCATTTTGGAGAAATGGAGCATGTTTTCGGATGCCGACGCGCATACCTCGTTGGTGTTATACGACTACCATTTTCCCCAGGCCGGTCGTCACATGCTCGTAATCGTCAAAGTCCCCCCATCTTCTTTAATCGGATCCATCGCTAGGATCGCCGGGCAAAGCGGACCGAATCGCGTGGACCGATTCGCTTGACCGTAACCTTTGACGCGCCGTGTCGTTTATATAAGATGGGAGGTGGTGCGACCGATTTCCCGCTTGAACAGGAACGTAGACGATGATGAGGACGATGATGAGAATGAGCGCTCGTCCGATTGAGGTGGTTTTCGCCGTCTTGGTGCTGGGCGCGGCGGCCGCTGCGCAGGATTTGTCCCGCTCAAGTATGTCGCGTCCGAATCCGAGTAGTGCCGTGGGGGCACAAGTCTCGGACCAAGTGGAGGCTTTCGCGGAGGGTGTTCCCCAACTGCAGCAGGTGGACCGCCAGGGTTTGCGGGATACCGGCACCAGGGGGGACTTTGTCGGGGCTGACAGTGCGGATACCGGGCTCTTCGGGGGAACCGGACCGCAAGGGACCCGCGCTACCGGAACCGCCCGGAGTACGCAACGCGCAATCGGACGTGGGACCGTTCGGCAGGGTCAAGCTCAGCCACGAGCAGGCCGCTCAACCGCGACCTCGATCCGACCCACGCTAACGCTCGGTTTTAGCTATACCCCCCAGCCCTCTCCGCATCTCGTCCGGAGTTTCTCGTCGTCGCTTGAACGGATTCCGCGACTTAATGGCGGGGATTGTTCCGTTCGGGTCGTTGTCGAGGAGGGGGGAGTCGTCGTTCTGGAGGGGACGGTTCCTACCGTGCGGGACCGCCTGCTTTCCGAGCAACTCGTTGCGCTTTCGCCGGGCGTCCTGCGGATCGAAAACCGCCTGGCGGTGGCCGCCGCATCACCGGTTCCGGCAGTGGAGCCGTAGAGACCACCTCTTAGGCATGGTGGCGGAACACATCGTTCAGGGGGTTCGATGGCACATCGAATTCGTGACAAGGAGGAACGACCGTGCAAGCCCGAAACCGACTTGCCCCGCTGCTACTCGCAATCTTGGCGCCGTTTACCGCCAGCGCGACCAATCCGGCAACCCCGGGAGTTTCGGACGCGGCTCGGCGGGCGGCCGTGGAAATCCGCCGCGAGGCGCTGTTGCCCCCGCGCGGTCGGGATGGCCGTCCCTTACCCCTTCTGAGTCACTGGAACAGGGGTGGGAGCGGCGAAGGGTGGACTGTGGCGTACCAGATGGAATTGCTTCAAAGAGGGCATCGCCTATTGCCTTGGATTGCCTGGCCTCACGGGTTGAAGGCGGGCGATGAACGATCCGAAAAGCGGTATCACGAGGACTTTGGCCGGCTGTTGGAGTACTGTCGCGAGTTGGGGCTGCCCATCTGTATTCTGGGCACCCAATGGGAGGCGGTCTTACTTGACGACCGTTATCGACCGCTGGCCGTTTCGAAATCTCCCATGGTGATCACTCCGCGGAACGAAGTGGTCGAAAAGATCAGCCCCTTCGGTCCGCTCGAACGTTGGAGGGATCCGGCGTATGTGTACGTCGCGACCGCCGCGATGCGACGCGCGCAAGAGCTTTACCCGAATCCGCCTCTGGTCCTCTTTGTCTCGAACAACGAGGCGCCGAAGCTGCGTTGGAATGAAGTCGATGAACTTTCGCGCCGCTACCTGGACAAGTTCGGCCGCGGACGATCGGACGAATTCAAGCGAAAGGTGGTTGCGCGTGGTTGGAAAGAGCGTTATCCGGTTTTATTCCGAGCCATGCGAGCCGCGTTGGTAAGCCCTCATTGGAAGAGGAATGTGCGGTTCGTCGGTTATCAAGCATTCGGTCCCTCGCACATCGGCCGTTGGGCCGGATGGCCGGAGTACTCGCTCATTACCGACGAGTGGACCTCGCCGAATTGGTACTTTTGGGACGGCGGCAGTCCTTCGTACTACACCCACAACTGGTGCCCCAATCGCGATCATTGGGTCTGGTCGACGCAAGTCGAGTCGATGAACTGGATATTTCAGCTCGACGAAGCGTGGAAAGTGAATCCCCATTTCTGGTGGGAAATATCTCTTTGGGACGGCAATAGCGGTTGGCGACCGGGCATGGAGTGTACGCCGGAGCTTCTGGAGAAGTCGAAAGCATGCCGGTATATGAAGGACGGCCAGACCTATACGCCGGACCGCTTCGAGGGTTGGGCCCGATTCGGTCTCTGGCTTCTCCGTCCACGGGTACTTCGGGAATTCCGCGGAAGTGCGGAGCCACTGAACCCGTGGCGTCCCTACTTCGAGCGTCTGTTGAAGAACATCGACCGGCTCTACGAGGACCAGGTGCTCGAAGAGTTTTGGCGGTACGGCAAGCTGGTTCCGAACACGGCCCACGAGCACCCTTATCAAGTCGGAATTCCCGAGGAATACCGGCGGGTTCCGCGGTGGTTCCTGTTGGATACCGGCCTCGATCCGCCGCGGCCGTGGACGCTGAAGACCGATTTGCCGGTCTTCAGTATCGCGCTTGAATTGGGCGAACGGGGCAACCGTCGCTGGCTCGTCTATGCGCACAGTCCCCTCGAGAGTCGCCGCGACGTCGAAATCACCCTTCCCGGTCACGGCATTATTACCGTCGATGTCCCTCAAGCGGGCGCCTTCCATATCGTTGACGAGGAAAAGGAACAAGTTATTCAAGGGTGGGGGAATTAAGCGGCGCCGCTTGAACGGCGCGGTGGGTCGGTTCCCGGCCCGAAGGACCACGTAGGGGGCTCGACGACATCGTAGTGTCCGGTTTCTCGGACAAGAGCATGGACATAACGGCGCCGCGCGAGAAGGCGCTGGGGCCATTAGTCTTCGATCGCTCGAAGACGGCTGAATGACTTCGAGTCGTCGGATTCCGCGTACTTCGCCGACACCTTTCGGAGCCCTTCGCAAAGCTTGGCGGTCGTTCGGATGTAGGATTCTTCCGCCGCCTGGCGGGACTCGGCCGGAAGCGGCCTGAGCTTTCCCTCGGCCAGAAGTATCGCGCGGCGGCGGCATGCGTGGAAATAGTCGACGGCCAACTTGGCGTGGGCCGCTTCGTAACTGTCGGAGAGACCGGCGGTCTCGAGGGCGGCGTGGAACTTCGCTACCCGGACCACTGTGGGAAGGAGTTCGGCAAGAGCCGGAGAATCACGCGAGTCCGCGTCGGGTGCGCTCACTTCCGACGGCGGGTCCTCCGGTTCGAAAGCAATCGGTACGCCGCGCCCCAGGGTGATCTGGACGACCGCGCGATCCGGAAGGGCGTCGTAATCGAGCCGGACGGATTTCGAATTGAACGTATCGATTGGCTCGCCGTTGACCGTCACGCCGTTGACGGCCCCGATTCCGGAGGTCGCCAGGTAGAGTCGCCTCGTACCGAAGCGGATCGGGAAGTGTTGCTCCAGCCGCGTGATCGTCCGAGGGATGTGAGGGATGAGGGTCAGTCCGTCGGCCGAGTAGACGTATTCGAACAGGCCGCGGATGAAAGCGGCCGGGGGGCCGAACGTGTCGTAACAAAGATTGATCGGCTGGCTCGGTTGATAGACTTGGTTTCCGAATTCCACGAGCGGATTATCCATGCGGAAACGCTCGGCATAGGTCATGATCTTACGCAGGGCCTTCCGGGCGTCGTCATGGGCGCCCACGCGATAGTAGCCCATGATCATCCGCGCCTCGCAGGTTGACCAGTGTCCTCCGTTGACCCAGGTGCCGAACTTCCAGAGCCATTCGTCGGGCGGTTGGTACATGTCATCGAGCGACGGATAATTCGTGATGATGAGGTCGTGCGGACGCAAGCCCTTGATCGAGGCGATCTTGGCGTATATCTTCGCGCAGGTCGCGTCGTCGACGACGCGGAAGCACATCGCGTCGTGGTTCACGACCGCCTCGAAATAGCCGTGTTTCTCCGCCCCGTAGACACCGTGTTTCGTGCCGTCGGGATCCAGCGATTTAATGAAGTAACGTTCCTCCGTCAAGAGCGCCGGCAAACCGGCCTTCGTCGCGGCGAGCCGTTCGCGGTAGACATCCGCCCGGGCATCGTTACCGGCCAGCGTCTCCAGTTCGACCAGACGCTCCAGGGCACCGACCATCGTGATTGACAGACCGGCCAGGTACGCTTTCTCGAACGAACCGTCGGGCCGCGCATAGCCGGCGTAACTGGGAGCCAGCAGGTTTCCCGCCGGCCCGGCCAGGTAGAGGTTATTCTCCGGATCGCGCCGGGAATCAACGAAGTCCGCGCAGCGTCCGAGCAGTGGCAGGTACTTCGCGATCGCCTCCATATCGCGTTCGATCAAGAGGCACTCGGCCTGCATGAGAATTCCCGCGGCGGTGAACTCCATGCCCCAATCGTGGATATCGATCCGTCCGTCACCTTGCTTGGCGATGCACCATCCCGGTCGGGCGGCATCGCACAGGCACCCGTCCGGAGCGATCCAATCGTGGGCCGACTTCCGCTTCCCGTCCCCCATGGAATCGAACCAGAGGGCCTGGGCATTCCGGAGGAAGGTCGCCAACGGTTCATCATAAAACGGCAGCGCGCAGTAGGTCGTGCCGTAACTGTTCTGAATCCACCAGGCATCCCACGTCGGCCCCTCGACGAATCCGTTCCACGCCGGCATATAGAGCATCGCGACGTTTTGGAACTCCTCGTCGGGCGAAAACATCCGACGCGAGATATCCAACAGGCGGAGGTATTCGACATCTCCCTCGCCACGGTAGAAACGGCCTTCGAACCGCTCGGCGGCGCCGGCGGCGCGAACGATCCCCGCGGAGGCGGCCACGAGAAGGAATGCGACACAAATTCGTACCCGAGGCGCGCGGTAAGACATTGTTTCGTTACGTTCTCTCGAAATCTGGCGATCTTGTTTGGAATAGGAGACCATGGTAGTGTTTCTCTTTAGGGCCGCCCGCCGCGGGCTATTCACCGATAACGATATCCCTGCTCCGCGATTCCGGCTTGACCTCCAGCCCGCGGACTTCGCCCCCCTGGTACACGGCCTCCGCACGGTTCGCGTCCCCTCCCCATTCCACGACGATCCGGCCATTCGGCAAATCGAGCGTCTGCACGAACGGGATTTCCGACCCGTCCGCCCCCTGAGCGGCCATCGGGCAATGGGGAACCGAAAGCCGGACCCGCCCCACCTTCAGCAGCCGTCCCAGGGCGTCGACGGCGTCGGTATTGGCGATGTAGAAGACAATGTCTCCACCCGGCTCCGTCCACACATTCAACCCGATGTCTCCATTTCCCAAGGGGATGGAGTCGGACGAGGTCGCGCCGGGCGCGTTCCAGATGACGTTGTACCGGGACGGATCGGCGGGGTCATCCGCGAAAACGGGTAGGTACGCAGTCGCTACGATGGTTACGGCTAGAGACAAAACGCTTCGCATGTTCGTTTCCCTTTGCAGTCGAGGCGATTCTTCAGTATAGGGGATTCGTGGAATTGGCTCAATCGTTGTCCGTTTCGGCAACCGCGAAAGGCTTTTCCGCAAGCTGTTCCGGAATTAGCTGGGGGTACCCTGACTTTCACGAATCGCAGCGGAGTGGAATTCGGGACTACCCCAGGGATTTCGGCTTCTTTATCAGCGACAAAGCCTTGTTCCACTAGTCTCCCCTGACTATGCTTGAGTTATGTGACAAATCACATCTCCTATACATCCTTCTTTGAAAGAGTTTTTACAGGAGAAGTTGGTGAAAGTGCCAGTAATTTTATTTGTTAGTTATTTCTTATTTATAGGAAATACTTATGCAGATGAATTACCGTATAATAAACCTACCCCCCCTAATAGCACAATATTTGTAAAAGTTGACCACAAAAAGCCTCAATCAGAAGAAGAAGCCAATCTTCGTTCACTTAACAAAAGACCCGTTTTCGGATATCAATCTCAACTCATGGGATACGGACATTATTATCATCACTACTCAATAACTCACAGACACTCTTATAGATCGTATCACTATTATCCAAGACAAAGGATTTGTTACGGGCACATCATACATAACTATTGACCCTCGCGCCCGGTTTTCACAGAATAACCTCATGGCGCGTTTAGCAAGAGTGGTCGGCTCGAACATGCCTCATCACGTGACTCGGGCGCGAGAACCGTCGGCAGGAGACGTTTCTTGTGATGACGGCTCTTCGGGCGTATATCGAGTTGATGGCCGAGTGGTGGGGGGAATGCAACGGGGCTGTTTGGGAGAATGAGAATGCCAACGACCCCGCTGCATCAAGTCGGACTAAACGAAGTCAAACGCAATCGAGGCTGGTTCCTAGGCCTGGGAATCATCCTTGTGGTTTTCGGGACGATTGCCTTGGGCTGCACCTTTACGGCGACGAAGTTGTCGGTAGCACTTCTCGGCTGGCTGATGGTCTTAGCCGGCGCGACCCAGGTGATTCACGCCTTGTGGAAGGAGCGTGGCTGGAGCGGCTTCTTTATGGACGCCCTGATGGGCGTCCTGTATCTCGTCGTAGGATTCATGGTTCTGGGCAATCCGATGGCGACGGCCATGACGCTCACGCTGATGATTGGAATGTTTCTCATGTTTGAGGGCATGTTTCGCATCTGCACCGCGATCTCGGTCCGGTATCCGAACTGGGGATGGTTGCTGCTCAACGGCATAGTCAGTCTGATGCTCGGGCTGATGATTTGGCGGCAATGGCCGCTTTCGGGCCTGTGGGTGATTGGCCTGTTCGTCGGGATCCAGATGATTCTCAACGGCTGGTCGCTTGTCATGTTGAGCATGGCCGTCAAAAATTTGCCGGATGAATACGAGTCGTCCGCCCCGCCGACATCGTAAGGGTTGATCGCGTCGTTGCAGACCGGGCAGATGACAACGCGGAACAGAAGCCCGGACACCCACATTCCATCCTCGCTCGCTTGCGTTCAATAACCGCTTCCGCCAAAAACCGGGAGAATCTTGCCGCGCGGGTGGGAAAGGACGAGCGCGAGTTCGGTCGAGGACTGCCTTTTTAACGCTCAATAGCCCGCAGGAGGTATGCAGTGCCCCAATTCGCTCGAAAATACGTCCTCGACGACGGCGAGGTCGGGTTCTACCACTGCATTTCGCGGTGCGTCCGTCGGGCGTTCCTTTGCGGCGAGGACCTGCTGACCGGTGGTAATCGAGAAGATTCTCCGCCACTGCGGGCTATGGCATACATCGACCCCCCGGGCCCCGCCGAGTGAAGACGGCGGGGTCTACGAGCCGGACGCCGACTAGGACGACCAGCGGATCCCACCCGAGGATATCCCACCCGAAGAGCCTGGAGAGCTGACGTGCGTCGATATCGATGAGTTCCTTGGGGGGATGGCGATTCGCCCGTCAGGGCCGCGCGACCACCCCGGCCCGGTCTAGGGCGATCCGGGAAGAATCCCCGCGCCCACTGTCCCGAATGCCGAACCTATCGCATTCTGAACCATGGGTTGTATGTTCCCTCCGTTTCTTGGCGGCGAGCCGTGCCGGGCCATGTCCGGCCGGCCGCGACAGGCAGAGCGTCGATGGCATTGAAGACAGTTCGTGGGCATTCTCTGAATTGGCCCAAACGAGTTCGGGACCAACCAGCCTGCGCGGCAGGAAAAAAACAGGCTATCCCCCCTGCTGGGGCCTGTTTACGGTCGGTTTTTGGCCCAATAATTGCTGTGAGGATAAACCATGGACTCAACACGGTCGATAAATACACCGCCGCGGGCGCTGTCGGTTCAAGGGATGAATTGCGCAAGCTGCCAGGGTCGAGTCAAGCAGGCCCTGGAGCGACAACAGGGGGTCGACTACGCCGACGTAGACCTCATGTCCGGGCGCGTGCTGGTGTACTTCTCCGATGCCCCGGTGAGTGCCCAGGAACTGGTCGACGCCGTCCGCCAAGCCGGTTACGAAGCCGCACCAGAGAAGGTGCCAGGCGGAATCCAGGAGTTCGCCGTCGTCGGTATGAACTGCGCCGCCTGTGCAGCCAGCGTGCGACAGGCGCTGGAGCAGGTCAAAGGCGTCGAATGGGCCGAGATCGACCTGGCAGGCGGCCGGGTTCGTGTTCGCACCGCCGGCGAGGTTCCGACCGACGCGTTGATTGCCGCGGTGAGCAACGCCGGGTACGGCGCCGAACCAGTCGCAAACGACGAAACCGCGGAGGTCCCCCCGGTATCGACCCCGTCGCGCGACGTCCGATGGCGAAACCTGGCCCTTTTTGGAACGGCCTTCACGCTGCCGTTGGTGCTGCTGCACCACGGCGGCCTGGGCGCTTGGGTGGGGCATGGACACGCGATGGAATGGGTCTCCTTGGTGTTGGCGACGCCCGTCCAGGCCGTGCTAGGATGGCACTTCTACCGCGGGGCGTGGCGGGGCGCCATGGCGAGGCGATTTGACATGGACGCCCTCGTCTCGCTTGGGTCCACCACCGCGTATGTCTACAGCTTCGCGGGCCTGCTACTGGGATTGACGCCGCTGTACTTCGAAGCGGCCGCCGAGATCCTCACAATCATCGCAATTGGCCACTGGCTCGAGGCACGGGCCAGTCGCAAAGCCGGCGCTGCCATCGAGGGCCTCGTGGAGCTTGCCCCGCAATCGGCCGCGAAACTCGACGCGGCAGGCGAGGAATCCCTGGTTCCCGTTTCTTCCTTGCGTATCGGCGATCGCGTGTTGGTGCGACCTGGGGGACGCGTTCCGACCGACGGCATGGTCAGCGCAGGCGACAGCGCGGTCGACGAATCGCTGGTGACCGGCGAGTCCCTCCCCGTGCCGAAGATCGCCGGGGACGAGGTGATTGGTGGCACGCTGAACACCAGTGGCCGACTAGAGGTTCGCGTGACGCACACCGGTCGCGACACCGTCCTGGCCCACGTGATCGAAACAGTGCGCCGGGCGCAATCGAGCCGCGCGAACGTCCAGCGCATCGCCGACAAGATCAGCAACGTCTTCGTGCCCATGGTGGTTCTGATTGCGCTGGGAACGCTTCTCGGATGGGGCTTTGCCACGGGAGCCTGGGGCAATGCCCTGATCAACATGGCCGCCGTGCTGATTATCGCCTGTCCCTGCGCCCTGGGCCTGGCCGCGCCGACGGCCATGATGGTCGGGACCGGGGTAGGCGCCCGCCACGGCATCCTGATCCGTCACGCCGCCGCCCTGGAGCAGTCCGGCGGCATAACCGACGTCCTGTTGGACAAGACGGGGACGGTCACGGCGGGCCGGCTTGCCGTAACGGCCGTCGAAACCCTGGGCGATGGCGATCCCATGGAGGTCCTCCGGTTGGCAGCCGCGGTGGAGGCGGGCTCCGAACACCCGATTGGCAAGGCGATTTGCGACCACGCGCGTAGCCGGAACCTTGAACTTCAGGCGGTCGAAACGTTCGAGGCCAAGAGCGGGCGAGGCGTTCGAGGGCGGGTGGAGGGCCGGGAGGTTCTCATTGGAACGCCGGTATTCATTTCCGAGAACGATCTCGATTGCGCCGCCTTCGATGCGCAGGTCGCCGTCTGGGAAGAACAGGGCCGCACCGCAATCGTGGTCGCCGTCGACGGGGCATGCTGCGGCGCGATCGCCCTGGCCGACACGGTCCTGCCCGAGGCTCGCGACGCCGTAGCCGCCCTCCAGCGTCAGGGACTGATCGTTCACATGGTCACCGGCGACAATGAACGCACCGCTCGCCGCGTGGCCGAGGAGGTGGGTATCGACGCCCGTGACGTGCACGCTCGAGTTCTGCCGGAGCAGAAGTCGGACCTCGTGAGCCGGCTGCAGCGGAACGGAAAGGCGGTGATGATGGTTGGAGACGGTGTCAACGATGCCCCCGCCCTGGCCCAAGCCGACCTGGGGGTGGCCGTCCGGGGCGGCACCGACATCGCCGCCGAAACCGCCGACCTCGTGTTGATGCGAGCCGGGGTAAGCGCCCTGGTCGACGCCGTCGACCTCAGCCGCGCGACCCTCCGGAAGATCAAGCAGAACTTCTTCTTCGCCTTCTTCTACAACGTCCTTGCGATCCCCCTGGCTGCTGCCGGCCTACTGCAGCCGTGGATGGCCGCGGCCGCCATGGGTCTCTCCGACATCTGCGTCATCGGCAACGCCCTGCTCCTGTACCGGTGGCGTTCTCGTAGCGAATGACGGTCTCGGCGCGAGACTGGCAGAAGGGGGCAGGTTCGCGCCGTTGGTTCACCGCGACACCGGGTACAAACCGGATCGGTACGGAGCCGGAACCCGCATGAAAGCCCGGTTGGCTGTAGCCCATTCGTCCGGTTCGATGCTTCGCATGACCTGATCCATCTTCGTCTTGCTGAGCGCGACGCAATGGACTACCGTCGGGTTGGCTCCCCCACCGCGTTCCTCAACGCCCCGGGGAAATTCCACGATACCCGGCATACTTCGATCTTCCTTGATCGTTCTGCGCCATCGAAAAACGTGAAGAGTGAATACGAAGTCGCCGATTGTTTGCACGGCCGATATCTTGACTGCAGAAGTTGGGGCAGGACACCAAGCTGTTAGCCGGTTGAAAGAGTATCTCTCGCGAGGATTTACGAATCCAGCGCCTCGCGGAGCGCCCGGTAGAGGGCGGCCGGGTCGTAGGGCTTTTGGAGCAGAACCAGCGATTCATCCAGCACGAAGTTCGTGTGGACGGCGTTTTCACTGTATCCGCTAGCGAAGACCACTCGAACGTCGGGCCGCATCGCCTTCATGCAATCGTAGACCTCTTTTCCCCCCAGTTCGGGCATCACCACATCTAACAGCGCAAGCGCGATCTCGTCCACGTGCTCCTCGAAGACTTCCATCGCCTGTTTTCCGTTGGTCGCGGTGAGGACCGTGTAGCCGACCCGTTCCAGAAGTTTGCGGACCATCGTCAGGACGGCCTCGTCGTCTTCGGCGAGGAGGATCGTCTCCGTTCCGCCGGGCGCACTGCCCTCCAGTTTCGGGCCGACGGCGGCCGCAGGCCGTTCGATGATCGGCAGATAGACCTTGAAAGTGGTTCCCTTGCCCGGTTCGCTGTAGACGTTGATCATTCCTTCGTGCTGTTGGACGATGCCGTAGACGGTCGCCAGGCCGAGGCCGGTTCCATGTCCGACGCCCTTCGTCGTGAAGAAAGGTTCGAATATCCGCCGCAGCGTCTCTTCGTCCATTCCGCAGCCGGTATCGCTTACGCTGAGCAAGACGAATCTGCCGGGTTTTGCCCAGGGGTGCGTCTGGGTGTAATTTCCGTTGATGTAGACGTTTTCCGTTTCGATCATCAGTTCTCCCCCTTCCGGCATGGCATCCCTCGCGTTGACGCAGAGGTTCATGACGATCTGCTCGATCATGCCCCGGTCGGCGTGTACCGTACCGAGCCGGTGCTTCGGAACGAAGTCGAGCCGGATGTGTTCTCCGATCACACGGGCCAGCATCTTCAAGAGTTCTCCGACCACCTCGTTGAGGTCCAGGTCCTCGGGCCGCATGATTTGCCGGCGGCTGAAAGCAAGAAGTTGACTGACGAGGGTGGCGGCGCGCTGCCCGGCCTTCATGACGCCCTCAAGGGCGGCCCGAGCCGGATGGCCTTCGCCGAGCTTCTCGAAGGCCATTTCGGAGTAGCCGTTGATGACCAGCAAAAGGTTGTTGAAGTCGTGAGCGACTCCCCCGGCCAACTGTCCGATCGTTTCGAGTTTTTGGGACTGGCGGAAACGCTCCTCGAGATCGAGTTCCTTGGTGATATCTCGTTTGACGGCGACATAGTTCAAGATGTCTCCCGATTCGCCGATTACAGGCGAAATCGTCGCGTCTTCCGTATAAAGCGTTCCGTCCTTCCGCCGGTTGATGAACCGTCCCTGCCAAACATGTCCACCGGAGATCGTCCGCCACAGGCGGCCGTAGAATTCTTCATCTTGCTCCCCGCTCTTGAGGAATCGCGGGTTCTTTCCGATGGCTTCCTCGCGCGTGTATCCGGTTACCCGTTCGAAAGCCGGGTTGGCGTACAGGATGTCGCCGTCGGGATCGGTGACGACGATGACCTCTCCCGACTGCTCGATGGCCGAAAGAAGCCGCTCGCGTTCGGCCTCGGCCGCCCTGAGTTCGCCGAGGTCTTCCACGATTCCTTCCAGGTAGACCGGCCGGCCATTCTCGTCCCGGATCGTCTTCAGGTACAACCTCGCGGTGAATTCCGACCCATCGCGTCTTCGGTACCGACCGAGATGTAGGGACATTCCCGATTTTGCAAGTTGTTCGTTAACGATCCGTTCGCGGAGCCGCCCGTCGATATAGATTTGGTCCGCGATACTGTGGATTTCACGGATGACCTCTTCCGGCGAATCGTACCCCAGCATTGCCGCGAGCGCCCGGTTCACCTCGATGAATCTCCCTTCCGGCGTCGAGCGGAACATGCCCAAGGGAGCGTTCTCGAAGATCGTGCGGAATTTCAGTTCGCTCTCGCGGAGGGCGCTTTCGGCCCGCTTCCGGTCGGTCATGTCACGGCTGATACCGACGAAGCTGACCACGTTACCTCTAGAGTCCATCACTCGCGAACCGGTCGAAGTATGCCATCGCCAGGAACCGTCGGCACTCGCAAGGCGGTATTCCACGCTCGGACCACCTTCTTCACCGCCCAAGACGCTTGCGACGAAAGCTTTGCAGGCGGTTACGTCCTCCGGATGGACGACGTCCTCAAACGAGCGCCCGGTGAAATACTCCTGCGGGGAACCAAGCAGGGCGCGGACGTTCGGTGAAACGTAGGTAACCGTTCCGTCCGGCCCGAGCGAATACACGATATCTCCCGCGTTCTCGACGAACGAACGGAATCGGTACTCACTCTCAATCAACGCCGTCTCCGCCCGTTTCCGGTCGGTTACGTCGGTAATGAACCCTTCGAGCACGACGGCATTGGCGCCGGTGGTTCCCACGGCGCGGCCGCGTTCCCAAACCCAGCGTTCTTCGCCGGACGCGGTACGGATGCGGTATTCCATTTCGAACGGTTCGCGCCGGCCGACGGCGGTTTCAACCGTCAGCGCGACCTTCTCGCGATCCTCGACGTGGATGAGGTCCGCGTAGGCGACTCCGTCCTCGGCGAGAAGTTCCTCGGGAGAATAACCGGCAAGTGATTTGCAGCCTTCGCTCAAGAACTCCATCGGCCAGCCCGGCAGTTTCAGGCAGCGGTAGGCCATCCCGGGAAGATTGCCCAGGAGGGTCCGCAACCGCCGCTCGCTTTCGCGGCGCGCCGTTTCGGCCGCTTTGCGGTCCGTGATATCGGATATTACGGTGGAAAAACCGCCTTTCTTAGGGCAAGAGATGGTTAGTTCGAGATAGCGGCGGATCGGTGGGAAGAACGCCTCGAAATGCGCCGGTTCCTCCGTCTCGGCGACCTCGGCGCAGATATTGAGAAAAGGCGACTCCTTCAGCCCGTAGACTTCCGACGCCGGACGGCCGACCACCTCATCCCTGGTGAGTCCCATAAGGCGTTCAAACGACGGATTCACGTCGAGAATTCGATAGTCGACCGCTTTCCCCGCTTCGTAGATGACTTCGTCAACGCAACAGGCGGAAGCCATATGTTCAAAAAGGGAGCGGAACTTCGCCTCGCTCTGCCGCAGCCGCTCCTCCACGTCGCGCCGCTGGGTGATGTCCGTAAACGTCGTGTACACCTGGTAGGGTTTCTCCTCGCCCGGGTGAAACAGCGGTACGGCGCTGACGATGATCCACACCGTGCGATTCTCTTTGGGTTGGAAAACCCCCATCGTCACGTTCTGCACCGGCTTGCCGGTACGCAGAGCCACCATCGAGGGATGCTCTTCGCCCGGGAACGCGGACCCGTCGTCGCGGATGGCTTTCCAGTCGGGATCCACCGAGGTCTTGCCGCGGAGCTGTTCCAACGACAGCCCGAGAATCTCCAGCGCCGCCGGATTCGCTTCGATGATCCGCCCGTTCGCGGCTTGATAGACGACCCCCTGGGACATCGTCTCGAACAGGCAACGGTGCTTCTCTTCGCTGTCGCGCAGGGCCCGGTCGATCTCCTTCCGCCGAGTCACGTCGTGCGCGATGGCGAAGGTCAGGCCTTCCTCCGGAACGGGATGGGAGTTCCATTCCAGAACGCGATATGTTCCGTCCACGCGGCGATAACGGTTTTCGAACGAAATGACGTCGACCCCCTTAAGGAGCATCCGCTCGATAACGGCGCACGTCTCCTGCAGGTCGTCCGGGTGGACGAAATCGAGGAACGGCCGTCCCAACAACTCGGCCTCGGGATACCCCAGCACGTCGGTAAACGCCGGATTCACCTGAACGAACGTCGCCGTCCGGATGTCCGCGACGCAGATCATCTCCGTCGCCATTTGGCAGAAACGGCTATATGCCTCCGCCGTCTTCTTCTGTTCAGTAACGTCTCGGACGACCCCCCAGAGGTACTCCAGCATCCCGTCCCGCGAAAAGACCGCGTACGCCTGGAGTTCCACGGGAAAGACCGTACCGTCCTTGCGGATGTATTCCTTTTCGTAGACCCCCGAGTAACCATGATGCAACAGGCGTTTGCGCCAGATTTCCTCTTGCTCCCACTTCCGCCAACGTTCGGGGGTAATCGCGTAGAAATCCTCAAGTTGCTTCAGTTCCTCCAGTGAATAATCCAGCATCCGGCGGTAGGCCGGGTTGCCGTCGATGATCTTCCCGGACGGGTCGATCATGACGAAACCGTCGCGGCTCCCTTCGAATATCTCCAAATAGCGGCGGCGGCTTTCGGTGAGCGCAGCGGCATCTTCGATCTTTCCCAAAGCGAAGGCCAGGTCTCCGGCCAACTCCTCGAACAAGTCCAGCTCGTGTTCCTGGTCGACGAACTGCTTTTCAATGGATGCGGTCAGTACGCCGAAGACGCGATCCCCGACCGCCAGCCTGTGGGCCAGCGCGGCACAGCCGCCGTGCCGCCCGGCAAGGGGGCAACCGGGGCATTCCTCTTTCGGGTCGCGGATGGCGACAGTCGCGTGCTCCGTCAGGGCCCTTTTCATGCAGTGGGGAAAGTCCCCGCCGGCAAGCCGCCCCTCAAGGACCTCGAACCCGCTCACGAAGCCGCAGGAGACGGTCGTCTTCGCCGCGAAACCCTCTTCATCAAGAAGCGAGATCCACGCGCTGCGGTATCCCATCGTCTCGGTCAACGTGGCAACGGCCGCTTCGATCAGCCGCCGCGGGTCGTTCTCTTGCACGATGAGCTGGTTGACATTGCGGATGGCCATGAGCACCCGGCGGATATGAGACTCGCGTTCTTCGGCCTCGGCCAGACGGACGACCAATGTCCCCGCCTCTCCCTGGAAACGCTCCGTCCGTCCGGAGAGAATGGCTTCCAGTTTTGCCTCGGCTTCGTGACAACGCTTCTTCAGCTCGTCGTATGACGGTTTGACTTCACTCATCGTAACGGTGCCCTCCTCGCGGGTTTTCCTCGGTCAATCTCGGTCCAGGGTTCTCGATCTCTACGCCGGTAAGGGCAGGGCCACATAAGTGTACCGGACATGGCCCCACTCGCACAGTATTGAGACCGGCCGCATCCACCCTTCGACCGTTGCAGGGAGAAGGCTGGTTCCGGTCGTACCGTTCCAGAGCGAAAGACCGGCTCGTGTCCCGAGGTTCGCGTTGAACGAGACGGAATAACCAGCCGGTAATCAAAAGTCCTTAATACCACCCCCATTAGGGATTGTGTCGTAGCCAATCAAGGGGCAGAATTCGCTATTGGCTTCGGAGGGACAAATCTGTTAGAATCCGCGGCCGAACGGTAGATCATGGAAGATCTTTCTGGAGATAATGGAGAAATGAAGTTCTCGTTAGCGCTCTTAACCATTCTGGTGTCAAGTTCCTCGACATCGCTCCTCTTCGCCCAGCAGGCGTGGCGAAATCCCAACTCGGGTCCGCCGCCGGAGTCCACCGCTGTTCCCCAGTTCCAGGCCGAGGCGGCGCGACAGGGTTCGACTCGCCAGATTCCGGGAATGCACGCCCCCGCCGGGCAGCCGCGCGAGGCGGTGGCGCAGCCGGTTGGGGCTCCGTTCACGCTGTCTGCCCAAGAGCAGGCACGCGTGGATTCGATTCTGGTGGAGTGGGAGCGTCGGACGGAGGGGGTCAAGACGTTCGAATGCCAGTTTGCCAAATTGAAATACGATCTCGTCTTCGGACCGGCGAATAAACCGACGTCCGTCGACGAGGGTACGATCAAGTACTCCAAACCAAATCAGGGATTATATGAAATCGTCGGAGCCAGGCCGGAGAAATGGTGTACCGACGGCGAGTCGTTCTACGAATACAATTTCGAGCAGAAGCAGGTGGTACAGCATGTCTTAGGTCCCGAGGCCAAGGGGACCGGGTTCGCCCATTGCCCCGTGCCGTTCGTATTCGGAGCAAACGCGGATGACATCAAGCGAAGATATTGGATCCGCCTCATTACACCGACGGATTCGAAAGACGAGATTTGGCTGGAAACCTACCCGAAGACCCAGAATGACGCTGGCAACTATCGCCAAGTCGACGTGATTTTGGACGCGCGATCGATGTACCCCAGGGCAATCCAGGTCTACCTCCCCGGTGGTAATCAGCGCGACGTCTACAGTTTTGGTAAACCGCTGGTAAACGATCCTCTTCGGGTCTTTCGTCGCGACGTCTTCAGTGGGCCGGTACCCTTCGGCTGGAAAAAGGTGCTCGAGCAACAGACCGCCGCCGGCCCGCGGCCCGCGGAACCCAGGCGGTAGTTTCCACGAATCGGGCGCTTCGGTCGCGGCGCGTCCGCGGCTCTCCAACGTCCGGCGTATCTCTCTCTCATCCCTTTTCCAGGAGAACCGGTCGGCAACCGGTTTCTTTTCACTCGACGGCGACAAAGACGCGTTCCGGCTGGGCCGCTGGAGTGCGCCACTGCGTCCGGACAACCCCAAGGACTTGGATGGATGAAGGCATGCCTCACTCGAACGACCGGCGTTGTGTTTCAGTAAAATCACGTAATAAAATTTGATTTTTTTCGTCCACTTCGTTTGGTGCGGTATTCCCCGGCGCCGCTAGATAGTATAATTGAAGCGGTTTTTACATCCAGTTTTTCCAGATTCGGGGATTTGCCGGTCGCGTTCAAGCGTCACTGAAGAACTTGGCTGCACGCATATCCCGCGTCCTTTCGAGATGTGAATGGCTTCCCTTCTTTCCTCCGCCTCTGACTTGCTTCGAGAGCTGCGTTCCGCTTTGGGAACGGAAGGCGTTCTCTCCGACCCGGCGGACTTGCTGGTCTATGAGTGCGACGGCTTCACGATTCAAAAAAACGTGCCCCAGGCGGTCGTGTTCCCGCGAACGACCGGCGAGATCGCCGAAGTGCTAACGGTGTGCAACCGGTACCGCGTGCCGGTTGTTCCCCGGGCCGCCGGAACCAGTCTCGCCGGCGGATGCCTTCCGGTGGACGGCGGCGTGGTGTTGATGACCACGCGGATGCGGCGGATCCTGGAAGTCAACCTGCGCGATCGAATGGCGGTCGTGGAGCCGGGCGTCCCGAATGTCCAACTGGGCCGGGCATTGGCGGGAAGCGGATTTCATTTTGCTCCCGACCCGTCCAGTCAGGGGGCGAGCACGATCGGTGGAAACGTGGCGACCAATGCCGGGGGACCGCATACGCTGAAGTACGGCGTTACCGGTAATCATGTTCTTGGCGTCGAAGCGGTCCTTCCGGACGGAGAAATCATCCAACTCGGGCCGGTCGCGAACCCCGGGGAGATGGATCTACTGGGGGTGCTCGTCGGCAGCGAAGGAACGCTGGCGGTCATCACGAAGATTTGGGTAAAACTAACGCCGAATCCCCAAGCCTATCGCACCCTCCGCGTGATGTTCGACACGGTCGACGCGGCCGGCGAGGCGATTAGCGACATCATCGGTGAAGGGATCATCCCGGCCGCGATGGAACTGATGGACCAGGGCATCATCCGGGCGGTAGAACAGGCGTTTCACTTCGGATTTCCCCTGGACGTCGGCGCGATGGCCGTGATTGAACTGGACGGCGTCGAGGCCGATC
This sequence comes from uncultured Planctomycetaceae bacterium, assembly GCA_964520785.1. Taxonomy (GTDB): domain Bacteria; phylum Planctomycetota; class Planctomycetia; order Pirellulales; family Thermoguttaceae; genus CAZFQG01. The sequence goes on along the minus strand of CAZFQG010000055.1, from coordinate 10,474 downwards.
TCGACGACCAAGTCGCGAGAATCGTCGGGTTGTGCCGAATGCACGGCGCGAAGGAGATTCTCTTCGCCACCGACGCCGAAGAACGCGCCCTTCTGTGGAAGTGCCGGAAACTGGCCGTCGGCGCGGTCGGGCGTCTCGCCCCGAGTTACTGCATCCAAGACGGCGTCGTTCCGCGGACGAAGCTTCCGCGGATCATCCGGAAAGTGGTCGAACTCTCAAAGAAGTACGACGTCGGCATCGTCAACGTCGCGCACGCCGGCGACGGAAACGTCCACCCGATCCTCCTTTTCGACGAGCGGGATATCGAGCAAGTAGGGCGCGTCCTCGAAGCGGGTAGGGAACTCCTCGAAGAGTGTATCGCGTGCGGGGGAAGCATCACGGCGGAACATGGAGTCGGCGTCGAGAAGATCGAGTTGATGCCCCGGCTGTTCAAACCGCGCGATCTGGAGGCGATGGCCGCGGTCCGGGACGTATTCAATCCCGACGGGCTCCTCGGGCGCGGCAAAGTGCTGCCGAACCGCGGCGGCACGGTCCGACCGGGCTTGCACTCGGGCGCATGAAATTCGATATGATCGCCATGGAATCCGTTCTTCCCCTTTCGCAAACCCACTCGCCGGAGTCTTCGGACGCAACCGCAAAGATCGTCCGCGCGGCGGCCGAGTCCGGCACGCCGATCTATCCGCTTGGGGGCGGTACGGCGATGAACTACGGTGGAAGACCGACCCGTCCGGGGATCGGGCTCTCTCTGGAAAGACAGAACCGTTTGATCGACTACCCCGCGCGCGATTTGACGATCACCGTGGAGGCGGGAATGACCGTGGCGGAGTTGCGCTCGCTAACGGCCAAGGAAAGGCAGCGGCTTCCGGTCGACATTCCGCGAGCAGACGTGGCCACGATCGGAGGTGCCATCGCCACCGCGACGGCGGGCCCGCGACGATTCGCCTGTGGTACGCTCCGCGATTACGTCTTAGGACTGGAGATCATCGACGGGACGGGGAATGCGTTTTCCACCGGCGGCCGCGTCGTGAAGAACGCGGCCGGATATGACTTGTCGCGGCTTTTCACGGGTTCGCTCGGTTCGCTTGGGGTCATCGCCAGCGTAACGCTGATGGTCAAGCCGATTCCCGAAATATGGGGATTCCATGCTTGCCGGTGCGCGCGGCCGGAGCTGGTTCTGGAGTGCCTGGCCCGCACCCGGACATTGCCGTGCGCGGTGGAGGTCTTGAGCGGCCCCGCGTGGGAGACGCTTCCCGCTTGGTATTCGTCCGATTCACGGCTGCCGTCGATCGTAGTCGGATTCGAGGGTCCGGAGGCGGAGGTCGGATGGATGCTCGACACGATCGAGTCGGAATGGGCGAGCGTGGGCGCCACCGACGGCGTGAACATTCTTGGCGAGGACGCGGACGCGCTTTGGAAAAGGTTGCGTGAATTCCCCGTGGTCGCCGACGGCGAACCGGCCGCCGTCGTCGAGGTGGGCGCGCTCCCGCACCAGGTCGCGGTACTGCTTGTGTAGCGTAATTCCGCAAGGGAGGAGTTTTACATCCAGGCTCACGCGGGAAACGGCATCGTTCGAATTCGCCTGCCCGGCGGCGAGGAGACCGATGTCCGCGAGTTCATCGAAGGGACGCGCCGTCTGGCGGTGGAACACGGCGGCCGCGCGACCGTTTTGTCCGTCCCTCGCTCGATCGCGCTCACCGCCGTACAAGCGTGGGGTTCCGCCGGATCCGGCCTTGGCGTCATGCGTAAGATGAAGAAGCGGTTCGATCCGAAAGACATACTGAATCCGGGCCGCACGGTCTACTGAGAAACATGAGTTCCCCCTCGAACAACCAGAAGAACCCCGGCGATTCGGTCGAATACGAGCGATTTCTCGACTGCATTCACTGCGGTCTGTGTACGTCCGCCTGCCCGACCTTCACGGAAAAGGGGGACGAAAACGTCGGCCCGCGAGGCCGTATTCATCTGATGCGGGCGGTCGCGGACGGCCGCCTGGAGATGAACTCGCGAACGCGCGATCATTTGGACAAATGCCTCGATTGCCGCGCGTGCGAAACGGCCTGCCCCTCGGGCGTCCAATACAGCCGCATTCTGGAGCCGTTCCGTCTGGCGACTACGGGCGAAGACCCGCCGCTGAAACGGTACGACTGGTTCCGGATGCTCTTTCTCTACCGATTGTTTCCCTACGCGGGGCGTCTCCGTCTGGCGATGATGCCCATGCGGTGGATGCAGCGGTCGGGAGTCTACACGGTACTCGAACGAATCGGTTTCTGGAATCTCGTCCCGGGCCGACTTGGCGCCATGCTCACACTCGTTCCGGATCCGAAACAGGCCGCCGGAAAGCGAATTCCCCGCTTTTTGCCGGCCAAGGGAAGAAGACGCGCAAAGGTCGCCTTCTTCGTCGGATGCGCCGCGGACGCCATGTTCCGGGCCACCCACTGGGCGACGCTCCGAGTGCTTCAGGAAAACGGTTGCGACATCGTCGTCCCGGACGGGCAGGGCTGCTGCGGCGCCGTCCGCTACCATGCCGGGGACGACAAGGGAGCACGCGCGGAGGCCGACGCGAACATCGAGGCGTTCGACCTGGACGATATCGACGCCGTCGTCGTCAACCATGCCGGTTGCGGCGCGATGATGAAGGAATATCCCCACTACTGGCTGGACGAGGCACAGGAACGCAGGCAGCGGTTTTCACGGAAAGTACGCGATATCAACGAGTTCCTGGACGAACTGGGACTCGTTCCTCCTACCGGAAAAATCGAAGCGATCGCGACGTATCACGATGCGTGCCACCTCGGACACGCGCAGGGAATCACCGAACCCCCGAGACGCCTCTTGGCAAAAATCCCCGGTCTGGAAGTCCGCGATCTGCCGGAGACGGAAATCTGCTGCGGCTCCGCCGGAACGTACAATCTGTTCCAGCGTGAAATGGCCGACGCCCTGGCGAAGCGCAAACTCGAGAATATCGTCAAGACGGGCGCGGAAATCGTCATCGCGTCCAACGCCGGCTGTCTTCTGCAAATCGGACGCGAAATCCGCCGCGCACGCCTTCCCCTGAGGGTGATTCACCCCATGGATCTACTCGATTTTAGTTACCGCGGAGAAAGCCCTTTGGACTGACGGCGCAGTACCGCGACCAGCGTTCGTGGTGACGCGTCCGTACGGCCGCGCACCTTCCCATTCTCCAACTACTTTCGCCTCGATGAACCGTTACTGGATGATCTACGGCGCCAACGGGTACACCGGCCGCCGGGCCGCCGAGGAGGCGGTAGTGCGCGGGTGGCGGCCGGTATTGGCCGGGCGCAACCGCGCGGCGATCACGTCTTTGGCCGAGTCGCTCGATTGCCCCTGGAGAGTATTCGAATTGGACGATTCCGCGGACGTCGCGAAGGAGCTGGAGGGGATCGGGGCCGTGCTGCATTGTGCCGGACCCTTCTCGCGAACCTGGCGGCCGATGGTGGAGGGGTGTCTCTCCGCCGGAACGCATTATCTGGACATTACCGGAGAGATCGACGTTCTCGAAGGGATCGCCGCGCTGAGCGGCGCGGCGGCGAAAAAAGGCATTATCCTGATGCCGGCCGTCGGTTTCGACGTCGTTCCCAGCGATTGTCTGGCGGTGATGCTCTCGCGCCGATTGCCCGGGGCGACGCATCTGCGTCTGGCGTTCACCGGAACCGGCTCCATCAGCCGCGGAACGGCGCGAACGATGGTCGAGAATCTGCCCCGGGGGGGACGCGCGAGGATCGACGGAGAAATCCAACGCGTTCCCATCGCCTGGAAGTCGCGCCGCGTCCCCTTCTCGGACGGCGCGAAGGAGGCCGTCACGATTCCCTGGGGAGACGTCGCGACCGCCTACTATTCGACCGGTATCCGAAACATCGAAGTCTATATGGCCCTTCCCGGCCCGCAAATTCGAGCGCTCCGCCTGGGCGGCGGCGCATTCTCCCTCTTGCGGTTCATCCCCTCTCAATGGTCTTGCCGTTTGGTCCGGAGCCTTGCCGGCAAGAATCCCGGTTCTTCGCGGGGTTCACTGTGGGGCCAAGTGGAAGACGCCGGGGGCAATACGCTGGGAGCAACCCTATTGACTCCGGAACCATACCGTTTGACGGTCCTTACCGCGCTGGAGTGCGTCAAGCGAACGATGGACGCCGGCGCCGCGGGTTTTCACACGCCGGGCGCGGCCTATGGGGGCGAATTCATTCTGGAGTTCGAGGGGGTCGAATATCAGGAAAACTGAACCGGGATTCCACTCCATCCGAACGAATAGGGTGGAATCCCGGTTTCGCCGGCCCTCGAGACGGCGAAAGACCGCGATTATCCGAATGCATCCGGAGGCTCGACCCGGATATCCGCCTTCGGCGCGGCGCTAGTGCTTTGTCAAACATAGTGATTGGGGTTGATGTTTCGGTTTCATCCGAACGATTGCGGCACTTCGGCGCGATGCCAACCCAAAATCTTCGTGTTGACAAAGCACTAGTGTTTTCCGTAATTCATCTCGACCCCCTTGCGTTGCGCCATGATGTATGCCTCGATGGCGCGCATCTTGGGTCCGTCCGGGTCCAACGGCTCGGCCCGGACCGGGTTCTCCATGCACCAGTTGATCATGTCGCGCAGGAGCGCGGCGCGGCCCAATTGGGTTTGATACTTAGGATAGGTCTCCGGGTGCGTATTGGCCCCGTCGGGATGGCACATGTCGCAGGAGACCGCGACGGTGCTTCCCAGTTCGTCGGGGCTGTGGAAAATCCGGGAACCCTCGACGACGAGTCTCTCCGTTTCGCGCGCCCAGATGAGTAGGTCGCGTTCGGTAAAACTCCCGTAGGCATGGCCTTCACCCTGCTCTCCTTCGAGCACGGCCGAGTTGTCCGCCGGCGGTTGAATGGCGTGCGCCGCCTTTTCCTCCTCCACCCAATCGCGGTCCGGATGAATCCGGCGCCATTGGCCCATCAGCTCTCGGGCCAAGGGGGCCCCGCGGAGATCCTCCTCGACGGTCGCCGTGTTTTCTCCGTCGCACGACATGAGTTCCACGGTCTTCTTGGGCGGGGCTGCCTCGGCGCCGTCGGTGGCGGCGGCGGAATCGGTGTCAGGTTCCGCCGGGACTTCGTCCGCCGGTTCGGTCTCGGAGGCGGGCTCCGCCGGTTCGTCGACGGCCGGGGTATTGGCAGCCGGCTCTTCGCGCGGCGCCGTCGCTTGATTGCAGCCGACCCAGACGCCGGCCAGCACCAGACACAAGGCGCCCAGAACGATCCGGTCGCCGCGAAAACGCATCATCGATTGTTTCATGGTTCGTCCTCCTGGATCGTTATCAATAGCTTGGGCGGTTGGGTTTGGGTGGGACATCTTCCTTCCCCAAACTCGCCAGGTACGTTCTGGTGACGGTAACGGGGTTGCGGTTCCACAGGTTATAGACCTTGTCCACGAGGCCGTCGGGATGGACCCGCACCTCGCCGTTGCCGCAGCCGTCCGAAGGGTTGAACGGGTCGGGCCGGGTCATTTCGATGGTCAGCTCCGGCATTCCCTCCGGCGCGTAGGGCCAGGGCCACGCGGTAGAAAGGACGCCGTGGAAGAAGATGTTGCCGATGCGGTTGGTGAGAATTTGGTGCGTGTGGCCGTGAATAACGGTCACTTGCTTGAACCGGTTCAGAATCGCCTGGACCTCGTCCGCGTCGTCGGTCCAGAAGTTCCAGTTCCGGTAGAGCTTATACAGCGGCGAATGGGAGAAGATGATCACCCGGCCGTCGTCGGGGACGTTCGCCAGGTCCTCTTCCAACCACTTCCGCTGAGGTTCGCCCACGGTGAAGGGGTTTTGCAGGGCGTTATCCAATCCGGCGACCGTCTTCATCCGTTCCATCGGCGTCATATTGCGCGCGGTCCAGAAGTCCTCCTCGATTACGCTGTTGAGGACCACGAAGTGGACCCCCTTGTGGTCGAACGAGTACGTCGGTTCGCCGAACAGATCCCGCCACTTCTGGCCCATGTCGAGGTACCAGTCGTGTTCCCCGACCATGATTCGCAACGGAGCCTTAAGGTTTTTCAAAATCTCCGCTCCCAACTCCAGCTCCTTTTCCTGGCCAAGCTGGGCCAGGTCGCCTCCGTAGAAAACGAAGTCGGGCTGGGGGTCGAGATTGTTGACATCGTCGACCGCGCGGAGAAGACCCCGGACGAAACGATCGTTGACCGTCTTTTCGTAAAGGTGCGAATCGGAGATGTAGGCGAAGCGGAAACCGGGATTCGCATCCGAATCCTCCGCGTCTTGCGCTACGCTCACCGGCATGAAGGAGTGGGGAGCCGCCAGGCCGGCACTGGCCCCCAACGCCGCCGCGGATACCTTGAGGAAGGAGCGGCGGTCGAGATTTCGCATTCCACGGAACAGCGATTCCCGCTCTTCCATGTATTTCGTTTCAACGCTCTTGTACTTAGCCATGTCGTCGCTCCTTATTCCTGTTCGTCGCTCTTCTTACCCGTCACTCGGGACTCGAACGGAATCACCAGTCGCCGTGCGAGCGCGTCGTCCCGGACCGGACGGTTGTTTCGCGCCGTGGCGCGCTGCGCGGCCATCTGCCGGCGGTTCTCCTCCGCGAATCGATCGTCGGTCAGCGAGAAGAGGAAGGCGACCACCTGATCGATCTCTTTGTTTCCCAGGGCCAAGGGCTCGATGCCGCCGTCGAGAAACGGGTTGGCTTCACCCCCCTTGTTGTAATGATCCATAACATCCCAGAGGGTCGCTAGCGACCCATCGTGCATGTATGGGGGCGTGATGCCGACGTTCAGGAGAATCGGCGTGCGGAACGAGCCCATGTCGACCCGGTTCCGGGTCACCATGAACCGGCCCAGTTCGCTCAAGTCCGTCCCGATGGCCAGCTCGTCGAGCCTCTGCTCCGACGGGTCCTCCGCGAGCAACTTGATCGCTTGCCGGCCCAATTCCTCGAAGTCCTGGTGCCTGGCCGAAACGCCCACGTTGTGGAAGCGGTTGTCGGTTCCCAAGGGGTTCGATTTATTGATCGGGTGACAAGCCGCGCATCGCGCCTTGCCGTTAAACAGCTCGAATCCCGCTTTCGCGTCGTCCGAAATGGCGCCCTCGTCCCCTTCGAGATACCGCCGGAACGGAGAATCGACGAACACGATCGTCCGCTCGAAGGCACCGATCGCCCGGCCCAGGTCCTCGAAGTTCATCTCGCGGCCGTAGGCCTCGCGGAACATCTTCTGATACTCCGGATCATCCTCGATCGCCTTCATCGCGGTCGCTTCGTCCGGTATTCCCATCTCGACCGGATTGAGGATCGGTTGCCGGGCCTGGTGGTCCAGCGTGGGGGAACGGCCGTCCCAAAAAAACGTTTGTAACAGGGCTGAGTTCAGAACGGTGGGCGCGTTGCGCTTGCCGATCTGCCCGTCGATCCCCTTCGAACCTGGAATCTGGTCGGTGAACCCCCTCGTCACGTCGTGGCACGTCGCGCAGGAGACGGTGCCGTCGGCCGAGAGCCTCTTGTCGAAGTAGAGCTTGCGACCCAACGCGACGCGCTCGGCCGTCATCGCGTTGTCCTCCGGGACGAATGCGTTCCAGATGACCGGATCAAAACCCGGGGGAACGGCGGTTACGTCCTGATCCTGCAGGAGTCTGTCGAGCGCCTCCTGCTGGTACTCGACGGTCGCCGCGCCGAGTTCGTCTCGGGGCACGTTGTCCGCCGGCGTTTCGGCTTGATTCGCCCGGGACAAAACCGTCCCGAGAATCGCGAAACCGGCCACGGCCAGCCACGGACCGGTTCGCAAGAGAGGCGTGTTCCTCATTGTGCTACCTCCAGGGAAAGGGTAATGGTAGTACCAGCGCGTCCGGCACGTCGGCCGCGGCGGTAGAAACTCGAGGTTGGTTTTCCGCGATTGCGCATTCGATCACGATCGTCGGCTTCCTTTACGAGACGTCCGAACGACGGCAGTCGCCGCATACGCCGGTGAAGTGAACCGAGAAATCATCGATTTGAAACTCCGCGCTTGAAACTTCCGGCAAGGGGACCCCGTCCAAAACCGAATCGTGGATGTCGATTACTTTTCCGCACTTCCGGCAGACCAGATGATGGTGCCGGTCGGTCTTTCCGTCGAAGCGCGCCGCCGTGCCGGGATGGTGCAGGCGACGGATGATTCCCATGTCCACCAGGACGCTCAAGACGCGGTATACGGTCGTCCGCGACAGGCCCGGAATGCGACCACTGAGTGCTTCGTAGACCTGATCGGCCGACGGGTGGTCATCCCTTTGGAGTACCTCCCTGAGGATATCGCGACGCTGCACCGTCAGGGGCAGTCCACGGTCGCGGCACAGGCTTTCAAACTGCCGCAGGCGCGTTTCAACGTCATTTTGATTCATTGGAACAAAAGATGGAATAAATTACCATCCGGTATTGCTTTTTCTAAAATGTAGCCCTCGAAGCGGTGAATGTCAACCTGCGTCCGCCGATTTTGATGCCCGATTTTTTGGAATCTGACCGATTTCAGCGCCGGCTTATGGAGTCCGGGGGTAGAACCAACGCCCCAAAGCGCAAAGACAATAATCGAAAAAAACCATTGAACACGACCGGCACGTCTGGATTTTTGCTTTCGATTTTATACGGTGTCGAGTACAATACCCTCAAGGGGGACTTCGGGTGTGGTCTAGGCAATCGCTGTCCCGGGGTCTTTCTCCAGAAAACTGAGAGACGGAGGCGGGCCGCGCGTTCCATGGACAATCCCCTGCGTAACTTCAATTGGGAGGATTGAATGGGTATCCGTTGTTACTGCCCAAACGGTCACAAGCTGAACATAAAGGCGTTTCAAGCGGGGCTTCGCGGGATTTGTCCGCGTTGTGGGGAAAGCTTTGTCATTCCTCGGCACAGCACAAGGCGCAGTACGAAGCATCGGAGCGATTCCGTGGTCGGCTCGAACGAGATGGCGGCCGGAGGGGAAGGGTTCAGTGCATCCGCCGGATCGGCCGTGGCCGTGCCGGACCAAGACGTGGAGATATCGCTCCATACCGTCGAGGAAGCTCCTTCCGCCTCAGCGGCGAACGCGAGTTCGCCACCAAGTCCGTCAAGTACCGACGACCTCTCTCGACCAGAGGACAGGATTGTTGACCCAATCGATGAGAACCCCCGTGCCATTTGGTACGTTAGGCCCCCAATAGGGGGGCAGTATGGGCCGGCCGACGGCGAGGTGATGCGATCTTGGATTGCGGAGGGTCGGATTTCCGTCAATTCGTTGGTGTGGCGCGAGGGTTGGGAACAATGGGAGGAGGCAATGAAGGTCTTCCCCCAGCTCAGCCCGCGACCAAGTTCCAGAGAGCCGGAACCGCCGGGGGGAATTCCCTCCATCGGCGTCGTTGCACGGCCACGAAAGAAGTCCGTTGGAAGCGCTTCGAGAATTCGGGCGATCGACGCCCCTCCCTCCGAAGAAGGGTCCTCTTGGGTGTGGATTGTCGCATGTGTGGTGTTGGCGGGCTTGATCGGGGCCGGTCTCCTAGTCTACTGGTTTTTGCGGTTCTAGTTCCCGGTCTTCCGCCGAATCTCGCGGCGGCGAACCGTCGTGCTATAATTCTCTACGGACAAACTGCGGCCGACGGTTGAAGCGGAAAGGAGTCGCCGGGAAGGATCGAAAGAGGTTTCCTTCGAGGATTCATACGATGTCAAAACGGCGAGAGTCCAGATCGGCCGGCACACCGCGCGGCAAAGGTGGTGTTATTCCGGCCGGGAAATGGATAAAAGGCGTCGGACCGGAGATGACGACCGGCGCGGTGGCAATTGAATGCCTGCTTTCGCGGTTCGAGACGGTCCTTTATTGGCTACCCTTGGCGGCCGCGCACCCGGAGGAGGATATCGAGTATGTACATCAGCTCCGCGTTTCACTTCGACGCCTGATAACGAACCTCCGGGCCTTCCGTGCGTTACTGAGACGAAAGCCGTGCGACAGGTTGCGGGACGCGCTTCGCGTGCTCCTGAAAGGAGCGGGGGCCGCGCGTGACGCGGACGTCCTGCTGGAACGCTTTCGAGCCGGCGACGCCGTGAAGTCGCCCGGAATCCAGGCGGTTGTTGCGCGGCTTGAGCTGGAACGTGTTTCCGCCCAAGAGATGATTCTCGCGGCGTATCATGAGTATCCGCCGGGATGGCTGCGAGAGCGTTTTGACGAAACGGTTTTGCCTCTCCTGAAGAAGAAGCCGAAGAAGTCGCGAAAGGCGAAGGCGGCGTTCGGCGCCTTCGCGAGAGAATTGCTGGTTCCCTTCGCGGAGCGTTTCGACGGGGCATACCGGGGAATCGGGAACGATCTGGCGGACCTGCACGCGTTTCGCGTCGCGGGAAAGAAGCTGAGGTATTCGCTGGAAATCGCCGCCGGAGCCTTTGAGAAGCCCCGCCGACGCGAGGTCTACGCGAGATTGGTCTCGTTGCAGGAAATCCTGGGAACGCTGAACGACCACTACCAAATGGCACTTCGTTTCGAGCAATGGCCCGGGGGGGAAGGGGTC
>CAZFQG010000054.1:0-32569 GCA_964520785.1 uncultured Planctomycetaceae bacterium | reverse complement strand
CTGCCGAATTTCCGTTGCAAAGGATGCTTCTACCGGGAGCGAGTACATTGCATGTTCAGTCGTGTATCCGGCACCTGAATTGGCCAATGTGTCGATTCCAAGAGGTCCCAAAGGGGCGAAAACCAGCAAAGTCAGGTGGACTAACTGGGATGATGCAGTCTCCAGTGTCACGAATCCCACAGTCGTTTCCCACTTCAAACAGGAGTTGGCGGCGAATCGGGAGGCCAGACTTCCCAAGCGCGCTCTCTTGTATCGTCTTGCCGGGAAACGGATTTGGTCGCTCGAAGCTCGTGCCAACAAGGCCTACGTTTGGCAGGAGTCTCGTTTTGGCGGTGACGTCGAGTTCTGGCAAAGCCGGTTGAGCGCACCTGGCGACGTAAAGCCTGTCAAGGACGGTCAATGCTTACGGTTCTTCCTCTACACCGACGCGGATTTCGCGACATTTCATCAAGCCGCCACGAAGGATATGGAGTCGTTTGAATGGCTGGAAGGACCGCCTGAAGAGGAAATGGATGATATTGAGGATCATGGCGAAAACGAGGGAAATTGAGACCGGGTCAAACGCCCTTCGACCACCCTCCCCGTCCGCCGGCTGAACCCGGTGAAATCGTTGATCGGTGAACAAAAACCGATGACACCACCCCTCCCAAACCCCTTTTATGCACAGGAAATCGCCCGATCTACCCCCACAGATGTCTTGCACACGAGGAGAACTGAGTTCCGTGAGCCCGCCCAACACCCCTCTGCGGACTGGCCTTCACGTCATCATCAAGCCGATCGGCCCGGTCTGCAATCTGCGGTGTGCGTACTGCTTCTATTTAGAGAAGGAAGGGCTGTACCCGAAGGAGGAGTCCTGGCGGATGACGGACGAAACGCTCCGCGCTTTCGTCCGGCAGTATTTTGAAGCCCAACCACCTCAGGTCCGCATGGTGGACTTTGCGTTCCAAGGGGGGGAGCCGACCCTAATGGGGCTGGATTTTTTTCGTCGCGTCGTGGAACTGCAAACGGAGTTTGCCCCGAAAGGAGTTGGAGTCCGCAATGCTTTGCAGACCAACGGTATTCTCCTGGACGGCGCCTGGTGCGAGTTCCTCCGTGAACACCGCTTTCTCGTGGGGCTTTCCCTCGACGGACCGGCGCCGCTGCACGACGCCTACCGCTTGGACGCCTCCGGCGGCGGAACACATGCCCGCGTCGCGGCCGCACTCGACCGAATGAAGGAACATGGCGTCGAGTCCAACGTCCTGACATGCGTGCATCGGAAGAACGCCACCGCAGGGTCCGTCGTCTACCGCCATCTTCGGGGTCTCGGGGCGAAGTTCCTCCAATTCATCCCGATTGTGGAACCGCTTGGACCGGGTTTTCGCCAGCCGGCCGCCGTAAGCGTAAGTGAAAGATCCGTCCGCCCGGAGGAGTTCGGCCGGTTTCTTATCAGGGTGTTCGATGAGTGGATTCGCAGGGACGTGGGGGAGGTCTTCGTCCGCGATTTCGACGAGGCGCTGGCCGGTTGGTGCGGCGAGCCGGGAAGCCTCTGCGCCTATCAGGAACACTGCGGCAACGCCCTGGCATTGGAACACAACGGCGACGTCTACGCCTGCGACCACTTCGTCACGGAAGAACACAAACGAGGAAACCTCCACGAGACACCGTTGCTCGAACTGGCCCGGAGCGAGCGGCAGGTCCGTTTCGGCCGCGACAAGGCCGACTTGCTTCCCGAGACGTGCCTGGAATGCGAGTACTGGCGGCTTTGCCGGGGGGGATGCCCCAAGGACCGGATCGTAGAAACGTCACTTTCCGGGAGGCGATTGAATTATCTGTGTCCCGGCTTTAAGCTATTCTTTTCGGAGACCGCCCCCCTCATGCGGCGGATGGCCGAAGAAGTGCGCCAAGGCCGGCCGCCGCGAAACGTGATGCGTTATCTCCGCGGAGAGCGTACCGCCGCCGTCGAGGCTCGGCCGGTTGGCCGAAACGACCCGTGTCCGTGCGGTTCCGGAAAGAAGTACAAGCAATGCTGTCTGAAACGTCCCCCCCGGGAGAGATTCCAATGAACTACCGATTTCGTCGTGCCGTCCGCGTCATCTCCTTTTTTGGTGGATGTCTTTTATTGCTTTTGGTCGGGTTTTCCCAAGCCCAGGAAGCAACGCCGTCCGGCGAAGGAGTGCTTACCAATCCGATGCGGACTCTCACCGGCGGCTCGCTAGGACACCTGACCGTCCTGGGACCGGGCCGGTCGGGACGTGCCACGTCCGCCGCGCCCGAGCGTTCGAGCAATCGAGATAACCGGCGGATTCCGCCGGGCGAGACGCTCGTCCTGGCGGATATCGAGGGAGCCGGCGCGATCCAGCACATCTGGTTGACGTTTCCGGTCCCTGAACCGAGTTGGCTGGGGAAAGAGGGCAATCCGCATCATGGGGAACTGATCTTGCGGATGTATTGGGACGGGTCGGAGGAACCGGCGGTCGAGAGCCCCGTCGGCGACTTGTTCGCGGCCGGGTTCGGCAAGCGGGCCTCCGTTCGTTCGCTTCCCGTCCAGGTGGAGGGAGGAGACTCTTACAACTGCTACTGGCAGATGCCCTTCCACAAATCGGCGCGGATCACCCTCGAGAACCAGAGCAAGAAGCAGCTCAACTCGTTCTATTTCAACATCGATTATGTGTCGCTCGACGAACTTCCTCCAGAGACACCCTACTTCTGCGCCCAGTACCGGCAGGAGTTTCCCTGCGAATCGGGCCGCGACTATCTCATTCTCGACGCCGTCGGCCGGGGCCACTACGTGGGGACCGTCCTAAGCGGCCGCTCGCGGAGCCCCGAATGGTTCGGCGAGGGGGACGAGAAGTTCTACATCGACGGGGAAGAAAGAGCCAGTATTTGGGGAACCGGCACGGAGGACTACGTCTGCAATGCCTGGGGAATGGGTGTCGGTACTTATCCCTATTTCGGGGTGACCATCCTGGACGGCGAGTGGGGGATGGTGGGCTGGAAGACGACCGTCTACCGCTGGCACATCCCCGATCCGGTCCGGTTCACCAAGTCGCTCCGACTGGAGATCGAGAACGCGGGCTGGATTTCGACCGACGAACTCAAGGAAGGGGTGCACCGGGGGTTCGTCGAGCGGAACGACGACTACGCGACGGTCGCCTTCTGGTACCAGCTCGGCCAGCCGAAGCGGTTCACCGAGTTGCCGCCGGCGGAGGAACGGGAACTGCCAAATCTGGATCTGATCGTCGAGGGAAAGGACTTGCTCGCCGCATCCCAGGCGGAAGGATGCACTCTGCGTCTTCAGAAGGGGTACCTCTGGACCGGCGAGGGCCAGATATTCGTCCGCAATGATCAAGGAAAGGGAGCCTGGTTCGAGATCGAATTCCCGGTCGAGAAGGAGGAACTCCGCCAGCTCACGCTCCGCGCGACCAAGGCGAACGACTACGGCATCTGGCGGATTCTGCTGGACGGCGAGGAAGTCGTCGGCCGGAGGGACTTCTACAACGAGGAAGTCGACACGGAAGACATCAATCTCGGTCAGCGTGAACTGGAACCGGGGAGGCACACGCTCCGGTTCGAGTGCCTTGGAAAGAACGATGCATCGTCCGGCGCTTTTCTCGGCGTCGACTCGGTCCGCCTCCGCCAGCGGTGGAATGTCAGGCGCGAAGCCCCCGGCGATTCGTGGCCGCCGGGAGAGTGATTCCGCGGATATGGGAAACGCGAAGGTGGTGACGCGAGTTTCCCTCGGGGAACCCACGGAGGCGCTGGTACGCCCCCGTGCCGCCCTGCCTCGCGAATCAATCAGTAGTTGTACGTGACCCCCAGGTATCCGCCGTGCAATATCAGATCGCCGTTTCGATTGATGTGCGCGATCTCCGGGATGTCGTTGACGTAGGTGGGAATCTGATGGTCGGCGAGGGCGATACCGGAGACGGCGACGACCCGGTATCCGATTCGCGCGGACCAGTTCTCATGGAACCGCCAGTCGATCCCCGCATCGATCTCACCGAGGAACGAAACGCAACCGCCGGTCGACTCCACCGGGTAGGTGCCGACGACGCCGCTGGTCGGATCGGGAATCGCTCGTACTCCGTCGCCGCGGTAGATGTTGAAGTAGTGCTCCATGTGGTTCCCGTAAATGCCGAACTTCGGAACGAAGTAGATGCTCAGTCCGTAGGGATTGAGGTGTCGTCCCCATTCGAGTTCGACGCCGGTTTGAACTCCCCACAGATTATTGCGGATCTGGTCGTCGATGTATGCCTGGTGGATTCCACCGTCCTGCCACCAATGGTATCCTTGGTCGAGCGACGCGAACGTGAGGCTTTCCTCGAACCGGAAGAATCGCAACCCCACGATCCACCGGACCTGTGACGAGGGGATGGAGCATGGATCGGGGGATCCATAGAGTTGATTGCAGAGGAAATTCACCTCGACATTGTGGATCTCGTCCCGTCGCCACAATCGCTGGTTGGCTGCGCCGTAGAAGTATTCGTTCGCGTCATGGACCGCGTACGGCCACTCCGGATCGTCAAAGTCCAGGTAGTCCACGATCAGCGGCGTGCTCACGCCGTAGGGATTGGAGATGAACGCGTCGCCGGCGAACGGGTCGAGCGCCCAATACTTCGCTTCGACGCCCCACTGGCCGCAGCGAAAAGTCCGGCCGAAGACGATTTCACCCCCCGCGCGCCAAGCCAGGCCGATGTCGTCCGTGTTCATCAATTGGTTGGCGTCCTCGTTCGCCTGATAACTCACCCAGACGCGGTTCGCGCTGTTGCGCGTCATCCAAAGCGCGCCGGCCCGCGCGTACCAGGGATTGGGCGGTTTCACGCAGGGGATTACCGGCGTCCCGCACGGCCCCACTTGGGTTTGCGGATAGATTCCACAGTCGGGCAGCGAATAGGTCGTCTCGCCGGTCGACCTTGACTCGTGCAACATGCGAGACGTGAGGTTCCCATGGGGGTTTTCGGACGCCTCCGGCTTAAGCGGCTGGGCAGGCATCCCTCCGGAGTCGGCTCTTCCCGAGGCCGGATGAATTCCCGGGATACCGGCCTCTGCGCCGGCGGTCTCAGGCGAATTGAAGGCCAACGCGCTGGGAGAGGAGTAGCCGTATCCGCCATTACCGCCGTAACGCGGGCCGGGATACGCCGGACCTGGCGCATGGGGCCGCGGCACTTGAGGAGACATTCGATCCGTTGAAGGGTATACATCGGCCGTTGAAGGGTAGCCGACCGGATGCACGGCGGCCGGCGCGGAATACATTGGCGGCGCCGAGTTCTGGACGGCCGGCGGGTACGTCCTCGACACCGCGGGGTAAGCGGGCACCTCCCTGGAATCCAACGTGGGGACGATCGCCGGGGCGGCATACAACTCAGCCTGGCAGAACCCCGTCCCGGCGCAACCCAGTACCAGGACCGACGCGAGAGCAAACTGTCCGTATTTCCAAGACATTGTCCGAACTCCTCATCAAAAAATCACGCCCGGCGATCGGCCGAGCACCGTGTCACTTCAAGCGTCCGGTCGAGCATTCGAAGCGTGCTCTATCCTCCGGATCCTCTTTGAGGAAATGGCGGATATTGCCGTCCGCGCAAAGCGCAGCCGCAACATCGCCCCCACCGTGGTGAGGGACTCGTATCGGTTAAAACGAAAAAACGGTCCTCCAACGTTGAGTTTCGTCGCGTCGGGAGGTGCGGTCGTATGGAATCTTCCAACAAGATTCCTTTTTCCCAGCCGGTTCCGTCGAAACCGTCATAACCGATACTCCTTATCCACCGGGAGTTCATGGGTTGTGGATCCCCGGAAGACGCGGCCTTCTCGCGCGAAAGACGAACCGGAAGTCGTCTCGCTCCGGAAACAACGAATAGACGGAACGCGACGCTTGACGGGGGACGATTGTCCTCGACCCTCGGAAACGGACGAAGAAACGGACAACGACCCGTTCCGCGCTCCCTTTTCTTCCGCCTCTTCCGCGGGGGAAAAAACCGCCGTATGCCCCGTCCCATACACATTTCACACGACCGTTCATCCTCTTTTTTCGCGGGAAGCAATTGATGTCCGTTGCCGGCAGAAACCCAGAATCGACCGGTCTGACCAAGGAACGGTTCTTGTTCGGCATGACACTGTTCCTTCTCACGCTGTTTTTGACGATTTCCGTCTTCACTTTCGATCCGGCCGACCCCCCGAATCGTTGGGCTTGGCCGCCGAATCCCGAGTACAAGAACACGCTCGGAGCGGCCGGCGCGATCCTCGGCGGGACGATGCTTTCACTCTTCGGCATTGGAACCTACTACGTCTTGTTTTCTCTCGCGATCGTGGACCTGCGCGTCTTCGGATTTGGGCGGTTTTTTGCTCCGAACCGGCTCTACCGAGCCCATGCCCCCTCGTTCGCGGGCTGGCTTCTGTCCTTAATCGGCTTGAGTGCGTTGGCGACGGTGGTTGGTCCGCACTTATCGCCGGGCCCGGTCGTCGGTGCCGGCGGTAGCCTGGGGATCGCGGCAGCGACCCTTCTTCAGCAGTACATGGCAATCACCGGAACGGTCATGATTTCGGTTTTCTTCTTCTTCGCCGGACTGGTTCTTTGCGCCAGTGACGAAATTGCCGTTATCGCTTCAAGGGTGGGCCGGTTCCGGATGCGGCGCCGGCGCGCAAGACCGGCCGAATCCGAGAATTCGGAGGAGGATTCGACCGAAGGAATGGGACCGCGCGTACGCACGGCCTCGCGCAATCGGGGGCGCAAACCGAAGCCGGTGCCGGCGGTGGAGAACGCCGACGAAGAGGTGGAAACGGAAAGGGAGGCGCGAGAGGAGGCTTCGGGCGACGAGTCGTCTTTGCGGATTCGCAAGCCGCGGAAGACTCCCCGGCAACGGGTCGAAGAGGTGATCGACGAATCCGAAACGGAGGGAAATGCCGAAGAGTACGAACTTCCCTCGATCGAGTTGCTGCAGGAGAGCGAGCCGTTCGATTTCGACCAGCACGAACAGCACGTCCGCGACAAAGCGAGGATTCTGGAGAGTACCTTCGCCGACTTCGGCTTCTCGGTCCGCGTGGTCGAAATCCAGACCGGACCGGTCATCTCCCAATTCGAGATACAGCTCGAGGCCGGATTGCGGCTGAGCCGCATCACGAGTCTGGCGGACGACCTGGCGATTGCGCTAAAGGTGCCAAGCGTCCGGATCGTGGCTCCGATTCCAGGGAAGAACACCGTCGGGATCGAGGTCCCCAACGCCGACCGCCAGTTGGTACGGCTCCGCGAAGTCGTCGAAGACACGGCTTCGCTCGCCGAAACGATGCGAATTCCCATCTTCCTGGGCAAGGACGTCTCCGGAATGCCCCTGGTGGTAGATTTGGCGAAGATGCCCCACTTGCTCATCGCCGGCCGTACCGGGACGGGCAAGAGTGTCTGCCTGAACTCCATCATCGTGTCGATCCTCATGAGCCGCCGCCCCGACGAGGTTCGGATGCTGCTGATCGATCCGAAGATGGTCGAATTGAGCGGATACAAGCGGATTCCGCACCTGATGCACCCGGTCGTGACCGACATGCGCAAGGCGGAGGCCATTCTTGGATGGGCCGTCGACAAGATGGAGGAACGCTATGCTCTTCTGGCTCGGGTGGGCGTGCGGAACATCGAGGTGTACAACCAGCTCGGACGAGAGGAGATCGAGGAGAGACTCGTGGCGGAGGGGTACGAAACGATGGAAGACGTCCCCACCCACATGCCCTACGTCGTCATTATCGCGGACGAGATGGCCGATTTGATGATGACCGCCGCGAAGGAGGTGGAAGCCCATATCATCCGGCTCGCGCAGAAGAGTCGCGCGGTCGGAATTCACCTTGTTCTGGCAACGCAGAAGCCCACGGTCGACGTGATCACCGGACTTATCAAATCGAACCTGCCGGCGAGAATATCCTTTCAGGTCGCCAGTCGGACCGACAGTCGCGTCGTCCTGGACGAGATGGGAGCGGACAGACTCCTCGGCAACGGCGACCTGCTTTTCCTCTCTCCGAACACGAGTACGCTGATGCGCGGTCAGGGAACCTACCTGTCCGACGACGAGATCAACCGTGTCATCGCCTCCGTGGCGACCAGCGAACCGCACTTCGTACAAGAGTTGGTCCAACTGCAAGTCTCCGACCCGGAAACCCCCGCGGGGCTGGAGTCCCGCGACCGCGACGAACTCTACTCCAGCGCGGTCAACGTCGTCGTCCGCGAGGGCCGCGGCAGCGTGTCTCTCCTGCAAAGGGCTCTGGGGATCGGCTACGGCCGCGCCGCGCGGTTGATTGACTACATGGCCGAAGATGGGATCATCGGTCCGTACAACGGTTCTCAAGCCCGGGAAGTCCTCCTTGGCTTGGCGGATTGGGAGGCCATGCAAGAGCAGGACTCGGACGCGCCCATTCCGTCACCCCCTCCGGCCAAGCGGAACCGCGTCGTCTTAGTCGATCCACCTGAAGAAGATAAGGACACAACGGCCCCCTGGGAAGACGAGAGGGACGAATCGGAGGAAGAAGAGAACTGGGAGGAATACGAGGAAGACACCGAAGACGGACTTGAAGAAAGGGAATGGGAGGACGACGAGAACCCAAGTCGCCGAGAATGATCGGATCGGCGTCCCAGTGTTCCTTCAAGACGTCCGGATCGGAGGGAAGCGCGACGTTTCTCACGGCGCTCCCATAACAAAACGGTGTAGACGTCTTGCGGCCAACGGCATCTTTCCGCGGCCCGCACCCTTCCCGGCGGTCCGCGAGGGGGGCACTGGAGTTCACTGGCGGCGAACACGACTGTTGAGTCGACAAGTCGCGGCCGATTCCTTCAACTCGCCCGGGTGGAGGGATTGACATGGCTTGCTCTCCCCCCGGCCGTTTGGTATCATTGACCGTATGAACGCGCTCGAAATACTAAAAAGGCAGTTTGGGTTTGATCGATTCCTCGCCGGACAGGAAGCGGTGGTGGGGCGGTTGCTGCAGGGCCGCTCGACGCTCGCCGTCTTTCCGACCGGAGGAGGGAAGAGTCTCTGCTACCAGTTGCCGGCGCTGGTGCTCGACGGGCTGACGTTGGTCATCTCGCCCCTCTTGGCGCTGATGAAGGATCAGATCGACTTCCTCGCTTCCAAAGGCATCGCGGCCGGGCGGCTCGACTCCACGCAGGAGGCCACGGAGACGAGGGCCGTTCACGAGGCACTCCGCGACCGGACACTCAAACTGTTGTACATCTCGCCGGAGCGGCTCGGCAACGAGCGGTTCCTCCGTTCGCTCCGCCGATACGACATCTCGCTTCTCGCGGTCGACGAGGCCCATTGCATCAGCCAGTGGGGGCACAACTTCCGCCCCGACTACCTGCGGATCGCCCAACTGGCCGCGGAGCTGTCGATACCCCGGGTTCTCGCCCTGACCGCCACGGCGACGCCGGCCGTATCGCAGGATATCGCCAAGAGCTTCGCCATCGCGCCGGAAGACGTCATCAACACCGGTTTCTACCGCCCCAACCTGAAAATCTACTCCACGCCGTGCGGCCACGGCGAGCGCGACCGCCTTCTCATCGACCGGCACAGAAGCCGTCCCAGGGGCCCGACGATCGTCTACGTCACGCTGCAGAAGGCCGCGGAAAGGGTGGCCGAAGTCTTGAGCAATCAAGGCTTCGACGCCCAATTTTACCATGCCGGAATGGAACACGACGACCGCCGGTCCCTGCAAGACGCGTTCATGGCTTCGCGCGACATGGTCGTCGTCGCGACGATCGCCTTTGGGATGGGCATCGACAAATCAGACATCCGGTACGTCTATCACTACAACCTGCCGAAGTGGTTCTCCATCGACGTGCCGAAGGCGGTCGAGACGCTTGGAGAAACGCGGGAACGGATCGTTACTGCGCTGGGTTATCTGGAGGAGCGGGGCGATTTGACGCTTCGCGTAGCCGGGGTGCGGCAAGGGTATCGGCGGCTGACGCTCCCGCGGGATATGGACGACCTCTCGGAAAGGACCTACCGTCGCTTTTTGGACCGCGAGCGTCAGGACATCGCGAGGGTGCGCCAGGTGCTTGATTTCGCGAGTCACGACGGATGCATGGTGGAGTATTTGCTGGACTATTTCGGCGCGGCTCGAGGGGCCGACTGCGGACACTGCGGCCACTGCGAAGACCCAGCACCCCGAGTGATCCCAGAGACGCTCGCTTACCGGTTCACGCCGGCACAGCTTAAGGAAATCGCCTCCCTTCGGAGCGAAGGCCGCGAGCCCCTTTCCAGCCCCCGGCAGTTGACCCGGTTCCTCTGCGGCCTCCCCTCGCCCAAAGCGACCCGAGCAAAACTGTCGCGGCACCCGCTCTTCGGTCGGTATGCCGATATTCCGTTCGCGGACGTTCTCCGGGCAGCCGGCGGGTGAGCAACTCTGTTCTCGCGGACGGATGCAAAAATCAATATGGATTTATATGCATTATCCAAAATTATCTAACACCAAAGAAAGGGCAGCCGTACCGTGGTGCCCATTACTTTGTCAAACGTCGGAATTGGGGTTGACGTTTCGGTTTCGTCCAGGCGATTGCGTACTCCGGCGTGCTGCCAGCCCAAAATCTTAGGATTGGCAGATCACTAGAACCCCGATCGATCTAGCGCCATTCCGTCTTTGCGGTTACCCAGCCATCGGTGGGTTTCCGGATCAATTTCGTACGCGACGGTGTGGACCGAACCATCGCAAAAGACCATGTTGAAACCACCCGGATGGGCGCTGCCGAAGTTGATGCTGCTCAGGCCGTAGCCGGGCGTATCGACCAGTGGCTTCGCCAGGTGCGGATCCGGGGGGTAACCGGTCCATCGATTCGTATCCACGTCAAACCCGGCGATCCAGCCTTCGTCATCCTCGGCACAGGTGCCCGTCTGGTAGCAGTCCGGGTTGAGGTAGCGCTCGCCGAGGAGGTACGTGTTGCTGGTTCCGTCGGAGATGTCGCGCAGCTTGACGTTGCTGGCCACGAAGCTGACGCCGGTGGAATCGGTCGGAATGGAAAACGCCGTTCCGTTGGTCCTCTGCTGCCGGAAGCGGTCCGAGAAACCGTAGTTGTTCGAGAGAACCGAAGTGATGGTCGAAGGACCTCCCGGGAAGTCCGTCCCATATATCTCATCTCCCGCGTTCATCGCGTAGTCGCTGCGCCCCCATTTCGTCGGGGTATCGGCGTTGTAGAGGCCGAGCTTTCCAGCGTTCGGATAGGGGATGGCGGCGCGCCGGGAAGGGCAATAGAGCCCCCCTATGGCGGTTTCAGCCAGGACCCTCAGAGCGGCGCGCCGCGGAGGGCTCTTCTGGGGATCGCCGGCATCGCCCACGTTCACCGACTCGTAGAGCTGCTGCTGCTCCATGAAGGGCAGCAAGCTGAACGCCCACCCGCCGGGTTGGGTGGCGCCGAATCCCAGAGACGGCTCTCCCGCCCACTTCCGCCCCCAACCACTCGAAGGCAACACCCGGTGGGTACTCTCGTGATTCAATGACGCGAACGCGAGTTGCTTGAGTTGATTAGCGCACTGCATCCGCCGCGCGGCCTCCCGCGCGGCTTGCACGGCCGGGATTAAGAGCGCGATGAGAATTCCGATGATCGCGATGACGACAAGCAACTCGACGAGCGTAAAACCGCTTCGATGATGTGACCGCACGTTTCCTCCTCTGGTACGACGCCTCCGTTTCCGGCGAGCGAACGCAAGCTTTGAAAACTCGCTTAAGCTGCCCGAGCTCTGCTACATTAAACAAGAAGCACGGGATACTCCAACCAGCCAACGTACTACCAGTATAAGGATAGGTATCCGCTCAGTCAACGGCCTGTCCAAGGCCGTTTTCAAAAAGGCGGAGAACCCAGACGTACCCCCATGCGGGTGGAGGAAACCTCGATTACCGCCGACCGAGATCGGCGGTTACTGCGCAATGCCATTTGGTGTCGGCGTTTGGTGGAAGCCGTCTCGGAGGCGGCCGCCGATTCCCGGTAATCGTCTCCCGGTAATCGTCTCCCGGTAATCGGCGTCCTACTCATCCAGCCCCGGAAGGGTAAATTCGAATTCCTCTTCTTTTTCTCTCTTTGCCCCCGGATCTGCCGGTGCCGATTGCGTTCCCTCGATCTCCGGTCCCCCGGCCGCGGCGGACGGCTCGGGCGTCGAGGGAATGGCGCCGCCTTCTTGTGCGGCGAGTGCGGCTTGCCGCTTCTGTGGATCGAGTATGTCCGGGAGCTGGTCTTTACGCAAGAGTGGATTCGCCTTGAAGGGATTGTAGAGCGGATCTCCCACGAGGACCATCATCCAGGAGTTGAACGGATTGGTTCGGTAATAGGTTTCGACCAGAGTATGCTCGCCGGTCAATAGCATGGAAAAGAACAAGTCCGGCATTGGGAAGGCCTGTAACTCCGAGGTGTAGGCCGGACCGAGTGTTCCGGCGACGCCATTTTCCAGCATCGCGTTACACCAATTGGATGCCCCGGCGGTCCGCAGAGTGTTCGCGGCATCTTTCGACAAGTGATATCCGACGGCCCCGGGGACCCAGGTAAAGGAGTCGGTATAGCCTTTCTCGCCAAGCCAACCGCAGTAGAGGGCCGCGTCGGGACATGCCCCCTCGGCAAACACGGCGTCTTCATCGTTCAGGACGACTTCGATCGTCCCGGCCTGCTTCAATCGCGCAGCCAAGTCGCGAAGCGACTGGTCGAACTGGCCGTGGAAGGGTCCGTCCTCCGGGTCTTCCGCCGTGGCGGCAAGGCCCCGCGCGTCCAAATAGATCTTCCCCGTCAGTCCGTTCTGCTCGGCGGCGACGGACGAATCGACGATGGCTTTCGCGGTTTCCAAGGTCGGGGCGGTCAGTCGCGAGACCATCATGTTCCGCGATTGATCCACGCCGGCCGACTCATACAAATAATACTGGAGGTTCGGGTACCAGTTGAAAAGCGGGTAGTCCGGCCAATAGATCAGTGATAACTCGCTATCGAAACTCGCTTCGGTCCGGTTGTCTCGCAGCTTGTCGAGCTCTTCGTCGATCCACATCACCGTGCCGACGATTCCCTTGGTCGTCTCCGTCAGATTGAGCAACTGGACGTCCCGGGCGACCGTATCGGGCAGATTGTTCAGCGCCACGACCGCCTGCGTCAGACCTTGCGCTCTTCCGCTGAGCGCACCGATCTGGATCGCTTGTTGCGGCGAGAGGTTTTTTATCGTCTCCTCGGTAACCCGACCGGCAAACATCTTGGCGGCCATGTCGATC
This sequence comes from uncultured Planctomycetaceae bacterium, assembly GCA_964520785.1. Taxonomy (GTDB): domain Bacteria; phylum Planctomycetota; class Planctomycetia; order Pirellulales; family Thermoguttaceae; genus CAZFQG01. Next base: position 19,381 of record CAZFQG010000054.1, on the reverse strand, counting down.
CCCCCGGCAACCGTAAGGAACCGTTCGTACGCTTGGAGAACTTTCTGCTGGTCGTTCGGGGCGGTCAAGGTCTGGATGTACTGCTGGGTGAAGGAAATAACCCCTTCAAGCCGGTCGGCGAGCTGTTTCGAAGTGGCGGCCGACGTGAGCGGTCGGCTCCGCGTCACTTTCCTTCCAATCATCTCCTCGTAGAGCGTCACGAGATCATTCGCCTTGGCGATGCGGCGGCGCCGCGATTCCATGAGAAACCGCCGGCGAGCCATGACCGCGGGAGCGGAGGCATCGCGCTTGCCGATCTTCAACGGAAGGCCGCGACACGTAACGATGCACCGCAACTTCCGGTCCGGATCGTTCGCCTCCAGCCACTGCAGAATCGCCGGACGGACCTCCTGTTCCCAAACCACGCGGTCCAATTCCTCGACCGGAGGAACCTTGACCGAAAAGAGGTTCTGACGCACCGGGATATCACGGACCTTCGCGTAGTGCTCGGCCAGCTCGCGCGATTCCTCGTTTTGCTCGGCATAGAGGACGGCAATCTGCCCCGGTTCGAGTGCCGCGGCGGAAGACGCGATCTCCGATAACCCCATCGGGGCCAAAAGGAAAAGGATGACGTATTGCGTTAGTCGCATGGAAGAATTCCTTTCTTGAGTGGGTGGTCACGCTAATGCCGTGGGTGATTGTCGGAAGGAAGAGATCCCGGTTTTCGTTCCTCTTGCCGCGAGAATATGGAGCCGTCTTCGCGTCGTGCCGTTTATTTGACGGCGTGATCGGACGGCTTGACCCCTTTACGGTGCTTCCCGAACCCGATGTCGCTCGGGTCGTAACCGTCGATGTAGTCGACGTTCGCCTTTTCCGGCATCTGGTCCTCCATGCCCAAACCCCAAAAACAGGCGTTGATAAGCACGCGCCGCAGGTCTTCGCTCTTCAAGTCAAAGGAGTGGCCCATCGTCGTCGTCAAGACGCGCGACGGCTTCTCGCCGGAACCCTGGTATTCCTTGATCCAAACGACCGGCTGGAGAATCTTGCCGGGTTCCGGTTCGCCGTTGGGATCCTTGCCGAGGACGACTTCGCCCATGACCAGCGGCGCGCATTCGCCGCGCAGCGGCAACACTCCGTAGACGTCCGACGGACCCCAGAAGACCTCGCTCACGCCGCGGAGGACCGGGTGGTCCTTCTTCTGCGGAACGACCTTCGCCCGGGTGCTCGTGCCGTGATGGTCTCCGTAGTGGTTGATCCAAGTCTGTCCGAAGACGCGCCCGCCGAATCCGCCGTCGGGCGCATTGAAGCTCCACTCGAAGTAAGGGCTCTCGGGCGGATAGTTGAAGGGGTGCGTCGCCGTCCGCAGGGCGATCATCGGTTTGCCCGAATCGATGTATTCCAGAACGTATTTCATCTGCGGTTCCGGCAGCTTCCGGAATCGCGTGAACATCACCATCAAATCGGCATCCTGGAGGAAATGCAAGCCGGGAATGTTGTCGTTCACGACCGTGTCGATCTCCCCCGTCTCTTCGTTGATGGCGAAGAGAACGGTGCATTTGAATCCGTGCCGCAGCGCGGCGATCTTGGCAAGCATCGGCATCGATTCCTCCGAACGGTACTCCTCGTCGCCGGTAACGAAGACGATATGTTTGCCCCGACCGGGACCTTCCTTACCTTCGAACACGATCCAGGGTTCCTCGGCCGCCGCGAAATGGCCAAGGGCCGATGCGAGAAACAGGCCCGCGAAAATGCTCATGGTCGTGGTACGCATGCAAATACTCCAGTACTTTCCTTTTCAATGTTGAATTCGTGACCCGGCGCCGCAAAGCCAAAAAGTAAGCCCGGCACCGACGACTCCCCAGTATTATATAGATTTTCCCGCGTGATTTCGCCGTGAAGCCGCAAAAAAGGATTACAGAAATCGGTTTTTGGCGGTCGTCACTACCCGTTGCGGGGCGTATCGTTAAGGCGTTTTCTGTTTTTTCTAGTGAAAGCAGTTTGGGCGACGGGTTCCATTAATACCGAGAAACGCGCATGCCGCACATCCCAACAAGCATTTTCTCGCGTCGTCGCGGCCTCGTTTCGCGTTTGGAGGCTGGGGTGGAATTACTGCGCCGACGGTTGCATCCGGCACGGCCGTCAGGTAGGCTCTTGGTGAGCGGGGGCCGTCTCGAACACGAGTACCGCCTCCGTTGATGCACCAACCTTCGCCCCGCCTTCCCCAGGAGTTCCTCTCCATGAACCTCCCCTTTCGATTCTGGATTTCCATCGGTCTGTTCGCAAGTCTTTCCCTCCCGCTCGCTTTTTCGCCGACCGATGCCGCGGCGGACGAGGAAACGACCACGATCGTCGCACTGGGTGACTCGACGACGGCGCCGCGCGACGAAATCCTAATGGTCTATCCGGAGCGCATCCGACATGCCCTGGAGGCGGCCGACAACGCCGTCCGCGTGGTGAATGCCGGAGTTCCCGGAGACACGACCGAAAAAGCCAAGGCACGGTTTCAAAAGGACGTCTTGGATCATGACCCGGATCTGGTGGTGATTCAGCTTGGAGCGAACGATTCGGCGATCGACGTGTGGCGGGAGCCTCCCGAGACCGCGCCGCGCATTGCGAAAGAGCGATACGAAGAGAACTTGCGTTGGATGGTCGAAACGCTCCAGTCGGTTGGGGCCAAGGTGATTCTGATGACGACGAACCAATTCCGCTGGACGCCGAAGTTGAAGGGACTTTATGGCAAGCCGCCATACGATTCGGATGACCCGGACGGATTCACGAACGCGATGCTCCGCGACTACAACGCCGTCGTGCGCAAGGTGGCCGCGGAGACGAACGTGCCGCTCGTCGACATCTTGACCGAATACGATACGTACGAGAAGAAGACCGGTAAGACTCCCGATACGCTACTTCTCGACGGGATGCATCCCAACGACTGGGGGCACGAACTGGTGAGCGATCGGCTACTTCCGGTGATCTACGACTTGCTTCCGCTGAAACCGTTTCCGGTGGAGGAGGTTCTCGCCCTTCCGCCGGGCAAGGGGAATCCTCGCAATAGCGAGGGGGATTTTATCCGTCTGAAGGACGGCCGGCTTCTGTTCGTTTATACCCACTTCACCGGCGGCGGAGGCGATCATTCGCGGGCACACCTCGCCGGACGGTTTTCGTCGGATGAAGGGAAGACCTGGACCGACGAAGACGTCGTTGTTATTCCCTATGAAGGCGGTCTCAACAACATGTCGGTCTCGTTGCTGCGCCTGCAAGACGGCCGGATCGCTCTGTTCTACGCCAGAAAACAGGCCCTGACCGACTGCCGCCCCTTCCTTTGCTTCTCCGATGACGAAGCGAAGACCTGGTCCGATCCGATCGTTTGCGTGCCCGACTCCGACGTGGGGTATTACGTGCTCAATAACGACCGGGCCGTGCAACTGAAGAGCGGCCGGTTGATTCTCCCGCTCGCCCTGCACCACCGGCCGGATTGGCAAGAGCCCGATTGGGCCGGGCATATCGCCTGTTACTATTCCGACGACGTCGGTAAGACGTGGAAGCGAAGCGAGTCGACGCTCATCACGCATACCCCCGACGGGAAACGCGTGACGACGCAGGAGCCCGGCGTGGTCGAGTTGACCGACGGCCGCTTGATGATGTTCGTCCGCACCCGCGAAGGGATGCAGTATGTCTCCTACTCCGGCGACGGCGGGAAAACATGGAGCGAATTGAAGCCGTCGAGCATCATCGGTCCCTGCTCGCCCGCCTCGATCGAGCGGATTCCGGATTCCGGCGAGCTGCTTCTCGTCTGGAACAACCACGCCGAGGTCGACCCGAGACTGCTACAACGCCGGACCCCTCTGACCGTCGCCGTCTCGCGCGATGAGGGCGAGACTTGGGAGAACGTGCGGAACGTCGCGTGGCGGCCGCACGGCTGGTATTGCTACACGGCGATCGAATTCGTCGACGGCGCGGTCCTTCTGGGGCACTGTGCCGGCGACCGGCGAACCGGGGGGCTCAGCCGGACGCAAGTGACCCGCGTGCCGCTCGATTTCGTCCTGAACGGAGAGTAGTGGGAGGACGGTCACGTTAATCGAACGCGACCGAGTCGAGCGCAAAATCGCTATGCGGATCGTGATTGTAGAAGAGCCGGGCGATTTGTGACGAGATGATGCCGATGAATTCGAGCTGGAAGCGGCTTTCGGTTTTCTCTGAAGTCGGAATGCCCGTATTGGGCGGATAGACAATCGGAGGCAAGACTTTTTCGAATACCGGTTCAACATCCTCGATCGTGCAGTCGTATACCTTCACGATGCAATTCGCGCGGCCCTGATAGAGCGTCTGCCCTTGAAATATATTGAAGCTTTCGAGGTCGATGCCGATTACACGGTCGACTTCGAGGGCGTCGCCGATGTCGACGAATTCCTCCCAATTGTTGTTGTCCGTCCAGTCCGCGACCTTTCGGTAGTCGACGATCTCCACCTTCGAGACGTGTCTCTTGATGAGTCGGCCCACTTGCCGAGCAATCTCGTGCGCCACGTTCGGGTTCTGGTACTGCGTGGAGGCGATTGGACGGCAGACGATGGCGACCTTTTTACCCTTGAGCCCTTTATACTGAGCCGGGATGTCCATCGCGCCGAGAAGATACATGACGGTCAACGCCGGACCGGTGCAACCGCAGACCACGACCGTAAGCAGTAGAAGAAGGGGTAGACGCGTGAACACACGGAAACGAAGCATCGCGATCATCCTCGTGAACCGGATCGGAACATCCCCTTGGGTCGAATGACTGGAAGATGGGGACGCCGGAACGCAAAATGAAGCAGGAGGGAACCTCCCCCCACACGGGCTCCTCGACAAAACTCGGGGCGGATAATACACGGATGCTTCGCTTGAGGCAATGCCATTTTGCGAGTTTCAAAACAACAAACAATGAATACCGGCGGGGTCTCCGGGTTTGCGGGCTTTCGGTTCTCCGTTCATCCCGGCGTTCAGCACATACGACCTTTCAAAAAAGCCCCAAACTGCCATTGACCCGCTTTCCCGTTTTATGCAGAATCCTCCCCCAGCCATCCGCGCGGCGAACGCGCCGTTACTCCAGCCTCGAGTGAACGGCTTTGAAGTCCCCGCCAAGGGAGTTCCGTGTTCGGATGGTACCCGTATCCCCTCACGGTCGTTGGCCGAGGCAATGGATGATATGCGAAATTCGACGCCTCGCCCGTCGGACGCAGCGTAGGCCGTCGACCAGTTGGTCCGAGCACTTTATTCTCCTAACGTGAACCATGAATAGGTTATTGACAGCATTCTTGCGAACCTCCTGTCTCCTCGCGCTGTCGATCGGAGTGTCTGGCTGTTGTGCGCCGTTGAATATCCGTGGCGACGGGTTCCCGGCGGACCACACGTTCGACTCCACGGCGGCGGTGCGAAAATCCGAATCGACCGAGTTGTTCGGACTGAGTAATAAAGCAAGAAAAGTTGAACGCAATCTTGGCGCAGATTAGCGCGCCCCGGACACCGCACTTGGAATCGGGCCGGAGATGAGACATAAACCCGCGCCAAGGGGGTTCATTTCCCGCTAAACCCGTTGAAAGCCGGATCATTCCTCGAAGGCTGCCACAAACCTGCCCTTTTTCGGGATCGCTTCTAGACTTATCCTTGGTTCAACGGTACAATACCCGATTCCTACCACCCAGCCTCAGCGTTTCGATGCCGGTAAACGGCCACAACGCGTCCGGGCGGTGCTCGTCTTCAGGAGGGTACGCGAATTGGTTAGCAGCCTGACTCGAAATCAGGTGCCGGCTTGCCGGTTGAGGGTTCGAGTCCCTTGCCCTCCGCTGCGAAAAACTCGAAGAAAGGCCGGCGGTCATCGGTGACCGCCGGTTTTCCTAATTTCTCGGCCCAAACCTGAACGCGGTTTCGAGTTGGGGGCGATCCCATTTTCTTGCCGTGCCACGGCGTTCGCGGCCGTCAAAAGGCCCAAAATATCCCCTCACATTTCGCGCGATGACGTTCTACTCTTCCCTTGTCTTGGGAGGCCGTGCCAGATTCAAATCTCCGAGAATGGCGTAGATGCTCGCGATGACGAACAGAACCAGAATGGTGGAGGCCAATAGACCGAATGCGATGCTGGTTGCCAGGGGGATGAGGATTTGCGCCTGCAAGCTCCGTTCCGTCAGCAGGGGAAGCAAACCGGCGATTGTCGTCAACGAGGTCAGGATGATCGCGCGAAAACGCCTCCGGCCGGCCATCGAAGCAGCCTCCAGCAGCTCCATTCCTTGATTGCGCTGATGCTTCAGAAAGAGAACCAGCAGAATCGAGTCGTTGACGACGATCCCCGCGAGCGAAACGAACCCGAGGATACTGGGCATGGAGAGATTGATTCCCATGATGGGATGTCCGGCAACGACGCCGATGAGCGCCAGCGGAATCGCGATCATGACGACAAGCGGTTCGGTGTAGCTTTCGAACTGGAAACTCAGGAGGATGAACACCCCCAGCATCCCGATCAACATCCCCCGCAGAATGGACAGGCGGGTCGTGGTCCCTTCCTTCGTTTCTCCCTCGATCGACACTCGCACTTGAGGGTACTTCTCTAACAATTCCGGGAGATACTCGTTCGAAAGCTGGGAGATCAACGCCGCCGTATTCGTCACCTTCGAATCGACGTCGCCGTGGACGGTGACGGTCCGCTCGCCATTCACGCGAGCGATTCAGGACCAGCCGCGACGGGCCGTCACTTCGGCCACCGTGCCAAGCGGAACCTTCTTTCCGTCGTCCAGGGTGAAGTAGAAACTCTCCAAGTCACGCAGAGTATCTCGGTGGCCCGGTTCAAAACCAACGTCGATCTCGTACGATTCCTCGCCCACCTGAACTTCGTCGGTGACAACCCCTTGAAAGGCCGACCGAATTTGCCGCGCCATGGTTTCCGCGTCCAGACCCAGCGCCATCGCCGCTTCCTTCGCGCGGATCTGCAATTCCGGTTTTCCTATCCGAAGATCGTCCGAAAGATTCGAAACCCCGGCGAAATCGGAGAACCACTGTTTCATTTCGGAGGCGGCCACATCCAATTCGGCGAGGCGGTTTCCCATGAGGCGAATCTCGATATTGCGTCCCTGGGGCCCGAAAACCGGTTCCGTGAAGTTGAGTTCCAATACGTCGGCCGGTCGGCCAACTTCCTCGCGCCATGCCGCGAACACGTCATCCAATCGGGCGTTGCGGCGCTGGGCGGTCAACAAATCGGCCGTCACGGTCGCCACGTGTGGACCGTTCTCAAATGCGTCCGGATTCCAGTTGAATCGAACGTAGACCGTTTGCACTAACGGCCGGCCGTCAGGTTGGGAGGGGGCAAATCTCGCGTTCACGCGGTCGAGTGCGTCCGTGACGTGCCGCACGACGGCTTCGGTATGTTCGAGCGAACTGCCGGGGGCAAGCACCAACCGCGCCTCGATCACGTCGCCGTCCATGTCCGGAAACGCCTGGAACTTGAGAACCCCGCCGGCCAGCATTCCGATGGAGACGAGAAACACGCCGGCAACAAGCCCCACCCATGCGTAGCGCCAGCGCAGCAGCAAATCGAGCGTGGAGCCGACGGCCCTCTCACGCGTCCATTCAATGGCCCGTTCAAAAAGCCGCCGCGTTCGACCGGCCTCTTTCGGGTCGTAGTGGTGCATCGAGTGTGCCAGATGGGCCGGCAGAATGAAGAATGCTTCCACCAGACTGATTGTCAACACCAGAATCAGAACGAGGGGAACGACCTCGAGTACCGTACCGATGTCCCCGGCCAGAAAGACCAACGGGCCCAGAACGCATACGGTCGTAAGGAATGAAGAAAAGACGCCCGACTTCACCTCGTTGACGCCTACGATCGCCGCTTCGATGGGGCTCTTTCCCGCGGCGCGGTGGGTCGCGATGTTCTCCGCGATGACGATCCCGTCGTCCATCAGAATTCCCAGCGCCAGCAGCATTCCCACCATGGTCATCATGTTCACCGTCAGGCCCAAATGGGGCATCAGGAAGAACACGCCCAGGAACGAGACGGGAAGACTCATGACCACCCAGAAGGAGAGGCGGACGTTGAAAAACAGCCACATCGTGAGGAAGACCAGAAGCATCCCCTGCCACCCGTTGTTCGCGAGAAGTTGGAGCCGGTCTTGTACGAGCGTGGAGGCGTCGCGCGTGATGACGAATTCGAGCATGGGGTACCGTTGCCGCTCTTCTTCGACGAACCGTTTGACGGCATCCGCCACGCGAATCACGTCCTGGTTTCGTGTCATCTCAATATTGACGAGGGCGGCCGGTTCGCCGCGCAGCAACACTCTTTCCTCGTCCAATTCGAAGACGTCGCGTACATTGGCGATGTCTCCCAACCGAATGCCGCCCCCCTCGGGGCCGGCGATGATCAGAAGCGACTCAAGGCCTCGCACCGACGTCCGCTCCTCGACGAATCGCACCGTGATCTCCCCCTCGTCGGTCTCGAGCGCCCCGGCCGGCAAATCGACGTTTTGCCGGGCGATAATCGCGGCGACCTCCGCCACGCTCAAACCGTAATGTTTGAGCGCCTCTTCGGAGAGTTCGATGCGAAATTGGCGGTCGGAGAACCCGCCGATCCGCACGAGCGAGACTTCCGGAATGCGCTGCAAGCGGTCCTTGAAGTCTTCGCAATAAGTCTTGAGGTCACCACGGGGCATCGCCCCTGCAACCAGGATCGAAAGCACCTGATCCGTCCGGTGCAGATGGGTGATGACCGGCTCTTCCGTGTCGGGAGGGAGGTCGTCAATCGCGGCGACCTGCGTGTCGATCTCATCCTTGAACGCCGGGTACTCCCCTCCCGGCGCCATTTCCACGGTCACGATCGCCAGGTTCTCCCGGGCATCGGACCGCACCTCCTTGACGAAACGGACCCCGTCTAACGCGTCTTCGACCCGCTGGCAGATTGTCTCCTCGACCTCCTCGGCCGTTGCCCCAAGATACGGGATGCGGATTTCTACCTCGGTGGGACGAAAATCGGGAAAGGTCTCTCGCCGCAGATTCCGCAAACTCAAGATGCCCGCCGCTAGAAAGACGAGCATGAGCAGATTGGCCGCCGTCGGGTGCTTGGTGAAGTACGCTATCATTTCAGCTCTCCCTCGCCGGCGGCCTCTCGTACCAGCCGCTCCCACAACCCGTCGTCGACTACCGGATCGAGAAGGAGCCCCTCGATCGCGGGCGCAGTATCGGACACGACCACCCGTTCCCCAGCCTCCAGGCCGCTTTCGAGGCATGCAAAGCTCCCCTGATTGAACGCCGTCTTCACCTCCCGGCGGCGAAGACGGTTTTCCTCGTCGGCGATGTATACGTGTCCGTCGTTGAGGGCCAATTGGGGGATGACGATCTTGTCTTCCAGCGGCTTCGCTCGGAATTCCACTTCGCAGTACATCCCCTCCAGCAGAGGCGGCCGCTTTCCTGGAATCGCCTTCTTGTAGGGATCGCTCACAGCGACGACCAGGCCCATGGTCCGCGTCCGAAGGTCGAACTGCTCGCGCATCCGCACGACCTTCGCCTCCCATTGTGCCTGAAAATCGCCGCTGCGAAGTCGCACGACCACGTCGAAGTCGAAGAGCGTTTGGACCGCGTTCTTCCCCATTCCCGCCAGATCGAAGAGTTCGTGACCCGGCCGGACGAGGAGCCGCAACCGGTCGATCGGAATTCGCGCCTCGATTTCCGCGGAGGCCGTATCATAGGCGACAAACAACTCCTGCCCCGCGGCGAGGAACTGCCTGGGTTCGATTCGGACCTCCCCGATACGGCAGTCGAAAGGTGCCGCCAGGACGGTTTTCGCCAAGTCCAACCTGGCTTGCTGCAATCGTGCCTCGGCGACGGCGAGGGCCGCATCCAGCGATTTTCGTTGCTGCGGAATGAGTTTCAAGGAGGACCGCAGCTTCTCGACGGTTTGCCGCTGAGACAATAAGGTCCGCTTGCGCTGATCGACTTCCGCCGCCGAGGTGGCACGCTGCAGTGCAAGCCGCTCCGCGCGTTCCAAGTCGGTCTGCGCCAGTTCGAGCGAATCCTCTTCGATCGACACGGAAATCCGATCATTCGCTTCCTTGACGGAGAGTTCTTCGAGTTGGGCCTTCACCTGGGCGATCTCCGCCTCGAGCCGCGAAACGGCCAACTCGTATTCCGCCGGGTCGATCCGCAACAGGACATCCCCCTCTTGGAAAAATGCGCCCGGCTTGAGTTCCGGATGGACCTCGACAGCGCGACCTCTTACCTCCGCGACGGCCTTCCAAGTCCGGCCGGCCTCCGCCACGCCATGGGCCAGAACGCGCGGCATGACGTCCACCGGCGCGACCGGGACGACCCGGACCGTTCGCTGCTGCTCTTCTCTCGCCAGCCGGCGTGGTCCCTCTCGACCGGCAACCAGCCAGGCGACCGCGGCCACCGCGATGACAACCGGGGGCACGGCAAGCCATTTCCGTGAGACGAAGAAACGCTTTCGGACCATTGCGGACTCCGTAATGTGAATATGGATTCACGTGCGATGCAAAAGAGCACCTCAACCTTGAGCATTTCATTTGCTCTCGATTGCGGTGGCAAGGAGTTCCCAGCCTCGCTGGGCATGACGGGTGACATCGAAATCCCCCTCCGACAGATACCACATGACGGCCCCCGATTGGACGATTCCCAGGAGTCCGGAGGCAACGGTCTGAGCGTCCAACTCCGGGCGAATCTTGCCGGCTTCCTGGCCCTCGGCGACGATCTGTATGATACGGTCGAGGTACGCACGGATGACCTTGTAAGACTTGCTCTTACGTTTTGATTCGCGGACCTGGAACGCATCGACCAGGATTATCCGGGGAATCGCGCTGTTTTCCCGCACGAAACGGATATGCCGCATGAGAAGCCGTCGAAGCCGCTCGAGCGAATCGCTCGTGTGGTCTCGGACCGACTGGACGATCTCCAGCAGACGCCGGCCGATCAGCTCCACGACCGAATCAAGTATCTCATCCTTGCCGCGGAAATGTCGGTAGACGGCTGACGGGACCAATCCCACCCGGCGCGCGACGCTCGCCACGCTCAACGTGGCTGGGTCTTGGGTCCCCAGCAATTCAAACGCCGCCTCGACGATTTGCTCACGACGTATTTCCGTTCGAAGTTTTTCTTCCGCCATAATGGACCTCTTATGTGATTATACGTTCACATAATCGGCTGATCAAGGCGGCGGTCGGCGGCCCAGCACCGATTCCGAACTCTGGTGCCGCCGAGGTTTGGGGCCGCTTCCGGCACCACTGGTTCCGGTTTGGCTGCCGTCGGAATTCCCTGCCGCAAAGAATAGCTCTCTAGAATAATGACATTCCACTGGGACGGGCGTGGTTTTCGGTTCGGCCTCGTACGGATCGATGGTTGACGACCAGTTCGTCCCGCTCTACGATAAGAGGTGCGGGGCGAAAAATGAAAAAAGTTTGCCGACCCCCTTTTGTTCGACAGAGGAAGGCCACCATGATGCGGAGCTGGATGTGTTTCCTGTTTTCTCGAAAACACGGTGTCGCGTGTCAATGCATTCTCACCCTCTTCATCCTTTTCGGCTGTGTCACGTCCGCAGTGGTCGCAATTGATTGGTCGGCCGTCCCCTACACCAGGTTCGAAGAGATGCAGGCGGTGGGAGCAGACGGGTCGCCGACCTGGCAGGTTCCGACCGTTCCCCCCGACGACGCCCAGGCTTATCGTCTCGTCGGTGTCGTCGTCAATAATCCGGAGGAAATGCTCGATTCCACCCCCGCCTACGCTCCGAATGGTCCAATTTGGAATATGGGTGGCCAGTGGCAGATTGGGATCCAAGCGGTGGATACGGTACAAACACCCGGGGAGTTGCTCGGTGACGCGGGCGGCGCGCTTCTTTGGGTGGGCCAGAATTACGGCAACCATGTTTGGCATTTTCCGGATGCCAGTTATTCCTACACCGATTCCGAGTGGCTCGATGAGATGAGCCGCTTGAACTATCCACTCGACGAGGCGACCGGCGAGCCGGTTAACGATCCATTGCGTAAGGGCGACCTGATCGAGGTGCGAGCAAGAGGCGGGCTGGCATATAGAGGGAAATTCAACGTCAACGAGCAGCACGACAACGATCCGGCTTACGATTTCGATATCGTCCTTCTGGCGCGGGACGTCGCGGTGGAACCGATTCCGCTGACCTTGTCCGACGTCAAGGACACCGCCAACCTGGAGTATTTCGATCCGAACCGCCAAAGTGGTGGGGAGCTGTACCAGGCACGGTATGTCCAACTGGAGGATGTGCAGGTATTGGACGCGAGCGGCTGGGGGCGCTACGGCCGAATCACCGTTTCCGATGGGGAAGGGAGAACCTTCCCGGTCCGCCTGGGCGTTAGTTCTTGTTGGGACACGTCCTCGGTTCCGGTCGGAACATTTGATCTCGTCGGTCTGTTTGACCAGGATTCTTCCTCGGGTAAGGACGGATATCAAATGTGGACGTTCGGATTGCATGAATTCCTTCTCGACGCGGACGCGAACGCGGATGGGTTCGTCGGGTCGGCCGATCTCGACATCGTCCGCGCGAACTGGGGAGGGAGCGGACCCGATGGGGACGTCTCGAGGGACGGCCTCGTCGGCAGCGCGGATCTGGACCTCGTTCGCGCGAACTGGGGCTTCGGGATACGCCCCAACCCGGCCGCCGTTCCGGAGCCGTGTTTCGTTCCCTTCGTCCTGGGGATACTCGCTGGACTGGCCCTTCGACGCCCGGCGCGTCACTAATGCTCTGTCAACACTAAGATTTTGGGTTGGCAGCACGCCGAAGTACCGCAATCGCCCGGATGAAACCCATAAACGTCAACCCCGATTCCTACCTTTGACAAAGCACTGGACCGTGAAACCATTTCGCCCCGCCATCGGAAAGTCCCCGTCGAACTCGAGACCGGTTCGCGACGGGCGAATCCAGTCGCTCGCCGGGAAACCGGGGTATCGCTCGATTGGGTTTACCTTGGTCGAGCTGCTCGTGGTCATCGCGGTTCTCGGGCTATTGATGGCGCTACTTCTCCCCGCGGTGCAGGCCGCCCGGGCGGCGGCGCGTCGCGTCGAGTGTGCCAATCACCTTAGACAAATCGGACTGGCCCTTTTGAACTACCATGCTACGAATGATTCCTTTCCCGCGGGAAACGTGATTACCGAAGCGGGAGTTTGCCCGGGCAGTGGAACGGGGATCATCTCGGAAGACGGGGCGAACTGGCTGCTGGCGATTCTGCCATACATCGAGGGGATAGACCTCTTCGAAGGATACGATTTCACCGCTCTGAACGAAGGGACGCCGAATCGGCGGGTTCGCGAAACTTTCGTGGCGGTGTTTTCGTGCCCCAGCGACCTAGAACCAAGACGGCTCCGTGTTCCCGGGGCGGGGCCCGCCGGCGCCCACCAGATGAACATCCCTTACATGCCCGGTTCATATCGGGGAGTTTCCGGACGCAGCGACGGATTGCGTTTTCTGGATTCCCCCGAGTTTGCCTCCTTTCCCGAATCGTGGCGAGGACCTTTGCACGCCGTCGGGGTAAAAGGGTTCGAGGCGGAGCGGATGAAGGCGATTCGGGACGGCACGTCGCATACTCTTTTCGTGGGTGAGTCGACCACCGCGACGAGTCTCCAATGGCGGACGTTCTGGGCGTACTCGTTCGGCTATTTTTCCCTCTCGGCCGTCACGCCCCAGGCCCGGATTTTTTTGGGCGATTACGATGCATGTCTTGCCGAGGAAGGGAAGGGACGCGACAAACCCTGCAAACGCGGGTGGGGTGGATTCCACCCCGGCGGTCTGAACTTCCTGTTTTGCGACGGTTCGACTCGATTCGTCCAGGAAGATACCGATCCGGAGCTACTGGCGCGCCTGGCGACGATCGCTGGCGACGAGCCCGACCGCCTGCCATAGAATCCCATTAGGGGGGTGGACTTCCAGTCGATTCTCAAGGGGGGGCGGCAACGGCCGCCCGGCGGTTCTCTCGCTCGCCGCTTGAACCAATGGTCAGACCCGAAACCGCTCTGGAGTACGCCAGAGGAGTGGTGTCGTCTAGTTCTAAAATGGGTTGTATTACAGGCATTTTCAACGCATCCGGACTTTTCATCGCGACTCCGTTCCGCCGGCCGGGTTTCCGTTTGGGAGGGCGGAAGATGTTGGGTAAACTGGAAGATAGCCATCGATTTCGCCGATTTCCGAATTCGCATCCACGCCTTTCCCCTCCCATGAACGCGCGCACATCTCTTATCGTCCTGTTCTTTTTTCTATGCTGCCGTGGCACGCTGCAGGCCCAATTCAAAGAGGGTGACCCCGGCGGAGTTGAGTTAGGAGAATCGAGCACCCAGCGATGGCAGGTCGGCGTGGAAGTGACGGCAATCGGCGGACCTTGTAGCGGACTAATCGGGTATATCCCGATCCCCGTCGATTGGCCCGAGCAAACGGTTCGGGTCGTCGAAGAGGATATTTCGCCGGAAGCGAAAGTCAGTTACCAGAATGTAAACAATACGGTCCGGCTCATGGTAGTGCGAATCGGAAGCCTTCCCGGCGCCCAGACGGCGCGAGCCCTGGTGACCCAAGAAATCGAGCGGCGGACGATGCTTCCTCCCGAAGCCCCGAGCCGCTTCGTGTTGCCGGATCCGAAGAGAATGGATCGGGCGATCCGCCCCTATTTGGGGCCGAGCCCATTGATTGAGACGCGGCACCCGAAGATTCGGGCGGTCGCGAAACAATTCGCCCAGCAAGGGGAGACGGCCTGGGAAAAGGTGGAAGCGATCTACGACTGGGTACGCGACCACGTAGAGTATAAGAACGGCCCGATCAAGGGTGCGTTGGCCGCGCTTGAAGACGAAACGGGGGATTGCGAGGAGCTAACCTCACTCTTCATCGCCATCTGCAGGGTGAACGACATTCCGGCCAGAACGGTTTGGGTCCCGGGACACTGCTATCCCGAATTCTACTTGGAGGACGAAGAGGGAAAGGGGCACTGGTTCCCCTGCCAGGCCGCCGGCAGCCGCGAATTCGGCGGCATTACCGAAACACGGCCCATCCTCCAGAAGGGTGATGATTTCCGTCCGCCCTGGAATCGCCGCGACCGCCAGCGGTATCTTGCCGAGCATCTCACGGGCGCCGGCGGTCGACCTCAATGCCGGTTTGTCAGGAAACTGCTGAGCGAATGAGTTGGCACGGCCGCGGCCGAATATCAAGCGAGGAGAGGAGGGAGATTATGAAGCGACTCTTTGTTGTGTATTCGGAAAGGCAATTCCAGACCCGCGCGGACCCCTTCGCGGTGATCCCGCGCGGGTTCTTCCCCAATCCATCCGCCTCGTTACTCGAAAACAAGAACCGGCCCTCCGCCGCGACAAAGCAGCCGGTCCTCGTAATCACCATTGTCACATCTCTTACCCGCGCCACCGGAACAGGCCCGCCAGAAGCAGACCGCCGAGGAGCATCGCCAGGGAAGTTGGCTCGGGAATCGCGCCGAAGTAGACATCGTGAATCTCAAACGAGGCCTTGCCGGGTGTCGATCCGTAGATACCGAAGCCGTGCGAGGCGGCGGGAAACTTGTCGGTATTGTCCGGATCGAACAGATAGTAATCCCGCGTGTCGAGCAAATCGCCGTCGAGATAGAACCGGATGTCGACACCCTCGCCCGGCTTGACGTTCTTGACGACCCGGTAGGAGTGGGTGAGGCCGTCGAGCAGGCTGGGGCCGTCCGTGTCGGCCTCGTACACCAGTTCAGCCAACACTCCGTCGGAATTGGTCCAGTATAGGTCGCCATCCTGGTTATGGGCGAACATGATGGAACGTCCCTTACCCCCTTCGTCGCGAAGTCCGAAGACGATGGGGGGCGCGGCGTCCATCGAGGTGAACGCCATTTCGAACCGGTATTCCCACTCGGTTTCGTGGGGTGCCGCGATGAGCGCGGCATCGGTCACGGCGCGGGACATCGCCAGACGGCCCGATGCATCATCGTCGGCCAGAGTGGCCACTCCCGCGGCGGGCGTGTTCGGCTGGATCGACCCCGGCGTGAGACTGCCAGTGGCCACTAGGGCCCAGGTGCTTTGCCCGGCCGGCGGGGCGACGCTGTCCGGCGCGTAGGAGCCGTCGTACCTGAACATATCGGTTGTCTGACGGGCTTCCGAGGGGATGATGGGTCCGCCGATCGTGGCGGTGAATGTCATCGAGTCGACGATATAGTCCGACGTGCCGGGAGTCGAGGTGAATATGCCCACGCCGTTGTTCGTATCGGTGGCGTTGGAGAAATCGGCGTAAGGACGGGTATCGAGTAACGTATCGTCCAGGTAGAAATCGAGCATGAGAGTGCCGCCGTCGTCGTATTTGACCATCCGATAGTCATGCATCAGGCCGTCGCCCAAGCTTCCACCGTCGTCGGCGCCGGTATAGATGTTGTCTCCTAAAACGGCACCGCTGGCGCCGGCACAATAGAACAGATTATCGCCGGCCGAAGAATGCGAAAACATGACGAACTTCCCCGGGATCCCCTCGTCACGGACTCCGAAGAACGTCCGCGGGTATCCCGGCGCGGTGGCGCTCGCTCGAACCGTGTATTCCCAAGTGACCTTCGCGGGATCGGGGACAAAGCCCAGATCGCTGAAGTCGAGCAGGTTGCTCATTTGGATCCGCCCGCCCGCCGAAGCATCCAGGAAGAAAGCCTCACCCGGATTGGGCGTATTCGGCTGGATGGCCAGGCCGCCGGTCGTCACCACGATCCAGGTGCTCTGGCCGGCCGGGGGCGTCGGGCTGTCCGGCGCGTAAGAGCCGTCGTAGCTCCACTCGATCACGGCCGCTGGAGCTAATCCGAAAGCCGTCAGGCACAGCCCCATCGCGATCATCACGATCAAACTCATTCTCTTCACGGTTGCCCGCCATTGACTTGTCATCTGCATGGTGTTCCTCCTTCGAATGAAAAGGCAAAAGGTTCAATTCCGCATGCACTATCTAATGTGGCCCTGTCCGACCAAATCAAAATCAAATTCGGTGTTGTCCGATTCGACCTCTACTTCCAGTTCGGTTCGCTCGTTGTATCGCTCCGGGATGAAGTTGCTCGCAATGGGGTTGCCTTCCACATAGACCGTGTTCGGTCCGATATCCAGAGCCGTGATTTGGACTTTGTTTCTTCCCTCCTTCGCCCGCGCCTGGTACCGGCCTTCCTTGATGCCGCCTCCTTCAGCGCCGAGCTTGGGGTCCGTCGGAACGAAGACAATGCTCCCGTCCTTGATCGGTTTGCCGTCGAAGGTCACCGAGCCGCGAACATCGCAGGTCTTCGGGCCCGACGGCCCGCAGCCAAACGCCAGCAACGCCAAGACGGAAAGCCAACCCAACAAGAAGCCGGAGCCGGAAAACGTCGCGCAACGGAGATTCATTCGCTAAGCCCTCCGATATCGAGCACCTCCCCGCCGTTCCGGCTTCCCATGGCGTTGTACAGCGTCTGATCGATCGTGTTCGACAGGAAATGGACCGACGCATCCGCCATTGTCGCGTTTACGCCGCCCGGGTGATAGCTTCGCGCGGATTGGTTGATCCGGGTCATATCCTTGGCGCAGGGGGCCATCGGGTTCGCGTTGACCAGACAAAACGTCATGAAGTCCGGCACGGAGCTGTTGGGCGGGTAGTAAGTACTGAAGAGCGTGTTTCCCTGATGGGGGTTCCAATAACGGCCCCGGTGATCGATCGCCCCACCGCCACCGGAAACCTGGCCGACGCCCATGATGTCGGGAACGAGAATCACCTCCGAGAGCATCAGCGTGTGTTGCGTTCCATCGGTCACGTCGCGGATCGCCGTGGCGGACCTTGCGTAGAACAGACCGTCCAGGTTGGAACCGTCCGAAGCCACCGCGACGCCGTCGGCTCGCGTGCCGTACGCGAAACGGCTGCTTCCGGCGCAACCAACGACGTTCCCGCTGAATCCCTGCGAGTTTTCGGGCTTCCCCCCCGGCGACTCGGACCATCCGGCGGTGACGATTTTGGGGCTCACCGGGTCGGAGGGGCACGCCGTGGCGGCGACGGGTTCCCAGCGTCCCGGCGTCCACCAAATCCCCTTGTAGGCCGGATTCGCGGGGGTGTCGATCTGCGCTCGCCAGGCGTCGTAAACCGCATCCTGTTCCACGAACGGCAGAAGGGGTTGAAACCAACAGTGCTTCCCCACCTCCGAGTTCGAAATGATTCCCATGTGCGGGAACTGGCCCGGCGGCAACTTCTCGTGAGATGAAAGGTAGTTGTGCATCGCCAGCGCGATCTGGCGCATTCCGTTGGAGCACTGAATGCGCCGGGCCGCCTCGCGGGCTGCCTGGACGGCCGGAAGCAGAAGTGCGATCAAGATGCCGATGATCGCGATGACGACGAGAAGCTCGACCAGGGTAAAACCGTTCTTCCTGAAGCGATTCATCATAATATTCCTCCCACAAACGGGGGCGTCTCTTTTCTCGCGGGCAAGACGACACCCCCATCATGAGGTGTGACGGTTGGAGTCGTCCTACCGGGACTGCCGGCAAGACCTGAGAAAGAAACAAAGGAGCCCGGCCAAAACCAGGGCAAGACTCGATGGTTCCGGGACGGCGGCCGCGGCGGTGGCACCCCAGTTGGCGCGGACGATGTCCAAATCGGCACTTCCGACCAAACCATCGCCGGAAGGATCACCGCAGGAAAGGCATCCGGGATCGACCGATTGTCCCCAGTTTCCGCGAACGATGTCCAGGTCGGCACTTCCGACCAAGCCGTCGCCGTTGAGGTCACCGATCAATTCACCGCTTGCTTCCAGCGGACCGAACCAGATCTCGTCAATCGTGTAGAACGCTGTTCCGGGTGTCGATCCGTACACGCCGAAACCGTGATCCTCGGGGGCGAACTTGCTTTCGTTGTCCGGTTCGAGCGTGAAATAGTCGACCGTGGCGAGAAGAGCCCCGTCGAGGTAGAACAGGATGTCGACCCCTTCGCCGGGTTTGACGTTCTTTTCGACACGATACGTGCGCATCTGACCGTCATTGAGCGGATTGCCGTCCTCGTACGCCTCGTACAGGTACTCTTCGATCGACGCCGGTGGAAGACCCTCGGGCCCGGCGAGGAACAGATCTCCCGCCGGGGTGTGGCCGAACATGACGGTGCGGCCGGAGCCCCCTTCGTCTCGGAGACCGAAAGCGATGGGGGGCGCCGCATCCATAGTATGGTAGGCCATGGTGAATTCGTATGCCCATTCGGTCTCGGTGGGGTTTTCGATGAACGTCGTATCCGTGATGGGGTTGTTGATCATAAGACGACCGCCGGTCTCGTCGTCGATCCACGTCGCCTGGCCGGCGGCCGGCGAGTTTGGAGTGATGGCCGAGGTCGTTCCGGTGTTCACGAAGTTCCACGTGCTTTGCCCGGCCGGCGGGGCGACGCTGTCCGGCGCGTAGGAGCCGTCGTACC
>CAZFQG010000053.1:11790-32784 GCA_964520785.1 uncultured Planctomycetaceae bacterium | reverse complement strand
GGTTTTCTTCTTTCTATAGAAATAATAAAAAGTATATATAAAAAGAGACATAGAACCTGAGCTTGAGGGGGCGAGAACCAAAATTGGAAAAAAACCTGAAAACCCTGTGTCACCTGTGTCACATTGTCCCCTGGCTAGGAGCGAAAGGGTCGGATAGGTGGTCGCAATGGGGATTTCAGGACGAGCGACGAATCGAGAACCTGGCCTTATCTGGAGCGACTCTTCCTATTATCCCTTACCCCCTGGTTATTCACTTCAACCCAAACTGCTTTCCCAGCCACTTGATCGCCTCGTCGAAGAGTTTCTGGGGGATGACCGAGATAAAGTCCCGTGTGGCGGCCATGAGTGGCGAAGGATTAAAGGTCATTCCTTGATTTTGTCTTCGCCGTCTTCCGGGTCATTCCCCAACTCTTCCACGTTTTTTCCGGGGTGACGGGCCTTTCCATATCTCTCATAGGCTTTTCGCAGTATGCTTTGGGATCCGATTTGGACAGGAAAAAAAGGATTTGACGGATTTGTTCAATGGTAAAATGGGTAACCGAACTGGGAGGAAAGTGGATGCTTATATCGATGTTTCTGGGAAGAGTTTCTAGATAACCTTGGCGGTATGCGAATCGAAAGAATGCCTTGAGAACATCGAAAACCTTGGCGGCATAAGAGGCTTTGATTTGACCTGTTTCGACACGTGTCTTCAAATGGGTATATAACGCCGTGATATGAGATTCGTTGATTTGCGTGGTGAATTTGGCCGCATTATCCCATGATTGATAGACGTTCCAGGACGTATTCCGTAACCGAATCGCGGACCTCCCGACGAACTCGTAGGCTCCAGCCCCCAGAAACAAGTCTTCGGGCTATGCTTTGCCACCTCGGAAGGGTTTAATATAGTCCTGTCTACCCCGGCCGCCCAGGGAAAACGTGTATGATTGCATGGGGAAATCTGCATAAATACAACTAAATGCTCCTTTAGTATTTTACCAATAGTTAATTTGACATATCTAGATATCACGATATAATGAAACATCTGTCGATGCCAGTTTAAGGTTCGAGATGAATGTAAGCGATCTGTTACCCATTTCCTTCTTGAGTGACGCGGCCGATTGCCTGCGGCTGCTGGGGCATCCCATGCGGCTGAGGATCGTCGATATCCTCTCCCGTGAAGATGCCTTGCCGGTCCACGAAATCGCCGATTTGTGCGAGCTGCCCCACCATCAGGCGTGCGAGCATTTACGCCTGTTGCGAGGGCACGGGCTTCTGGCAAGCCGCCGTCACGGAAGGGCCGTCTATTACGAGATCGCCGATCCGCGGTTGCCCCGGCTTCTAGGGTGCATCCGCGCGGTCTGCGAGGCTCAGGATCACAACGACACAACGGAAACCGAAGCATGAAGAAACGCATCGTGATTATCGGCGGCGTCGCCGGCGGCGCCTCCGCCGCGGCGCGCGCAAGGCGCCTTTCGGAAGAGGCGGAAATCGTCCTGATCGAACGCAGCGACCATATTTCGTTCGCCAACTGCGGGCTGCCCTACCACATCGGGGAGACGATCGTCGACCGGGAGAAGCTGCTGGTTCAAACTCCCAAGCAAATGAAAACCCGATTCCGCATCGACGTCCGCGTCCGGTGCGAAGCGACGAAGGTCGACCCGCGGAAAAAGACGGTCACGGTCCGGTCTCTCGACGAGGGGACCGAAGAGGTGCTGTCCTACGATGCGCTGGTCCTCAGTCCCGGGGCGTACCCGAAGCGGCCTCCCCTCCCGGGGATCGACCTGCCGGGCGTGAAGACGCTGCGGAATATCGCCGATATGGACGCCATCAAGGCGGTCGTCGACGCGGGAGGCGTTTCCCGGGCAGTCGTCGTGGGGGGTGGTTACATCGGGCTGGAGATGGTCGAGGCGTTGCGGCACCGGGACATCCCCACGACGCTCGTGGAGCAGGAGGACCAGGTGTTCATTCTGGCCGACCGGGAAATGGTCGCCCCGGTGCACCAGCAGCTCCAGTTGCACTGCGTCGATTTGCGTCTGAAGACGACCGTCCGCGCGATCGAGCAGGAGGGGGAGGGGCTTGCCGTCGTGCTTAGCTCCGGGGGCCGGATTGCGGCGGAACTGGTCATCATGTCCATCGGCGTGCAGCCGGAGACCTGGCTGGCGCGGGACGCCGGTCTGAAGCTGGGGGAGACCGGCGGGATTCTCGTCGATGAGCACCAGAGGACGAGCGATCCGGACATCTACGCAGTGGGAGACGCGGCCGAAGTCACCCATTTCGTCTCGGGAACGAAGTGCCTCGTCCCCCTGGCCGGACCGGCCAACCGGCAGGGACGCATCGCCGCGGACAACATCTTCGGACGCGATTCGACGTATACCGCTTCCCAAGGGACCGCGATCTGCAAGGTCTTCGACCTGGCGATCGGCCTGACCGGGTTGAGCGAGACGGCCTTGAAGGGGGCCGGAATCGACTACGAGGCGGTCCACGTCCATCCGATGAGCCACGCCGGTTATTATCCCGACGCGAAACCGTTGAGCCTGAAACTCCTCTTCTCGCCGAAGGACGGCAGGATATTGGGGGCGCAGGCGGTCGGAGGGGACGGGGTCGACAAGCGGATCGACGTCATCGCCGTCGCGATGCGTGCCGGACTGACCGTGGAGGCACTCTCGGAGTTGGAACTTTCGTACGCGCCGCCGTACGGCTCGGCCAAGGACCCGGTCAACTACGCCGGGTTCGCCGCGCAGAATATCCTCGACGGGGACGTTTCGGTCATCCACACCGACGAGATCAACCGGCCGACGGAGGATCAGTTCCTCTTGGACGTTCGGATGCCGGCGGAGGTCGAGGCGGGAATCATCCCCGGCGCGACGGTGATTCCACTGGACGAACTCCGCGAGCGACTGGACGATATCCCCAAGGACCGCGAAGTCCTCGCCTATTGCCAGGTCGGCCTGCGCGGATACCTGGCCGCTCGGATTCTCACCCAGAACGGGTACCGCTGCCGTAATCTCTCGGGAGGCTACAAGACCTGGACCGGCGCGACGGCCGATCCGTCGAAGGCGGCGCCGATTGCGACGACGTCCAGCGGCTGCTGCGGAGCGCCGGCGGAAACGGCGTCCGCCGCCGGCGGTTGTGCGTGCTCGGAAACCGCGGGAGAGGAGGATGAGGAAACCATGACCATCGTGGAACGCGTTGACGCGACGGCGCTGCAATGCCCCGGGCCGATCATCCGTCTCCGCGAGGCGGTGGAGCGGCTGGCGCCCGGGGAATCGGTGGAGATCCGCACGGCCGACGGCGGTTTCGCCTCGGACGTGGCCGCGTGGTGCCGGTGTACGAAGAACCGGCTGGAGGGGGTGAACGCTTGCGACGGCGTCTACACGGCCGTGGTCACGAAGGGCTCCGGCGGAAACGGCAGGTCCGGCGGCGCACCGGCCGCGGCTTCCACGTTGGAGGAGATCGAGGCCCTGAAGAAGCAGAAGACGATGGTCGTCTTCAGCGGGGATCTGGACAAGGCGCTCGCCGCGTTCATCATCGCCAACGGAGCCGCCGCGATGGGAAGCACGGTGACGCTCTTCTTCACCTTCTGGGGGCTGAACGTCTTGCGGCGGAGCGAGCACGTTCCGGTGAAGAAGAACCTGATCGAGCAAATGTTCGGCTGGATGATGCCCCGCGGCGCGACGCGGCTGAAACTCTCCCAGATGAACATGGGGGGCATGGGGGCGGCAATGATCAAGGGGATCATGCGGAAGAAGAACGTGGCCTCGCTGCCGGATCTGATCGAATCGGCGCAGGCCGCCGGCGTCCGCCTGGTCGCCTGCTCGATGAGCATGGACCTGATGGGCATCCACAGGGAAGAACTCATCGACGGCGTCGAGGAAGGGGGTGTCGCGATGTTCCTGGATCAAGCCGAGAACGGAACGGTCAACATGTTCATTTGATGACCTTTATGGCAGCGGATTGACGCGGCGCTTGGCGATGCCGAGGAACTCCATTCCCCCTTCGAGTTCGTTGAAATCGACGTTGACGATCTCCCAGCCCTCGTCGCCGAGCCGGCAGAGGTATTGTTCAATCGCCGCGCGGTCCTTGCCGGCAAACAGGCCTCCCCCCGGGACGTCGCGGGAGTCGACGATTTTGTATTCCCATTTGGCCATGTTCGGGGTCCCTTCGTGTCGTTCGTGCGGCGGCCGCCTACTTCTTGATCGGGAAAAGCTCCTTCTGGGCGAAGACCGCGATGAAGTGGTAAGTGCCGGTAATCAGTTCGTAGCGGAGGGGAATCCAGCCGGCCTCCTCGGCTTGCAGCATCAGTTTGCCGGGGGACCAGGCGTGCTCGGTTTCTCGTTCGTTGCCCAGCCGGTCGTGCCGTTCGATGACGACCAGGCGGCCGTTCGGCTTGATCGCGCCGCGGAGCTTCCGTAGGTAGTCGACGTGGGAGTCCTTATCGAGGTGGTGATAGGTCTTCGAAAGAAACGCCAAGTCGCACGTGTTCCGTTCCAGCCCCGTCCCGTCCGTCGGGCACACATACGGTTTGAGTTGAGAGATCGCGGCGAACTTCTCCTCAAGTCTATCGACCTTGTCTCGAGAGATTTCGGCCGCATGAACCGTGCCGGAAGGGCCGACCGCTTGGGCCATCTTTTCGGACCAGAATCCATCCCCCGCTCCGATGTCGACGACGACGTCTCCCGGTTTGAGGTCAAGCTCCCTCAAAATATAGTCGGCCTTCTCGCGATAAGGATACCCCCCGCCAATGGAAAGGGCCTGCCGGTTCGCGTCGTCGATCCGGGTGCTCTGGCCGGTATCGGCAAACGCGGTCGCGGAAGGTCCGGCGACAAGAGCCGGGGTAAGAATCAGGACGAGCAGGAACAGGGCGGGGTGTCTCATGGGAGGGCTCCGAAGGGCGTTGGGGGAAACGGGAAATGTGGATGTCTGATGGAGACGATGCGCAGTCGTGCCGCGAACAAGC
Organism: uncultured Planctomycetaceae bacterium; assembly: GCA_964520785.1. Lineage (GTDB taxonomy): Bacteria > Planctomycetota > Planctomycetia > Pirellulales > Thermoguttaceae > CAZFQG01. The sequence goes on along the minus strand of CAZFQG010000053.1, from coordinate 27,845 downwards.
CTACCGCGACGAGGGGACGGATGCGGCTGCTCCGGCATGGGAAACGGGATGTTCGGGAGGCGGAGTCGACATTCGCGCGGAGAACGGGCCATGGGGAGTTCCGCTCTCGGAGAGAGCGGACTACAGGGGTATTATAAGATACCGCGACGCGCGGCGCCTACCACTCGGCCGGGTCCGCTTCGTATTTGATTCCGCCGCCGACGATGACCGTCGTCGCCTTGCCGGTAAGTTCCCAGCCGATGAAGGGGCTGTTCTCGCTCTTGGAACGGAACCGGGCCGGATTGACGGTCCATTTGGCCTTGGGGTCGATGATGGTGACGTCGGCGTCGGCGCCGGGGGCGAGAGTCCCCTTGCTGATGCCGAGAATACGCGCCGGATTGCAGGTGAGCTTGGCCAGGGCCGCCGACCAGTCGAGATGGCCCGGCTCAATCAGCCGCGTAACGACGAGTCCCAAAACGGTCTCCAGGCCGATGATGCCGAACGGGGCGCGGTCGAGTTCCTGCATTTTCTTTTCCTTCGCGTGGGGGGCATGATCTGAGGCGATCACGTCGATCGTCCCGTCGATCAGGCCGTCGATACAGGCCTCGACATGGCCGGGGCCCCGTAGCGGAGGGTTCATCTTGCAGTTGGAGTCGAACGACCGCAGGGCCTCGTCGGTCAACGTGAAGTGATGCGGCGTCACTTCGGCCGTCACGCGAACCCCCCGCTTTTTCGCGCGGCGGACGGCATCGACGCTCCCCTGCGTCGACACGTGCATGATGTGCAGCCTGCCGCCTGTCGATTCAGCCAGGGTGATGTCCCGCGACGTCATCACGTCCTCCGCCGCCGCCGGCATCCCCCCGAGACCGAGAATCAGCGACGTGAGCCCCGCGTGCATGACGCCGGTTCTCGAAAGCTCCGGAACCTCGGGATGGTTCAAGATGGGCTTGTCAAACATCAGACAGTATTCCAGCGCGCGGCGCATGAGTTCCGGGTCGTAAACGGGAGCGCCGTCGTCGCTGAAGGCGACCGCGCCGGCCTCGACCAACTGGCCGATCTCCGAAAGCTGTTTGCCCTCGCGGTTTTTGCTGACGCATCCGACGACGAAGACGTTACAGTTGTCGGCCAGCGCGGCCTGGCCCTGGATGAACGCAACGGCCCCTTGAGTATCCGTCGGGGGGTCGGTATTCGGAATGCACGCGACGGAGGTGAACCCCCCGGCCAGCGCGGCGGCCGTCCCGGTGGCGATCGTCTCGTTCTCCTCGCCGCCCGGCTCGCGGAGATGGACGTGCATGTCGATCAACCCGGGCGCGACGATCTTGCCGGTCGCGTCGATCCGTGTTTCGCTTCCGGACGGCGCGGCGTCGAACGCGGCCACCTTGCCGTTCTCAAGGAGAAGATTCGTGACGCGGTCCAGGCCCCGGCCGGGATCGATAACGCGGCCGTTTTCGATGAGAATCGCGGACATTGCCGTGTGGCTCCTCTGCTACTTTGCTTTCTTCCGTTATGCCCTTACGCGGCCTCCCCGCACGAGGTCAACAGCCACAGGACGGCCATGCGGACCGCCAGGCCGTTCGTCACCTGGTCGAGAATCGCCGACTGAGGACCGTCGGCGACGTCCGGCGTGATCTCGACGCCCCGGTTGATCGGCCCGGGGGCAATGATGAGAATGTCGTTTTTCGTTCGCCGCATCCGCTCGCGGCTCATCGCGTAGAGGTGGGCGTATTCGCGGACGGAGGGGAAGGGGCTGGTGTGCTGCCGCTCGAACTGAATCCGCAGCAGGTTGAGCACATCCACGCGCGGGAGGATTTCGTCCAGACTGTAGGAGTGCTCCACCCCCAGCTCGTTCCACCGCGGCGAGACCAGGGTCGACGGGCCGCATACGATGACGTGGGCCCCCAGTTTTTTCAGTCCCCAGATGTTCGACCTGGCGGTCCGGCTGTGCTGAATATCGCCGACGAGGGCGACGGTGAGCCCCTCGAGCGAGCCGCGGCGCTGGCGGATGGTGAGGATATCGAGCAACCCCTGAGTAGGGTGCTCATGCGGGCCATCGCCGGCGTTGATCACGCTGCAGCGGAGGTTCTGCGACAACAGGTGTGGCGTACCCGGCGTGCGGTGCCGGACGACGACCACGTCAACTCCCATCGCCTCGATGTTCTTGGCCGTGTCGATGACGGTCTCCCCCTTGGAGATGCTGCTGGTGGCGGCGGAGAAATCGACCGCGTCCGCCCCCAGGCGCCGCGCGGCGAGGGAGAAGCTGATCCTGGTTCGAGTGGAGTCCTCGAAAAATAGGTTGACGCACGTCTTCCCTATCAAGATAGGCAGCTTGCGGCTGCCCGCGTCCATCGCATCGCGGAAGAGTTGGGCCTTGTCGAGGATCACGGAGATTTCTTCCGCCGAGAGATCCTCCAACCCGAGAAGATGGCGCCTGTTCCAAGAACCGGGAATCTCGCCCAGTTCGAAGCCTTCCGTGTTCATGGCGAATAGTCCTCCGCGAAGGGGCGGACGTCTAAAAAAAAGGAGGCGGTCCCGGCCTTCCCGCCGGCCCGATCCGGCAGGGCAACCGCCGCGCAGGGAGACTCCGCCGTGCGTGCAACCGATTGGCGAAACATTCTAAACGGCCAACCCGGATCGGACAAGTGCCCGGGCGGAGAAAAGAATGCGCGCCAACGAACCACCAAAAAGGGGCAGGCCGGCCCGACTTATGTCGCGATCCTCTCGCTGGATACATGGAAAGGGAAACGGAATATCGCAACCGCCACGAACACGAATCGCCGTTGTCGCGAAGTCGAATCGACCGGCCGGCGCAGAACTAGCTCTCGCGGCCGCGACGCGCGAGCGGTTCGAGCAAACACGCGAGTTCTTCTTCTCCTTCGAGGAACCGGATTCCGATCTCGACCGCGTAGACGGGTCGCCGGTCCAGTTGATCCATATCGATTTTGACCAGATCCTTGGCCGTGCAGACGAGGGCGTCCGCGTTCGTCTTCGCGGCCGCCCGGCGGAGACGTTCCACGTCTTGGCGAAGATACCGGTGGTGGTCGGGGAAGGTAAGAAACTCCAGCGGCCGGCAACCGATTTCACTTAGAGTGTGCCGAAATCCTTCGGGGTTGCCTATCCCGCAAAACGCGATCGCCGACTTCCCGGAAAGCGAATCGAGGGGAAGAACGGATCCGGCGGCGGTGACGAGGGCTCGCGGCTCGTGCGCCGCTTCGGCCCAGATCGCCCGCGGGGCGAGCCTGGCGACGCGTTCGCGGATGGTCGTTTTTTGCGCGGCGAGCGGCAGGCCGGCCCGGGAGAGGACGACGACGTCGGCACGTTCGAGGCCGGCGACCGGTTCGCGGAGCGTGCCCCTGGGGAAGACGTGGTCGAAGCCGAACGGTTCGAGGGCGTCGAGGAGGACGATGTCGAGGTCCCGCCAGATGCGGCGGTGCTGGAAGGCGTCGTCGAGAAGGATCAATTGCGTTTCGAACTCCTCGATCGCCATCTCGGCCGCCTCCACGCGGTTGGGATTCTCCAACACCGGGACGTCCGGAAGTCTCCGGCTGAGTTCGAGCGATTCGTCGTTTTCCCAATCATCGCCGGAACCGTAACCGCGACTGATGACGCAGACGCGGACGTCTCTTCGCCGGAACCAACCCGCCAGCCAGGAGACTAAGGGAGTCTTGCCGGTACCACCGAGAGTGAGATTTCCCACGCTAACCACCGGGATCTCGACCTTGGCGGTCAGCGCGGGGTCGGCGTCGAACCTCCGGTTCCGGCGTCGAACCACCGCGCTGTATGGAATTTCGGCCAAACGCAGCGCGAACCGTAAGGCCCCGGCGCGAATGCCGGTCTTGCGACCGCTCACCAGATCACGGAATTCGGCCGGGTCAAGCAGGCTCATTTATCAAGCGGTATCAGCTCCACCTTGCGGAACTCGATCGGGCCGCCTTCACTTTGGAGGCCGATGAAACCGGGCACCCGCTGACAATCGAACGCCTCGTTGACGAGTTTGCCGTTGATCTTGGCGGTAAGCTTTCCGCCGTCCAAAACGATTTCGTATCGATTCCACTCTCCCGCCGGTTTTTCGGCGTCGGTCATCTTCTTCACGCCGGTTAATTTGCCGGCCATGGGGCTCTCCCGCTTCAGCAGCCGGTCTTCCGCGCCGTTTATCTCAAACTCGTGGAACCCGTAGAAATCGCCCGCGTTTTTGTGCATAAGCTGGGCTTCGAGGCACTTCGGCAGTGCTTGCGGCTCACCGATAATCCGCATGAGAACGCCGCTGTTGGTCGGCTCGACCCCTTCCGGCCACCGCCATTCGACGACGAGCTTGAAGTTCTCATACTTTTTCTTCGTGTGCAAATAGCCCATCGGCTCTCCCTTGCAGTACAGAAGGCCGTCCTTGACCGACCAAACGTCGGAACACTTCACGTCCGGATCGACCAGATAACAGCCCCAGCCTTCAAGACTCTTGCCGTCAAAAAGCTGGATCGGTTCGGCCGCGGATAGGACCGACGTGGTCGTGAGAATGAGGAAAACGCACAACGGGACATAGCGCATGGTCAATTTCATAAGGGGGCTCCGGAAAAAAAAGGTGTAAAGGGAAGAAGAACCGCAAGTTCCGACCGAACCACGACGCGGCGATCGAGAACCTCTAAATACTCTAGCCGACTCGAAGCGGCCCGGCAAGCTGACCCCCCCTCACAGCCCCGAACCAACGATGCCAGAATCAAGCGAGGAGTCCCCCGGTGTGCCAACCGGTTTATCAGGCCAGCGAGGTGGAACGGTAAACCGTGTATTACGATTCCTATCTAATGGAACAGATTTCCCAGTTAAAACGGCGAATATAGATAATTTACGTGAAGTATTAGCGCCGGACGATAATTCTTGCGCTTCCCCCAATAGAACCACGAATCTGAGCTTGTCCCGTTTACGGATTTGATCGAGAATGAAGTCCGCGAATGGGAAAACCGTCGGAGCCTTTTCCGCGTAGACTATACGATCCCGCTGAATCGGCCACGCGAAGGTGGTTTACCGTTCGATTTGCCCATCCCTCGGTGGAAGGGGGGCGAAGTTGTCGCCCGAGCCGTGCCCGGCATGAAGCCGTGATCCCCTCGGGCCGAAGGTCGGACCCAGTTGCTTCGTCTTCCAATAGGTTAGGTGAATCATGTTATTCGAAATCATCCCGCTCGCGATGAGCATCACGTTCTTCGGCATGCTGGCCTTAGCCGGCGAAGTAGTGATTCGGCGCTAAACCGAGTTGAGCGGTTGCGCCCGCGCGGCCCCGCGTTTCGTAGGACCGGGGCCCGGATTTTTCCACTACATCCGGCCGGCGACTTTGCGGTTCACGCGTCGCGTCACTTGCCGCCCAAAACGGCCCCCCATGCACAAACAGGAGTCTCACGGAGCAGGTCCGTTGATTGCAGGCGCGAGGGAGGGAGGGAGAATGTGGATATTCGAAATGGTACCCCGATGGTGGCTTTGCGGGAGATTCCCTATCGATTATCGATTTGGCCCTATCGATTCTCCCGCGCCTCCCGCAATCGCGGCTCCAGATCTTTTTTTAAAGCGATCTTGCTCTTCAACGTCCGCCTTGGCGGGGATCATGCCAACCTTTCGCGGCCAAATCAAGCTCACGTCCATGCACTTTGTGCTCCCATCAGCCCCGCATGGCCATTTCTTTGCTGCCAACCGAAAATTCTTCCCAGGCTGCCCGTGGCACGCAACCCCTTACGGAACAATGTCTTACAGCTACACCCCCCCCCGAGGGCCCGTCGATCCCGGAATCTTGGATTATGGTGCTTGACGCGCTCGCGCCGTTGAGTATATACAGGAGGTATCTGGTAATACAAGACATTTCGCTGGTCTTATGAGTTTCCGGCTTCCTCCCACCGAAATCGCCATCCGATTTCAGGAGCGTTGTGAATGAAGAGCCGTGGTTTTACACTGGTCGAACTTCTGGTGGTCATCGCCATTATCGGGATTCTAATCGCCCTACTCCTTCCGGCCGTCCAGGCAGCGCGCGAGGCGGCGAGGCGGATGCAGTGTTCCAATAATCTCAAGCAGATCGGGTTGGCCGTCCTGGGGTACGAGGACAACCATGGAAGTTTGCCTCCCGGCGCCTTCTGGCATCCCCAACGAAACGGCACGTGGACGATGATCGAGCACGGACCGATCCAAGTCCATCTATTGCCCTATATCGAGCAACAGATGTACTACGATATGTTCGATTTCGAAGTCCGTTCGACGGACGATCAGATTTATTCACTCAAAGGTCCCGACGGGAAGTCGATCGCGGCGACGCCCATATCGGCGTACATTTGTCCCAGCGATACCCACGGTGGACAAATGAAAACGGAGGGCCACGACTACAGCGGCGTTCCGGACGACTACGTGGCGCTGCACAATTATTCCGCCTCGCGGGGTCCCTCCGGCCTGTCGAACAATAGCTCGTGCTCGTGTTCGCACCCTTTCTTCGCGTACCAAATGGAGACATACGCCACCGCCGACACGTCCGCCTCGTTCCCGGGGCCTTTTTCCCGCCGGGGCTTTCCGGTCCGCTTGAACGCCATCTCGGACGGGCTTTCGAACACGATTTTCTTCGGCGAAGTCCGTCCCGAGTGCTCGTGGCACGCGGACAACGGTTGGGCGACGACGAACAACGGCAACGGCTATGCCTCGACGATCATTCCCATCAACTTCGATTCGTGCGATCGCGGCACGACCGGCAACGGCTGCAGGAGGTACTGCAACTGGAACACGGCGGACGGATTCAAGTCGAACCACCCCGGGGGCGCCCAGTTCCTCTACGGCGACGGGAGCGTTCATTTTTTGCAGCAAGACATCGATCATCAAATGTATCAATACCTCGGCGCGAAAGCGGACGGCCAGACGATCGCGCAGTAGCGCGACCGTGTCGTACCCGTTTCGGAATGATCCGCCGCCCGCGCGAAATTCGTCTACCCACCTGCAACCCAGAAAGTGGAGACTCAAGCCATGAAGTTCCTATCTTGCGCAATGATCCTTGTACTCTCGGCGTCGTCGGCCGCCCAATCGTGGACGCCGGATCCGAACGACCCGAGCCTTCTCATGTGGCTTTCGGCCGATTACGGCTTTGCCGTTACGACCGAAGGAGAGGGAGAGGCGGCGGCGACGACCGTCTCTTGGACCTCGAAGGCGACCGCCTCGTCGGCCGCCGGCGTCGACGGAATCGTCTTCACCCAGACCAATCCGGTCTACTCGCCCGCGTTGAATCCCTCGACCTACGACCCGACCGGATTCCAATCGGTCACGTTCGACGGCTCCGACTATCTGGCGAGTCCTTACATCGCGCCCAATCCGGAGACCGGCAGGTGGGATCTCGATCCGGCGAATCCCTTGGTGGGTCAACAGACGGCGTTCATCGTCTATCGCAACGGTGCCACTCGCCCTTACAGCACGCCCCTGGGGACGTTCTACGACGGCAAGGGCAGCTATCACGGGAATGTCGATGCTTCCTCGCTGTTCACGACGTACACCGATCCGGCGACGACACAGGGGGCGATCTACCGCAATGGGACACGTATGGACGATTCCGACCCTTGGACCGAGGATTTTGGACCGCCCCGACCGAGCGATTGGGTGGTCGACGCCTACGTCGCCATCGCTCCTTTGCCGCAGGGCGTCACCACCATCGGTTCGGATAGCTGCAACAACCTGAGTACGACCAATTTCAGTGCCGCCCGGGGAATCACCGGTGAGATCACCGAGATACTCCTGTTCAACCGGGAACTCGATCCGACGGAATTGGACCGGATCGGCACGTATCTTTCGCGGAAATACCAAATCCCGACCGCCTATCCCGATGCCCCGACGGCAGGTCCGGAATTCTTGGCGAACTCCTTTCTGGATTTCTCGGACGTCCAAGGTGCCAACAACTGGTCCTACGGCTACGGTTACGGCGCGGCGTTCACGAGTTTTGATATGACCCATGAGACGGCCCCCGCCGATCTTCCCGGAGCCGGCGGCGCGCATTTCTATCGTTTGAACGAAGACGACCCTTCCGGCTATTCGGTCTATCCGAAGATTTGGAATTCGGGTCAACACCCGGAGACGAGCCGTTCGGCCACGCGCCGCTGGGCGGCCGAGGCCGCCGGGTGGTTGAAGGTGACCGGCCACGTCGCGAAGTACCACGTCGACGCCGCGACCGATGGCGTTCTGGGAGAGGTCTACGCGGGAGAGGAACGTCGCTTCGCGCAGGATATCGGCCCCATGGACGGCCAAGGGAAGGCCTTTACGACATACGTTCGTGTCTCCGCGGTGGGCGATTCGGTCGACTTTTCGGTCGGTGCAAAGGGAGCCCTCAACTGCGATTCCACCCGCTATACGGCCGTCGTCGAGGCGATCGATCAAGACGCTGACGTGTATGACCTCGCGGCCGATTTCGCCGGCGTTCAGACCACCGGTCAGAATCCAAACGGAGCATGGAGTTACTTCGAGATCGACGCCGACGGGACGGAATTCCCCTATTGGGCGGATGGGGCCATCGGCAACGACGATCCGAGCTTCATCGGTTGGGGTTCCGGTGACTATTCCTTAATCCGAAAGAACGTCAGTGGAACCGCCCAGACGATGTTCACGTATGACGTGACGCCGGCGAACGCCGTAGCTCTGCACCCGGGCGGGCCGGGTGAGGCGGTCGGCGTCGCCTGGATGGCGCCGAGCGACGGAACGGTCGACATTGCCGGTTTTGCGGCCCTCTTGGATCTGGCGACCGGTGCAGGCGGCGTCGATTGGGTGCTCAGCCTCTTGCCCGCCGGAACGATCGAACCGACCGAATTGGCCGCGGGGAATCTCCGCGCGGACAATTCCCTGGAATCAGGAGATGACGTCCTCTGGGTCCCCTATGCCGACTCGTTCGGCCTGGAGAGCGTGCGGGTTCAGGCCGGCGACGCGTTCCGCCTCGTGATCTTCGCCGGAGATACCCATTCCCACGATTTGACGCAGGCATCGATGACCGTTCTCTTTTCGTCCTCCGGAACAATCCCCCTCGCGGGTGATCTCAACGGCGACGGAATGGTCGGCAGCGCCGATTTGGACATTGTCCGCGCGAATTGGGGGCAAACGGTCGAGGCCGGTTGCCTCTCATGCGGCGACCCTTCCGGCGACGGCGTCGTGGGAAGTCCCGATTTGGACATCGTCCGTGCCAATTGGGGGGCCTCCACCGCCGCGGCCGTGCCCGAACCGAGTTGGCTGATTCCGTGGCTCGCCGGCGTGGCGTTTTTGATGCGTCGCCGCTAGAATAGATGGAACGCGGTGAACCTGGAACCGAGCGATTTTTGTGTACCCAAGAGGGTGCCACAAACCGAAAAACGCCTGGCGGCGCCACGGTGCGCCGCCGTGAACAAAGCTACAGAACGCTTTTCGTCATTGTGAACGGTCATGAACTCCAGACTCCTTGCTATCATTCTCTTCTTTTTCTCCTTCGCGCCTCTCGTCGCGGCCGAGTGGACGTTTCCCATCGAGAACCGCGGTGACGCCGGCTTCCGCAAGCTGGGGCACCCGGGCAACCAGTGGGACACGTGGTACGGATCGCGGTATTGGATCGGCTCGAACTGGACCCGCGTGGGGCGGGATTGGCAGCACCCGGATGAAGAGACCCCCAGCGTGCGGACGTTCACCGCCGGGCGCGACGGCCGAGCAACCGTGACGGGGCGCGTCTACAAGGCGCATCAAGACCCGAGTACGGACGGCGTTCGCGTATTCCTGCGGCACAACGATCATGTCTTGTGGGAAGCGGAAATCGACGGGGCGGACGGCGAGGGTGTAAAGCACGATTTGACGCTCGACCTGAAGAACGGGGACCGCCTGCGGTTCATCGTTCACAAGCGGGGCAAGATCACCTGTGATACCACGTACTGGGACCCTGTCATCGCCTTCGCCGATGGAGAGACCTATCGCGCCTCGGAGGATTTTTCGCCCACGGACCAGGGTAAGAGGAACTGGTCCTATGAGTCCCTTTCGGACGGAGATTCACTGGATAATGCTCCGGCCCTGGCCTGGCTGGCGAGGGACTTCGTCTTGAACCAGGCGGCGCTCCGCGAAGGTTCCACCCAGCGGCTCGATTCGAACGAGGTCCTCCCCCTGTTCGTTTTGACCGATCCGATCACGGGCCGAGCGACGGCATTCGTCGTCTCGGGCGGCACGTGGGCCTTGGAAGTCACGGCTGAAAAGGACCGGATCGTTGTCCGGCCTCTCCCGGGGAGCACAACCCCTGAAGTGGAGTCGATCCCGTTCGAGGGGTCCCCCTTAAGCGGTCTTCTTCTGGCGGGCTCCCGGCTGGACGGCGTTTTCCCTTGGGTGGCAATTGCCGAGGGGCTTCCCGGCAGGCTGCCGTCGTTCGGTCTGAGCGTAATGCTGCAAGTCGAATGGCGCCGCGAAGACGGGATCGTCGAAAGCGCCGAATCGTATCGAGAAGCCGCATTGAAACACCTCGACCGTACCGAAAAACTGCTGGAACACCTTCAAAGCGAATACGGCGACGACTTTCTTGCGGCCGAAACGGAATTGCTCCTGGCGGTCAAGGCGCGACTGAAGCAGGAAGGGAGCGATCCGGCCGCCGCCCGGCGGCTGTACGCGCGGACGCGGCTGTTAAAGCGGCACGTGGTCCTATCCAATCCCTTGTTGGACTTCGACGAACTCCTCTTCTGCAAACGGGTTCCAACCTCCTACAGCCACCTGGTGATGCAGTACTACGGCTGGCGGGCCCGGCCCGGCGGAAGCCTTTTCGTCTTGGAAAACCCGGGTTATTCGCTCGATTGCCGCGATCTTCTCGGTGGCGGTTTGCGGGAGGGGAACATCCTGGAACCGCGTCTGGCATTCGATGGAACGCGAATCGTCTTCTCATACGTCCACATCGGCGACAACCAGTTCGATTTTCGCAAGGTCGATAACGAGCCCGAGACCGAGGGGGGCTTCTATCACATCTGGGAAGTGAACGCGGACGGCACCGGGCTCAGGCAACTGACGCGCGGCAAGCATGACGACCTGATGCCGACCTACCTGCCGGACGGCGGTATCGCTTTCATGTCGACGCGGCGCAAGGGATACGCGCGGTGTTTCGGCGAGGGGTTCAGCCACCGCTGGGACGTCTACACGCTCCACCGGATGAATGGTGACGGCTCCGATATCCGCATCCTCTCCCACCACGATACGAACGAGTGGTTCCCCACCGTTTCCAATACCGGACACATCCTCTACGCGCGCTGGGACTACATCGACCGCGACGCCGTTACGCACCAGAACCTTTGGGCCTCGCGGCCGGACGGGACGAACCCGATCGCCGTCTGGGGAAACGCGACCCCCAGCCCCCACTGCACGTTCCAGCCACAGCCGATTCCCAATAGCAACAAGATCGTCTTCACCGCCTCGGCGCACCATTCAATCACCGCCGGGCCGATCACGATCGTCGATCCGTCGATCAATGTCGACGGCGAGGAAGCCCTCACCCGAGTGACTCCGGAGATTCCATTCCCCGAGGCGGAGTCCCGAGATATCCGCGAGTACTACACCGCGCCGTGGCCCCTTTCGGAGAAGTTCTTTCTCGTCGGATACAGCCCCTTCCCACTCGTCTGGGAACCGGGGGCGAACCGAAAGGACGCCCTGGGAATTTACATCCTCGATGCCTTTGGCAACCGCGAACTGCTTTACCGCGACCCGGAAATCGGCAGCACGAATCCCTGCCCCTTGAGGCCGCGCCCGATGCCGCCGGTTCTGGCGAGCCATCTGCCGGAAAACGCCGAAGCGCTCGGCGAGATGACCGTCGCCGACGTCTATCAGGGCCTCGGTCCCGTCCCGCGCGGGACGATCAAAAGGCTCCGCGTCGTCCAGGTATTCACGAAGACGACACCCTTCTCCAATCGTCCCCCCATCGGTATCGCCGGCGAAGAAAACGGCCGCGCGATCCTGGGGGAGGTCCCGGTGGAGGAGGACGGCTCGGCCCGGTTCCTGGTTCCGTCCGGAAAACTGGTTTACTTCCATGCATTGGACGAGGACGGATTCGCCTATCAGACGATGCGGAGCGGAACGTACCTCCAGCCGGGGGAAAAGGTCTCCTGCGTCGGCTGCCACGAGCCGCGGATGAGCGGCCCCGTCGCCGCGGCTGCAACGCCTCTGGCCATGCTCCGCCCCCCCTCGCGGCTCGACCCGGGCGAATGGGGCGCGCGGCCGTTTTCCTATATGGAAATGGTCCAGCCGGTGTGGGAAAAACACTGCACCGGCTGCCACGGGGCGAACGAGCCGGACGGCGGGATCGACCTTTCCCCTACGCCGACGGAACATTACGTGAAATCGTACGAGTCCCTGGTCAACGACGGCCCGCGCGAGGCGAACCAATCGCCGGGTACGGGACCGCTCGTCCCCCGGTTCGAGATGCGTAACCAGGTTCAAGTCACCCCCCCCGGCGGTGCAGTCGGCGCGAGGGGGAGCCGCCTGATCGCTCTCTTGCGAGCCGGACATGAAGGGGTCGAACTGACCCCCGAGGAACTCCGCCGTGTCGGCACCTGGATCGACATGAACGCCATTTTCTACGGCGTGTACCTTCCCGAGGAGCAGGCCCGACAACGGAAGGGAGAGGCGGTGGGAATGCCGGAGATTCAGTGAGTGCACCACGAAGGGCAACGCGGCGGCCGTTCCTGACGGAATGGGAATAAGTCGCGTCGCGCGAGGCCGGGACGTCCGCGGCTGAATGAGGCTCCGCCGCCGCGGCTTTCTCCGATAACACGCTATTCGCCCGTCAGGAGCGGACGCAGCGCCTCCGACCACACGCGGTAGCCTTCGTCCGTCAGATGGAGCCGATCATCCTGGAAGTACTCATCCCGCGGCAGGCCGTCGTCGTCCAACAGGAGGGAAGCCGCGTCAAAATAGACCGCCCTCGGGTCTCTCTCGATTTCGGCGCGGATGAGGGCGTTGGTCTTGCGGACTTGGTCTTCGAGGTGTCGGCGATTCTTGCAGATCTTGATCGAGACGAAGAGGATGCGGGCCTTTGGGAGCCGCGCGTGAATCAACTCCGCCAAGGTCTGGTAGTCGCCGACTACGTTCTCCACCGCTCTGCCTCCGGCGAGGTCGTTATCGCCGGCGTACAGGACGATCAGACGCGGCCGGCAGGGGAAGATGATCCGATCGGCGAAATGGTAGGAGTCGGCGAGAATGGAACCGCCGAAGCCGTGATTGATCACCGGCAGCCCGGGAAACCTCCGTTTCACGTCCCAACCGACGATACTGGAACTACCGACGAATAGGATACCGTCCGGAGGGGTAGGATTCTCGCGATCAACCTGCTCGAGCCTGGCGATTGCCGATTCCCACCGCGCCGCGCGGCTCGCCCCCAATTCGGCGGTTGAAGGGACCGGCTCATCGGCAAGCATCACGGTGGTGGAGGCGATACGTGCCAAGAGGAGGGCGATGATGATTCTCATGGGGTCGGTCGCTCGTATTCTTGGAGGGGAGGTCATCCGCCTTCGGTGTCAGGCCAGGTCGCTGATCCAGCACTCCACCAGCGTCGACTGGTGCGCGTAGCGGTCGATCTGGGTCTCGGCCTCGATGCACCGTTCCAGCCGGTCGGCGGTCCGATAGGGGTTGATGTCGTTGCGCGCGGCGCGGGTGACGGCGGAGGTCAGGTCGGCGTCGAAGTTGGCGGCCGCCCCGGACGCGTGCAGGAGCAGGCCGCGGTAATACTCGGACGCGAACCCGATGACCTCGTGAAGGCGTCGGCGCCGCTTGGGGGCCTCCTGGCCGGCCTTGTCGACGAACTTCAAAATGGTCGCCGACAACTCCACGCAGTCAAGCGGAGCTTCTCCCAGCCGCCGCAGGAGCGACGCGCGAAACTCGCGGAGTTCCGCGTCCGCCAATTCGGCCGCCTTCGTGAGGCTTCCTTCCGACTGCAGCGCGATCTTCTCCGCCTCGTCGGGATCCGCGACGATCTCCCGCTCCAGCAGAATGCGGCCGACGATTTCCGGCGGCAGCGGCAGGAAGCGAATGATCCGGCAACGCGAACGGATCGTCGGCAACTGTCGCGCCGGCGTCGTCCCCACGAGGATGAGAATACTCTTCGGCGGCGGTTCCTCGAGCGTCTTCAGCAGGCTGTTGGCGCACTCGCGGTTGAAGTAGTCGGCGTCGTCGACGATCGCGATTTTCCGGCCCCCCATGAACGGCCGCAGGGAGACCTCGTGGCACAGGCCTTCCTGCATCCGGTTCTCCTTGTCACCGATGAGCAGTTCCAGGGGGAACTTGGCCTTGTCCGGCGGTTTCGCGACGGTAATCAAGTCGGGATGCGTTCCCGCCTCGACCTGCACGCAACTGGGGCAGTGCCCGCAGGCGTCGAACGCCTCCTCGGCTCGTTCCCGGCACAAAAGGGCCTTCGCCATCTTCACGGCGAAGGTGAACTTCCCCACCCCCGGCGGTCCGACGAACAGAAAACTCCCCCCCAACCGGCCCCGATTCGCGGCACGGCGGAATTGGTCGACAATAGCGTCATGTCCGTAAAGGTCTTGCCAGGGCATCGGGTTCGTAGTTGAGGGTTGGGGGACGATTTTTCTAACGTAACCGGAGGTGGCGCCGAATGAAAGGGGGTGAAACACGGCGTTATGTGGCTGGTGGGGTTAGGCCCCCCTTTCGGCGCGGTCTTTAACGGCTTCATACCCGCACATTTGGAGTGCTGTAACGCTGGCTAGTTGAGCATTCGTGAACCGGAAGAACCGACGATGAACGGAAAAACTCGCGCAACCGGCCCGATTACACGTGCTAGGACGGCTGCCGGTATGGGGATTGCTCCCTCCAAAAAATAGGTGACTCCGCGCCGTCTTCTTAACTCACGGCCTCCATCACCTCCATGTTCACCCCAAACCATCGAAAGGGAGAGAGATCATGCGCAAAAGTATTAGAGCCCATCGGATCCTGACGCGTCCTCGGCGAACAGCCCTCAGCGGATTTTTTACCGGGTTCTTCGTCGCGATCGTGGTCTTGCCGACGACGCTTCAAGCGGACCCCCCGGAAAGGAGTGTCGGCCCGAACCTCGCGAATTACCAGGAAACGGTCCGGAAGGGGATCGAGTATTTGACGGGGAAGGGAATGTCGGAGAATGGTGCGTATAGCCCTTTCATGGGAAGCGGTCCGACTTCTCTGGCGGTAACCGCCCTGTTGCGACATGGAGTTGGTCCGGACGACCCTCGGGTGGCAGAATCGCTCGAGTGGCTCCAGTCGCAGGTTCGCGAAGACGGCGGGATTTACGGCGAGGACAGCCATTTCCAGAACTATGAGACATGCGTGGGCCTGGTCGCTTTTCAGGCGGCGAACGCCGACGGGCGGTATGATGACATCGTGAAGAGGGCGGCCTTGCGCATCCGGGGTTACCAATACACCGAATCGAGCGACAAGGACCCGTCCGACCTCTACTACGGCGGGGCCGGCTATGGAGCGACCACCCGGCCCGATCTTTCGAACACGGCCTATCTTCTCGAAGCCCTCAAGACGGCCGGCGCAAAGGAGGACGACGAGGCGATCCAAAAGGCCATGGTCTTCGTCTCGCGGTGCCAAAATCTGGAATCGCCCCACAACACCACCCCCTTCGCGGCCAAAACCAACGACGGGGGGTTTTATTATACCCCCTGTATGTCGCGGCAGGACCGCGCCCGGATGACCGAAGACGGGGCGCTTGAGAGTTACGGTTCCATGAGTTATGCTGGGCTCAAGAGTATGATTTACGCGGGACTCAAAGACGACGATCCGAGGGTCCGGGCGGCCGTGAGGTGGATTCGCGCGAACTACACCGTTGAGGAGCACCCCGGGATGGGAACGGCGGGCCTCTTCTATTATTACCACACCTTCGCGAAGTCGCTGGATGTCCTGGGAAAGGACATTGTCGAAGATAAGAACGGCGCAAAACACGATTGGCGCCGGGACCTGGCCGAGGAACTGGCACGACGGCAGTCGTCCGACGGGTCTTGGGCGAACCGTGACTCCCGCTGGATGGAGGGGGATTCCAACCTTGCCACGTCGTTTGCGCTTCTGGCGATGTCGTACTGCGGACCAGAGGAATACCCCTCCGAAGAGCGGTAGTTTCC
>CAZFQG010000053.1:0-11780 GCA_964520785.1 uncultured Planctomycetaceae bacterium | reverse complement strand
CTTAACTTCCCCGCCTGACGTAGCAAACGAAGCCGGTGCCGTCTTGACGGGGAGGGAAGAACTCCCGTCGGTCGTGAAGACGCGGCGCCGCTTTACGAGTTTCTTGCCGTGTTTTCCATTAGTGTGACCATCCGGAGTTTCCACTCCCCCGAGGATCTCAAGTATACTTCTTTATGCCAATAACCCCACCGCTTTGCGTCCGTTCTCTGTCCAAGATCTACCGCCAGGGGCGGAATGTGGTCCGGGCGCTGATCGGGGTCGACCTGACGGTGGCGAAGGGGGAATTCGTGGCGGTGATGGGGGCGAGCGGTTCCGGCAAGAGCACGCTTCTGCATCTTCTGGCTGGGCTGACAACGCCGAGCGAAGGAACGGTCGAAATCGAGGGGCGCGACCTGGGAAAAATGAGGGACCGGGAGTTGACCCTCTTCCGGCGCCGCCGCATCGGAATCGTCTTCCAAGCGTATAACCTCATCCCCACGCTCGACGTCGAACAGAACATCTGCCTGCCACTTCTGGCCGACGGACGCCGCCGCGAGGCGAAGAGCCGGCTCGAACCGATCCTCGCAACGCTCGATCTGGCCGACCGGCGGAAGCACCGGCCGGACCAGCTCAGCGGCGGGGAACAGCAGCGGGTCGCCATCGGCAGGGCGATGATTACCGACCCGGCGATCGTTCTCGCCGACGAGCCGACCGGCAACCTCGACTCGGCCGCCGGCCGCCATGTTTGCGAGATACTTCGCGAGGCGTGCGACGCGCGCGGTCGGACGATCGTCATGGTCACGCACGAGCCGTCCGTCGCCGTCTTCACGCGCCGGGTAGTCGTCTTGAAGGACGGCCGATGCGTCGGCTCGTTCGAAACGGATCGCTTCGACCACGCCGACGAGCTGGCCGCCGAGTACCAGGCGATGTCCTCCGCGGAGGCCGCGGGGGCCGAGGTATGAGGTTGGTCGTCTACCTGGCGCTGGTCCATGTCGCCAGCCACTGGATCCGCAACGTCCTGACAGTTCTGGCCGCCTCCTTTTCCGTCTGCCTGATCGTCTGGGTTTTTGGTACGTACGACGCCGTCCTGGACAAAAGCGAAGACGCGCTGACGCGGTTGCTGGGACCCTACGACGCCGTCCTCTTCGCCGCGCATAATCTGGAGATTCCGCTTCCGCGGGAGGAAATCGATTGGATCGCCGAAAGCCCCAACGTCGGGGAATACAAAGCGATGGCCATGGTGCCGGTCTGGAGAATCAATCCCGACGCGAAGAAGGCGCAGCGTCCCTTCGGGCCGACGGCCGTCGCCGGAGACCTTCGCGAGCCCTTGTTCGAATTGCGAGAGGGGCGGTGGCTCTCCGAGAAAGCGCCGCTTCGAGAACCGTTCGAGGCGGTTCTGTCCGATTCCGAGGCGGACACGTTCGACCTGAAACTGGGAGAGGTCTTCACGGCGAACACCCGGGGAGGGCAATTCCGGATGAAGCTCGTCGGCATTCTGCGTCAACCGGCGATCACGCGGATGCTCGGCGGGATGTACGTCGCGCCCAAGACGATCGAACGCCTGGGGGGCCGGGCATTCGCCCCCAATCTCCTCTTGATTACGCTGAAACAAGACGTCGACCCGGAGACTTTCGAAAAGGCCTGGAAACAGCGGCATGAGAATCCGGGCGACGACAGGGCCGCGCTGGAGGAAGACGGCGAGAAGCCCGAGATCGCCGCTACGAAGAGCACGGTGCAGCTCGTCCTGTTGGGCGAGATGCGGCGAGACCTTTCCTCCGGAGGACTCATCGGCCATCTCCGCGTGCAGGGGCTCTATTCAGCGACCCTGGCGTGCCTGGCCGGGTCGTTCATCATTTGCATCACGCTGAGTATGGGGGTCGACGAACGGGTCCGGCAATTCGCCCTGCTCCGCGCGGTTGCCTTGACGCGGCGGCAGACGGCCGGAATGCTCGTCGCCGAAAGCGTCGCCCTGTCGCTGGCCGGGCTGGCCGTCGGTGTCTTCTTCGGGTGGCTTTTGCTTTGCGGCACGGCGTTTTTTAATCCGGAGTTGTTCGATACGATTCCCACAGTCAGCGGCCAGTGCGTCTTGATGTGCGCGCTGAGCCTCCTTTTCGGGGCGGTCCTCGCCGCGGTTCCGCCGGTCTTCTCGGCGCTGCGGGTGCGGCCCTTGGACGTCACCGTTCCGACCGGCCGCGCGTCCGCCGCGCGGTTTCCTCTTCTGGCGATGGCGGCGGGGCTCGGTCTCATTCTGGTTCAGCCGATCAACGTGTTCGTTCTGAATATCCCGGTGTCGCCCCTCTATTGGGTTCTGGTCTTCCTCGGATCGGTCTGCCACGCGGTCGGTTTTTTGCTCCTTTCTCCCACGTTCGTCCTGTTGACGGAGAAGCTCTTTGCCGCCCCGGTCGGATTCGCCCTGCACATCGACCGCCGCCTGTTGGGAGATCAGTTGTCGGCCAACTTCTGGCGGAGCGCGGCCACGGCCGCCGCGCTGACGATCGGCCTGGGCCTGTTCGTCTCGGTGCAGATTTGGGGGAACTCCATGCTCGAGCCCTTTCTGCCCGGCGAGGGCCTGCCCGACTTGATCGTCTCTTTCCAGCCGGCCGGATTGCTCGAAGAGGATCTCCCCGACGTGGCGGCCGCGCCGGGGCTCACCCCGGGAGGCTGCCTTCCGGTGGCGATTGCCCGGCCGGACGTCCGGCTCGGTGCGTTCGGCAAGGAACCGACTCCGGAAAAAGAAAAACGGCGGAACAAGAACACACTGCTCGTTCTGGGAATTGATCCGGATCGGGGGATCGGCGCAAAACGTCCGGTTCTGCACATGCGGTTTCTGGAAGGGGACGCCGCGTCGGCCGCCGCGATGCTGAAAGAGGGAAACGCCGTCGTCATCCCCGACACGCTCGCGGCGCGGACCGGCCTCGGCTTGGGAGACCGCTTTGAAGTGGAACGTAATCAGTCGGACGAGGGGAGCCGCGAGTATGAAGTCGCCGGGGTCGTGACCATTCCCGGCTGGCAGATGGTGATGCATCTTTCCGGAATGCAGCAGAGGGGCTCGCGGAGCGTGGGGGCGGTCTTCGCGTCCTTCGAAGGGGTACGGCGCGATTACGGCATCGAGCGGATCAATCACGTTTGGGCGAGCATGGCGAAGGGGTCGGACGTCGACGCGATCAAGCGGCACATGCAGGCCCTGGCCGAAAAGAACGCCGGGATCAGCGTGACCCTTCCCTTCATCGGCAAGGTGACGGCGTTCAAACCGTTCGTCAACGTACTCAAGACCGAAGAGATCGAAGCGGCCATCCGCCGCCGGGCGGGTTACGTCATCTGGCTGGCGAGCGTCTTTCCGATCGTCGCCCTCTTGGTCGCCTCCGTCGCCGTGGCGAATACGATCATGGCCTCGATCCGTGCGCGGCGGTGGGAATTCGGAGTCCTGCGGTCGGTCGCCCTGACGCGCGGGAACCTCGTGCGGCTCGTGTTGGGCGAATCCATCCTGCTGGGCCTCGTCGCCTGCCTTCTGAGCCTCGCGGCGGGGGTGCATTCCGCTTGGTGCGGCATGGGAATCGCCGCGCATCTCGTCCTCGGCGACATCCGCCCACCCCTTGTCCTCCCCTGGGGCGCCCTGCTGGCGGGCTTCGCCACGGCAGTCGGCTTCGCCCTGCTGGCCGCCATCGCCCCCGCCTGGGCCACGGCGCGCCGCGAACCCCTCTCCCTCCTCCAATCCGGCCGCAGCGCGATGTGAGAACGCCGGATTATGAAGCGGAAGCACCTCTAAGATTCAACGCGATTTCACTGCCTTCTCTGGTGTCCCCCCAAGGGTCTGAGAAACCGGCCACGCGGGAAATCGCGGTACTGCAAAGGGTTACGATTCCCAGACAACGAAAAGACCCAGCGGGGCGAGCTTGACCCATTGCTTGTCGCACTCTATAATCCAAACACCTTCAATTTCTGAAATTACCTATTTTCACCAATCACCCTCTGGTCACGGCGTTGTTTGCATATTTCCGGAAAAACGCAATATGCCTTTTGTTGTCATCCCTGGTGCTGGCATGGGAAATTATTCCACCGGGGGTCCGACATTCGCATTCGGGGGGTGAAGACACCACCCATCGGCACACTACTGTTCTAGACGCATCTCACGACCACTCGCACGGTCATGACGCGGATCACGCACATCATGAACCGGCCGCCTCACTGGCAGTTTCGTCGTTGACCGGTTTGATCGCGCATCTCCACCTGCACTTCTTGGGCATTGCGTTCTCGATGCCGATGCCCGGGGATTCTGAATCTGAGGATAACGCCGTTGGAGCCGACATAACGTTAGTCGTCCTCATGGCGGACGAAGCCGTGCCGGTCGTCCCCCACGGCGCGTCGTGGGATCACGTGTGTCCAGGGGTGCAGTGCGTGCCGGTCGTCGACGCGGTCTGGAACCCGGAGCCGGTTCCGCGCCCGCCCGGTAGTCTCTCTTCAATCCCGCTCTGTGACTCGGCCCGCTTGGAGCGCACCGGCGTACTCCTGGCGTGATGCCATTTCTTGAAGGCATCCTCTGATGCCGCCGCTTGTTATGCTGCGCGGTCCATGCTTGCGCGGTGATTCTCCCCTGAGTATTATCAGCATGCCGTGAACGGCTGCTGAGATTCTGTATTTACCCCATCTACTTCGTTCCAACGTTAAGGAGTGTGAGAATGACTTACCGAATTTCTCTCGTTATGTTGTTGAGTATCGCCCTGTTTTCGTTCAATTTGGCTACCGGCTGTGGAAAGCAGGACCCAGACGCCGACGGCCAACCGGTCGGTCAGGCGGAAGAGGGCGGGCAAGGCGAAGCGGTCGACCCGCACGACGTTCCGATCACCGAAGAGCAGAAGCAGCAAATGCGCGAAGAGACGGCGAAGTTCGCCGACGCCGTCGCCAAGGTCAAGGAGTTGCGCGACGCCGTCGAGCGGGAGACGAAGGACGGGCTGCCGTCCAACCCGTTCGAGGCGCACCAGGCGTTGGATAAGGCGGACATCATCGTTCAGTGGTTGCCGGAAATTGCGCAGAACTCGGGCGTTCCGAAGGATCAGTGGGAAACGGTTACCACCGCCTCCGGCACACTGAGGGAACTCTTCGACGAGGTGCATCTGAATATCGACGGCAAAAAGGATCCCGGCTTTACCGCGGTTCAGGAAGAGATGGACGCCCAGATTGCGAACTTGGAGGCGGTCGCCCAATAGGCCGCCGGCAATCATTGACTCCCGACGTCAAGTCAGCAGCCTGTCTTTCGAGGCAGGCTGTTGACGGGTCCGGCTCGTGGCCGTTTGTTCAAAACTCTCTTCCTTGGAGACCGTAAAATGCGTTTTGCACGATCCATTTGTTCCGTTCGTAGCGCGATTCTGGCCCTATGCGCCGCAACCGTAGCGGTCATCCCCGTCGCCGCATCCGCACACGAAAACCACGCCCCGT
Source organism: uncultured Planctomycetaceae bacterium (assembly GCA_964520785.1). GTDB lineage: Bacteria > Planctomycetota > Planctomycetia > Pirellulales > Thermoguttaceae > CAZFQG01. The sequence continues at coordinate 6,368 of CAZFQG010000053.1, read as the reverse complement.
TGCCGACCAAGGGGGTGACGGTGGCCGGCGACAACGTGTTGCTCTCCGAGAAGGCGGGTAAGGCAATCGGCCTGACGACGGAAAAGGTGACACTCGGTAATTTGCACCATACGGTAGAAGTCAACGCACGAGTCGAATTGCCGTGGAACCGCCAGGCGATGATTACATCGCTCGTTCCCGGCAAAATCGAGGAAGTGCTCGTCCGGCCCGGGGAAACGGTGGAAGCCGGGCGGGAGTTGGCGCGGATCGAGAGCATGGAACTCGAATCGCTTCAACTCGACCTGCTCCGCGCGGCGGGGGAGGTGGATTTAGCGCAGCGGCTCCTCCGGCAGCGGGAGAGTCTCGAAGCCGAGGGGGTCATTCCGGGGAATATCCTCTTGGAGACGCGAGCCGCGGCGGCCCAGAGAACGGCCGAATTGAATATCGCCGAAGCCAAGCTCCGCGCTCTCGGCATCGACGGCGAGACGCTCCGGAGACTTCGCGCCGGCGGCGAGCCGATGCGATTCATCTCGATCGCGAGCCCCGTCGCCGGCGTCGTCACACACGCCGACGTCCTCATCGGCCAGGCCGTGAAGCCGAGCGACCACCTCTACCACGTCGTCGATCCGTCGAAAGTCTGGATCGTCGGCGAGGTACTCGAGTCCGACGTGCGCCACCTCAAGAGGGGCCAGCCGGTGTCGGCGCGGTTCGCGGCCTACCCCGACCGCCGGTTCGAGGGCGTGATCGACCACGTCCGATTGAAGATGGACCGCCAAAGGAGAACCCAGTCGGTGGTCGTCGCGGTGGACAATCCCGACGGCGTGTTGCGGCCGGGAATGTTCGGTCGCGCCGATATCGCCGTACGTGTCGCGGAAGAAGCCATCGTCTGTCCCGCCGACGCCGTCATCAAGAGCCGCACCGGGACGTACCTGCTCGTTGAGCGAAAACCGGGGAAATACGAAAACCGCGCGGTCAAGCTCGGTCTTACCGATGGCGGACGCGTCGAAGTGCTCGACGGCGTCTTCCCCGGCAACAAGGTCGTGGTGACCGGCGCCTACCTCCTGGCGTCCTTGCTGGGCAATGAACACAAAGCCCGGATTTCCGGCAAAGAACCGGCGGCGAGCGCCTCGGATGCCGACCCTGCGATACAGCCGATCGCCGTCGTCGACGCGACCGTTGAATTGCCGACCGACCGGCAGGCCTTCGCGGGGCCGAGGATCACCGGACGCGTTCGCCGCGTCCTGGTCGAACCAAGCCAACCGGTGGAAGCCGGGCAGGTGCTGGCCGAGATCGACAGCCTCGAACTGCGGACGGTCCAACTGTACCTTCTACAATGCGTCTCCCGACTTCGGCTGGCCGAACAGTCGCTCGCGCGGCTGGAGCCGCTGGGGAATCGCAACATCACCCCGCGGCGGCAGATATGGGAACTCCGGAACGAGCGCGACACGCTGCTTCACGACGTGGCCAGCCTGAAGCGGCGACTTTCGTTTCTTGGGTTAAGCGTAGAGGAGATTGTCGGATTGGAGCGGATCGACCTGGCGCGCGAGGACGCGAAGGCGTGCCTGCTTGCGGGCCTCCCGATTCGCGCCCCGGCGGCCGGCTGGATTGTTGGGTTTGACGTCGTTCCCGGCCAGATCGTACGTCCGGAGGACCGGCTCTTCGAGATCCACGATCTTTCCACGGTCTGGGTCAAGGGCCACGTGTTTGAGCGAGACGCGCCGCATGTTGCCGTCGGACAGCCCGCCCGGGTAACCTTCTCGGCCTTCCCGAACATGGAGGCGACCGGGACGGTGGTTCGCGTCGCCCCGATAATGGACGAAGGCGAACGGGTGCTCCCGGTCTGGGTCGAGGTCGAGAACCCCGAGCGGCTGCTCAAGGAAGGGATGTACGCCCGCGTCACGATCTCCCCCCGGCTGGACCACGCGCCCGGCGGCGCCTCCGCAACGGCCCGGCTGGAGCCGATCAAATCCCGATAACCCGTTCGAGACTTTTGTACCCGAAAGGTATCATGCTGAATCAGATCATCGCCTTCTGTCTGCGGAATCGCCTGGTCGTGCTGGCCGTGACCGTGGTTCTGGTCATCTACGGCGGACGCCAGGCGGCCAGGCTGCCGATCGACGTCTTTCCGAATCTGAACCGTCCCACGGTCACGATCATGACCGAGGCGCACGGGCTGGCGCCGGAAGAAGTGGAGGTGCTGGTCACGTTTCCGATCGAATCGGCGATGAACGGCGCCGGCGGGGTCCGTCGCGTCCGCTCGGCCTCCGGTATCGGCCTTTCCATTGTCTGGGTGGAGTTCGATTGGGGGACGGACATCTACGTGGACCGCCAGATCGTCGCCGAGAAGCTGCAACTGGTGCGCGAGCGGTTGCCGGAGGAGGCGCATCCGGTGATGGCGCCGATCACGTCGATCATGGGAGAGATCATGCTGGTGGGGCTGCAATCGACCGGAAAGACGACGCCGATGGAGCTGCGGACGATCGCCGACTGGGAGGTCCGGCAGCGGCTGCTGGCCGTCACCGGGGTCTCTCAGGTGACCGTCATGGGGGGCGAGATGAAGCAGTACCAGGTCCTCACGTCGCCGGAGCGCCTGGCGCGGTACGACGTGACGCTCAACGAATTGACCGAAGCGGTGGAGAAATCGAACATCGTCACCGGCGGCGGATTCCTTTTGAGCCAAAACGAGGAAGCGCTGATCCGGATCGTGGGCCGCGCCGCCACGCTCGACGACATCCGCGACACGGTCGTCCGTCCGGGCGATCCGGTGCCGATCACCGTTCGCGAGGTGGCCGAGGTCCGCTACGCCGGCCCGGTGCGACGCGGCGAGGGCGCCATCGGCGGAGAACCCGCGGTGATGCTCTCGATTCAGAAACAGCCCGGGGCGGATACGCTCACGCTCACGCGGAACATCCTCGACGTGCTAGACGACATTCAGTCGCGTCTGCCGAAGGACGTGGTGATCGAGACGAACAGTTTCAAACAGGCGGACTTCATCACGGCGGCCATCGATAACGTCCGCGAGGCCATCCGCGACGGCGTCATCTGGGTCGTCGTCGTCCTGTTCATTTTCTTGTGGAACTTCCGCATCAGCCTGATCACCCTGACCGCGATTCCCCTTTCGATCATCCTCACCGCCTTGACGTTCAGTTACTTCGGGATCTCGATCAATACGATGACGCTCGGCGGACTGGCCGTCGCCATCGGCGAATTGGTCGACGACTCGATTGTCGATATCGAGAACATCTTCCGCCGGTTGAAGGAGAATCGGCTGAAGCCGAAACCGGACAATCCGCTCCGGGTGATTTTCCTCGCCTCGTGCGAGGTCCGCAACAGCATCGTCTACGCGACGTTGATCGTCGTCCTGGTCGTCTTCCCGCTCTTCTCCCTGGCCGGGCTGGAAGGCCGCATGTTCGCGCCGTTGGGGCTCGCCTACCTGACGACGTTGATGTCGTCCCTCGTCGTATCGCTTACCGTTACGCCGGTTCTCGCCTCCTATCTGCTGCCGCGGGCGAAGTTCCTAGAGCGGAAAGGGGACCCCTTGCTCCTGCGGGCGCTCAAATGGGCGGATACGTATCTGCTGAAATTCACGCTACGAAACAGCACGCTCGTGCTGGCGGTCTTCGCCGCGGCGGTCGTGCTGGCCATGACCGGCGCCCTTTGGATGGGAGGCGAGTTCCTGCCGAAATTCAACGAAGGAACGCTCACGATCAGCGTCATCGCCCCGCCGGGCGTGAGTATGGAGGAATCGAACCGGGTCTCCGGCAAAATCTGCACGATGCTGCTGGAAATCCCGGAGGTCACGCACGTCTCGCGGCGGACCGGCCGGGCGGAACTCGACGAGCATGCCGAGAACGTCAATTTTTCCGAGGTCGACGTCGGCCTTATCCAGCCGGAGAAGCCCAAGCCGGGAATTCACTACGAAATCCTCCGCGCCGTCCCCGGCCTGCACGGATTCGGCGTGGAGAAGGTCGGACGGACGCGGGATGAAGTCATGGCCGAAATCCGGGACGTCGTCGCCGAAGTGCCGGGGGTAAAGGTCAACATCGGCCAGCCCATCTCCCATCGCTTGGACCACATGATGTCCGGCATCCGCGCCCAGATCGCCGTGAAGCTTTTCGGCCGGGATATCGAGGAACTTCGCGACCGGGCCCAGGATATCGCGGAGATGATGGCCGAGATTCCCGGCGTCGCCGACCTGCAAATCGAACCGCAGGTCGACATTCCCCAGGTTCGCGTCACGATCCGCCGTCGCGAGGCGGCCCGGTACGGCCTGGCCCCGGCCGACGTGGCCGAAGCATTGGAGACCGCGCTGCAGGGGCGCACCGTATCGCAGGTCCTGGAGGAGCAGAAGACGTTCGACCTGGTCGTCTGGTTTGACGAAGAAGCGCGAAACGATCTCAGCGCGATCCGCTCCACGCTCATCAGCACGCCGGACGGTTCGCGGGTCGCCCTGGGAACAGTCGCCGACGTGATCGAGACCAAGGGGCCGAATACGATCAACCGCGAGAAAGTCAAACGGCGTATCGTCGTCCAGTGCAACGCGGTCGGACGCGACCTGGTGAGCGTCGTACTCGACATCCAGGCGGCCTCCGCGGAGAAAATCGAGCCGATTCTACAGGACGGCTACTATATCGAATACGGCGGCCAGTTCGAGGCCCAGCAGGATGCGAATCGGCGTCTGGCCTTCCTGGCCTGCTTCGCCGTGGCGGGCATCTTCCTGCTGCTCTTCCAATGCCTCCGCTCGTGGCAGGCGGCGCTGATCGTGATGGGAAACATCCCGCAGGCCGGGATCGGCTGCGTCATCGCGCTGATGGCGGCCAATTGGCCCAGCGCGGAGGCGCTGTCCGAGGCCGCGTGGTGGGCGTGGCCAGGCGTCTGGCTGGGAGCCACCACGCTCTCGGTCGCCCACTGGGTCGGCGTCATCACCGTGATCGGCATCGTCTCCCGCAACGGCATCATGATGATTTCGCACTACATCCATTTGATGAAGTACGAAGGGGAGGTCTTCGACGAGGAGATGATCATCCGCGGGACGCTCGAGCGGCTGGCCCCGGTGTTAATGACTTCGCTGACGACCATGATCGGCCTCGTGCCGCTGGCCTTGGGGGCCGGACAAACCGGCAAGGAGATTCTCCATCCCCTGGCAATCGTCGTCATCGGCGGGATGCTCAGTTCGACCCTCCTGGACCAGATCGTGACGCCTACGCTCTTCTTCAAGTTCGGCCGCAAAGTCTATGAGAAAATCGGTACGGAGGAAGACGAAGAAGCGGTCGGCCCCTCGGCACCGCTGCATCTGGCGGAACAATTCAGGTAGGATCCAATGAACAAGAACAATGAAACGTCGCACGCCATGAAACACGATCACACGTTCGGCCAACACCGGAAAAAGCCCGGCGAAACGCGCACGCTCGTTGTCGTCCTGTTGACGACGGCGACGATGGTTGTCGAAATCGTCGCCGGAGTCGCCTACGGTTCGATGGCCCTGTTGGCGGACGGGCTCCACATGGCGTCCCATGCTTCGGCACTGGCGATTTCGCTGTTTGCCTACATCTACGCGCGGCGGAATGCACACAATGACCGGTTCTGCTTTGGAACCGGCAAGGTGAATTCCCTGGCCGGATACACCGGCGCCGTCCTGCTGGCGGTCATCGCGGTGGCCATGACGTGGGAGAGTGTCCACCGGATGTTCGAACCGGTATCCATTGCGTTCGATCAGGCGCTCGTTGTCGCGGTCCTGGGACTGCTCGTCAACGGCCTCTCCGTGCTTATACTCGGCGTCGACCACACTCATACGGATCACCACTCCCATGAACACGGCGACCACCATGCCCACGAGCACCCCGAGCACCATCACGCCGGCGGACACGACCACAATCTTCGCTCGGCCTACCTTCACGTCTTGGCCGACGCCCTGACCTCGGTCTTCGCGATCGCCGCGTTGCTGGCCGGCAAGTATTTCGGACTGGGTTGGCTCGACCCGGTAATGGGGGTCGTCGGGGGGATACTGGTGGCGCGGTGGTCGTTCGGGCTGGCGGCGTCCACGTCGACCGTCTTACTGGATCACCAGGCACCCACCGAATTGAGGAATACGGTTCTCCGAAGCATTGAAAGCCGCAACGGCGACCGGGTCGTGGACCTGCATGTGTGGTCCGTCGCTCCCGGTACGTACTGCGCAATCGTGAGCGTGGCATCCGAGAATCCGCGTTCCCCGGAACACTACAAGTCGCTACTACCGGACGGATTGGGGATCGAACATGTGACCGTCGAAGTGCATGATCCCAGTCGGCCGGGTTCCGCTGAATCCGATGGGACAGCGGAAACGGCACCGTAGAGACTAGTGCTTTGTCAAACGTAGGAATTGGGGTTGACGTTTCGGTTTCATCCGGGCG
>CAZFQG010000052.1:12473-33333 GCA_964520785.1 uncultured Planctomycetaceae bacterium | reverse complement strand
GCATGTTGTTGAACTCGTGGGCGACCCCGCCCGCGAGTTGACCGATGGCGTCCATTTTCTGGGAATGCTGGAGCTGTTGCGACTGCTCGGCGAGCCGCAGTCGGGCTTCGCGTTCCTCGGTGAAATCGCGCTGCATTCCGACAAGCAGCAGGGGCCGGCCGGCGGCGTCCCATTTGACGACCTCCGCGACGGCGGAAATCCATCTCGTCCCACGGGAGTTCGGCGTCTTGATTCGATACTCGGCCGCGTAGGTTCTCGTCGTTCCGGCGGCAATCGGATCGAATTGCTCCCGTACCATGGCGCGATCGTCGGGGTGAATCCATGCAAGGTATTCATCCGTCCGGAAGCGGGAGATACCCGGAGGAAAGGCTCCTTCGTTTGATCCGTTGCACTGGTAGACGCAGGCACCGGTTCGCAGGTTCAATTCCCAGACGTCCATTCGTCCCGCCTTGACGCCCAGCGTGAAGCGGTCGACCGCCTGGCGGAGTTCGTCCTCCAGGCGCTTGCGGTCGGAGATATCCATGAAAACGGCCATGAACGCGGGCTCTCCACGGTAGTTGATCGGCCGGGCATATCCCCTCAGCCAGGTCTCCTTTCCCGATTTGAGCCGGATCCGCTGGTCGAAGGTCTCGACGATGCCGATCCGCGCGCGGTTCAGGCGGTAGCGGATCTCGTCCCAGGTCGTCTCGTCCACGAATTCGCTCACGCGATGCCCGATGATATCGGCGTCGGCGCGGCCGAGGATTTCGCGATAGCGGGAATTCGCGTAGACATAGCGGTCGCCGCGCAGGATGCGGATGGCGAAAATGGAATTCTCCGCCATCTCGCGAAACAGGCCCTCGCTTTCACGAAGCCGCGATTCCGCGTGGTATCGTTTGAGGTTCGCCGCGACGCGCGCCGCGTAAAGCCGCGAGACCCGTCCGAGCGACCGGGGTTCTTCCACGGCTCCTCGAAAGGCGAGAAGGACCTGGATCTCGTTTTCATCCGCTTCGGCCCCCGCCGCGAGGGCCGCGTACGCCCTCACGCCGCGCCGATTCTCCAAACACCCAAGGGCCGGTGAATCGTCACCCGATTCCATGACGAGCCGGTATTCGGCCCCGCCGAGCACCTCCGCCGGGGCGGAGGCGGAGTCAAACTCGCGCTCCGCGCGGAACATTCCGTCTTCCCATGAAACGAGTGTCCGCATTCGTCCGGGGGCCGGCGCCTTGTGCGCGACGGTCACGGCGTCCGCCGACACGATCTCCGCCACCGCGACGGTGATTCGGCGGAGGAACTCCTCCCAGTTCTCCCCCGCCGCCTCGGAAGCGATCCGCAGAACGGCCGCGTCGATTCTCTCTCGTTCGGTGACGTCGGTCAGCACGCCGCTCTGAAAAACCAGCGCCCCCTCGGCATCGAACTCCTGGTGCGCGTAGGCCACGACGTGACGGATGCGCCCTTCGAGGACGATCCGGAACGCCATTTGCGCCTCCGACGGACGCTCCTGGAGAATCCGGCGTCGCGTTCGCAGAACCTCCCTCCGGTCCTCGGGGTGGATCAACTCATCCAGCCGGGCTCGCGTTATGGAATCCTCCCCTTCTTCCAATCGCAGAAACCGCCCGAGGCGCGCGCCGCCGCGAAAACAATCCTGCTCCGGGTCGTATTCCCAGTATGCCGCGCCGCCGAGATCCCATTCAGGACGGCGAGGGTCTTCGCGGCCGGCGTCCGCCTCCGGTAGCAGTCCCCAGGCCCGAACGCAATCGTCTTCGGCGGGCGTTTCGTCCGCGTCCGCCGGGGGTTCGGCCCGGCGGTCGGGTTTCCCGCCCGGGGGCCCGGCGGCCGGCTTCAGAAGCAAGGTCTTCTGGCGCCGGTCGAACAAGAGCGGTCCGCGGTCGAGTGATTCCAGGGGATTCTCCGATTGCGGGCACGGCAAGAGTTCCACTCGATCCGCCTCATAGTCCCAGGCCCAGCAACAGGCCTTGCTGGCGGCGATGCGTAACTGGGCGAGACGTCCAGCCAGCGCGTCGGCGCGGAGACGCAATTCGTCGTACTCGTCGACGCGTCTGGTGATATCCTGGATGATCCCCTGCCGGCGGACCGGTCGCTTGTCCGCGGCCTCGGCCGTCCACGCGTACGTCCGAAGCTGGAAGACCGAGCCGTCCTCCCTTCTGAATCGCGTTTGGGCGGTTCGCGTCGTCGTTTCCCCGTCGGCCCCGGCAAGGCACCGTGAAAGGGTCCACCGTTCCTCCGGTCCGAGCTGGTTGAGTAATTCGGTGAGTGCGCAGCCTTCGAAGTCCGTGCCGAAAAGCACCTCCTTCAGCCGCCCTCGACCTCGAAAGACCCCGGTTCGCGGTTCGAATTCCCACTCGAGGAGGGTGGAAAGATTCGCCGTCTTCTCCGCGGCCGAATAACTCTCGCGAAGCATTTCGTCCTCGCGGGTGAGTTCCGTCATATCCAGCGCCACCCCCACGAGGGCCAACGGATTTCCCGCGTCGTCCTGGGTGACGACCGCGGTCGCGCGGAACCAACGGACTTCGCCCCTCACGCGGACGCGCAGGCTGATTTCACCCCCTTGCACTCCGTGCGGATTCCGGCCCTCCTCGAGCGCCTCGAAGACGATCGGTCGGTCTTCCGGGAGAATGATTCGGGTAATGTCTTCCAGCGTATACGGCTTCTCCGCGTCCAGCCCGAGCATCTCCGAGAGGTCGGGGGAGATCGCCATCGCGGAGGTTTGGAGGCTCAGCTCCCAGTGACCGATCTTCGCGTGGGACCGCGGTTTTGGAGGTCCCGCGGAAGGCGGCGTAAAAAGGGTGTCCCGCAGCGACGAGATATCGACGTTCACGCCGTAGATCCGTTCCGGTCCCTCCCCGTGTGCCGTCCGGTGTTCGCCGCGGGCAAGCACCCACTTCCAGCCTCCCTCGCGCGTCCGCAACCGGTATTGGGCGTACAGGATGCGCGTGGGGTCGCGGCGCTGCCGCTCCAGCAGAGAAGCGATTGCTCCGCGGTCTTCCGGGTGAATCCGCTCCAGCAGCGTGGCCAGAGCGATCGGCACGCCGGTCGGGAATTCGGCGTCATCCCGACTGATCGGATCGATCGTGAACGTATCGTGATTGAGGTCGTATTCCCACGGAATCACCTTTGCCCCGCGGATCGCGGAGGTGAGGCGGTCCTTCCGGAACGGGTCCCACGGCCGCGATCGCGGTTCATCGGAAACGTCTTGGACGGTGCCGTACCGAGCCGCCAGCCGACCGGTCTCGTCGAACTCGTTTCGCGCGCATACGCGTATCCAACGGGAAGTACCGTCGTCACCGACGACGGCCATGTCGAACGACTGTTCTTCGAGATGATTCGAGGTGGCCTCGGCGATCTTCTCGACGATGATGTCGGGGGCTTCCGGCGCCAGTCGCGCATACACGTCCTCGACACGGAATTCCCGATCCTCGCCGTGAATTCCCAGGAGCATCAGCGTCGTCTCGTCCCCGTGGTACACCTTGTTCGTGACGTCCAACTCCCAGACACCGAGTCCGGCCTGCCGGAACAACTGCACGGCCTCTTCCGATAATCGTGGTCGGAGCGGTTTTTCGGGGGACTCGTCGGGCGATTCACGGCGGCGGGGCGTCCTCTGGGGGGTCTGCATCGTGGAATCCAATCTCGGGTGCTGCTTTTTGCCTCCTGAAACCTACGTCGCGAAGGAGGATTCTTCAACCCGCGAGAGGACCTCGTTACGAACCGGAGTCGCGTTAGGATCACCTTCCCCTTCGCGAGTTCCGAATCGATTCCCGACGAGTTCTTGTTGAGCCGGACCTGCATGACGTCACGACGGACCGGGCCACCGAATTCTCGGTTGTTCCTTTCGCCGCTCAACTCGTTTTCTCCTTCCGCGAACCATGCTGAACCATGCTACACTGAAGGCGACGGCGAGTGCGCAATCGGGAGACGGACCATGAACGCGATACGACTGGAGCCTTCGCAAAAAGAACACGCCGCCCGGGTCTGGGCGCGGTCGTTCTTCGATTATCCTCTGATGACGTTCTGCCGGCCCGACGCCCGGGGCCGGGCACGTTGCCTGGAGCGTTGCTTCGGTTGGACGATCAGCTACGGCCTGCGCTATGGCGAGGTCTATACGACGGCGGATCTTGCCGGATTGGCCATCTGGCTTCCCCCCGGCCGGACCCGGGTCGCCCCCTGGCGGTGTCTGATGTCCGGATTTCCGCTGATTCCGTCCCTGGTGGGGCTCGGGCCGTTCTTCACGCAAATGGCGAGAAACGAGCGGTCGGCCCAGCGGGCTCACCGGGAAACCGTACCGGGGCCGCACTGGTATTTGTGGGCGCTGGCCGTGGACCCGGACCGGCAGGGCCAGGGGATCGGGACGGTTCTGATTCGGCCGGGGTTGGAAAAGGCGGACGCCGCGTGCCTCCCCTGCTATCTGGAAACGCATAACCAGAAGAGCATTCCCTTCTACGCCAAACACGGCTTCGAAACGGCCGGTACCGAACAAGTCCCGGGCACGGATATGCGTTTCTGGTATTTCGTACGCAAGCCGTGTGTGCATGGTGGAAAGGAAACGGGAGAGCACCGCGAATAAGACGCGAATAGACGTAGTCGGTGCGCCAGCACCTCCGACCGGATGGTTCGCCCTGCGCCGATGGTGCGATGAATCGCGGCGAGTGGGCGACTCTTTTCGCTCAAGTGATCCGAGGGGCCACAACGCTCGCATATCCGGTGACTTTTCAAATCAACGGATATGGGGGAAACCTCCTGTTTCCCGCACAGCCTGTTTTTCCGCCGGGCTGCCGGGCCTCCCAGTCGCTATTCGCTCGCCTCGAGCGTCACCGTCCGCGGCCCGGCACCCCCTTCGAGTTCGATTTCACGCGGGAGGAAGCCCGACACGCGGGCCGACACCCGGATATCCCCCTCCGGCGCGGAGGTCCACTTCCAGATGCCGTTCTCATCGGCGCACCGGGGGATTTTCACATCCGGCAGTTTGGGATTCGGCGGGTTGTACAGTGTCTGGAGGACGTCGCTTGCCTGGCACTTGACGATGTCCACCCGGACGCCCGGGACCGGCTTACCGGCCGAATCGACGAACGTCAGTTCCACCGTCTTCCCCGGTTTCATCCGGAAATCCTGGGTCGGCAGGTCGAACCGGACGTCGACCTCGCGGATGCTGGGGGCGGTGTGGATCGGCTAATCCTCCAACGTCTCCACCACCGCCTCGACCTCCTCCGGCGTTATCTTCTTTCGCGTGGTCATGAGCATCTTGCGGAGATGCTTCTTCCCTTCGAACCCGTCGGGGTGGCCGATGTTGCCCATGGGGCACGCACTGTCGATGAGCATCTTCCCGTCCGCGTCGAAAATGGCGTGAAACGGGACGCCGTGGTGTTTGCCGCGGGTGAGGCGATTGGCGACTTCGTTTCCCTGCAGGTCGCGGACATCGTCGATCTTCAGAAAGACGTAGTCCTTCTCCAGAACCGCCTTTTGGTCGTCCAGCCATCGGGCCAGCCGGAAGCACGGCCCGCAGTAGCGCTGACTGATTCTGGCCCAGACCTTGCGGTCGGTCTGTTTGGCTTTGGTGAAGGCCTCATCCCATTTCTTCTTCGCGTCGACCCGCTCGGGTGCGTACTTGCGGATGAATTCGGCCGCGCGTGCGGCACTTTCGGCGTCCCTATAATCAAACTGAGCCCGGCCGAGTTCCTTGCCGGTCTCGTCGAGGGCAACGGCGAGGACCTTTCCGTCCTGGGGCATCGGCCACTTCTTGGATTTCGCGAATTCCGCGACTTCGCGGCCGGAGGGACCGTCATCGAGCGTGCCGCGGAGTTCCAGGAAACTCATGACTTCCTTGGTCCGCTCGTAGTCCTTCAGGTGCGCGTCGATGAATTGCTTCGCCTCGTCCGAGGGACGTAGCAGAATGACCATCATGTGGAAGTGGGAAAGGCGGCAGTCGCGGAGGGCATTCTTGTAGCGATCGGCGAAGGGAGTCTTGGTCTTCGTCTCGGGCTTCCAGAGCCGACTGACGGCGCGGGGGCGGGATTCGCCGGGGGTGAGGTAAAAGTCGCCGAGATAGCGATCCCGGTCTGCATCGTCGACGGGGTCGCACAAAAGCGACATCTTAACTTCACACGGAAGACTCCGGAGCGTGAAGTTGCCGTCGGCGTCGGTCTTTGTCTCAATAGTCACCGCGGAAAACCCAGTGGGAAACGGCTTCGAATAGTCTTCCGCCCCTTCGACGTAGACCGACGCGCGGACCGCGTGTCCCGCCACGGGGCGATCTTCCTTGCCGCGAAGTCGACCTTGATAGTCGGCGGTCGGTTTCAATTCGACCTCGATAGGTTCGTCCGGCCGGTCGATAACGGCAACGGCCGCCGCTTTGCCGTCCTTCGTATGCGCGTAGATACCGATTTGAACCGCGGCCGAATCCAACTGAAACGCACCGTCGGCGTTCGTCTTCAGAGTCACGCGTTCGTTTGTCTCGCCGTCCACGGAACCGATTTCGACGACCGCTTCGTCCAAAGCCGTCTGAAGGTTCTCCGGCAATGTGACTCTTCCGGTGATTTTCCGCTTCTCGGCGATCTTCTTGTGAAAACGGAGCATGGTGATGCCTTCGGCCTTCACCTGCGTCGATTCGGTCGTGCGCCAGTCTTGGGCGTAGATGCTCCCCTCAATCTTCGCACCCGCGGGGGCAAATGCCCGGCCCCTGCCTTGCTCGTTGGTGGGGACGTACCATCCGCGTCCACCCGTACCGTGTCGAGTTCGTCCGCCTTGTTGCCAGGAAAAATCGTGCGGGATCTTGAGGTAGACGGACTGATAGGGGATCGGCCGTTTTTCCGGGCCCGCCGTTACGACGACGTCGACCGGTTGTCCCTCAAACACCTGGAGCGTCGGAGCGGTTATCTTCTTGGTCAGCGGATCGTACGGAATCACGTCGATCGTATTGCCGACCAGTCGCGCGCCGTTGATGTACATGCAATAGGTGGCTCCGGGAAGATAATGTCCCACGAACTCCCCTTTTCGATCGGTGACCACGCCCAGGCAATCGCCATGTCCCTCCACTTCGCCCTCGAACGATCTCATGCGCACCGAGAAACCGGCCACGTTGCCGTCGGCGGATTCCACCCGACCGATCACCCGTTTCCGCTGTGCGAACCGGCTCTTCTTCACCTTGACGAGGATGACGCCGTCCACGATCTTCTCTTTCTCCACCTTCACCCAATGCGGATCGCGAATCTCGACATAGGTCCCGTGCTTGTCCCAATCGGGGAACCACCGGTCGACGGCCTCCCCCTTTTCATCGGTCGTCATTTCGGACTCCGGCCCCTTGCCGATGTACTGGTAGTCGGGCGGTCCGGTTCCGACCGTCAGCCGGAGCGGGAGATCCGTGACGGGGGAATCGTCGTCCGCGTTGACTACCCGGACCTTCTGCGAACGGCACCTCTGGAGTTCCACCGTGTACCGGTTTGCATGGGGATCGCGGGGCGGATTACGATTGAGGGAATAGCCGCCGATCATGAAATCATCGGTCCACGCCGTCACTTGAGATACCTTCTCGCGATCCATCAATCCGACCGTGGCAATACCGTCGTCGTTTGTTTGGGCCGTAACGCGAGGGCCCTGCATTTCTACCGTCACCCTCGCTCCGGTAGCGGGCTTGCCGTCCTTCACGACCGTGACTTCCACCATTCGGTCGGCAAGTTTCATCTTCAGAACGAGCCCGTTGATCGCGGCTTGACGGATTTCGCCCGTGCGTACCATTACCCTTGATATCCGCCGACCGTCCGGCGACGTCGCACTGAGGAAGAGGCAGAACGGAGGGGCTTCGCCGACCGGAATCCAGCACGAGAACTTGTTTCCTTCGACGTTCAGCGGCAAATCCCGGTCACCGGAAAGGGCGCTCGAACGAAGCCCCAAGCCGAAATCGTCGGCGGGCGTGCCGTCTTCATTCACAACCTCTCCCCGGATGCGCATCCGCAGGTCCTTGCCGGAGCCTTCCAGCCAGTCGAGTTCGGGCGCCGGCTTTGGCGAGTCTGGCTCCGTTGCATCCTGGGCGGATGGAGCGGCCTCTTCTTGGCGGTTATTTGGTGCTTCTTGCGGCGTCTCGGTCGGACCAGCCTTTTGTTCCTCCGTCGTTGCCGCCGGTTCCGCAACCGCGAATTGGAGCGAACCGAGAAGGGCGACGCCCAAAAGTGCAACGGCTCCAAACGCCGCCACGCTCCGCCTTCGCAACGGAAGGTGAAACACCTGTTTCTTCAGCGCCGTGAGCCGCCGGCCGATTGCCGAGCTTCGCGCCATCGCGATTCCGGCGGCCGGAACCGGCGTGTGCGCGTCGACGGCGACCCGCGCCAGCGTCCGGCAGTAGTCGGCTACGTCGCCGACGAAACTTGCCGACGCCGAATCGGCGGCCAGTTCACATGCCGCAAGGTGGGCCCCCCGGACGCGCCACACGAGCGGGTGGAACCAGAATACGCTGGAAATCACCTGAGAAGGGCGGCGCTCCAAGGAACGTCACACGACCGGGCATGTGCCAGCTCGTGGGCCAAGATGGCCGGGAGGTCGACGCGGTAGGCCTCGTCGCACATCCGAGAGGGGAGGACGAGGAGCGAACGCCGCAGCCCGCACAACACGGGCGAGGCAATATCGGCGGACCGGACGACGTCGACCCGCCGCCGGCAGCCGATTGCCTCCGCCACCCGGGCCGCTTCGTCGAGGACCCACCGGGGGGCCGGTTGGGATCGCCGCGCGAGCGCCCGTATCCGAAGATGTCCCAGGCGTAGGCGGAAACCGAGGAGCACGACTCCGGCAAGCCAAGCAACCGCGGGCAACGTCACCCACGGAGAAAACGCGGATTCGGCGTCGACCGGATCGGACGCCCCTCGGACCGGCGGCTCGGGAGCGCTCGGTGCGGGCGGCTCCCAAGCGATACCCGCAGCCACGGGTGGTGAATCCACCGCAGCTATTTCACGTGCGCCGTCGAAGAAGACCTCGTCCGGCATACCGTGAAGAGGCAATGCGGGGGCCCGGTCAACGGCGTGTGGAATCTTGGCCACCCCCGTCTTCATCGCCACCACCTCCTCCGCCACCGGCCGGGCCAGGCGAATATCCAACCCCGGCAACAGCAACGTCACGCCCGGCAGCACCACGAGTCCCACCGCCGTCACCCGCCACAGCAGAACCCGCCACCGCGGATTCGCCCATTTAAGCGCCGCATGTCCCGCCCAGGCGGCGGCCAGAATCGCGGTGATTTTGAACAACAACACGGCCCACACAGGGGCGTCGACCATCGGATAGAGAGCGTTCATGATTTGGACTTGCCGCCTTTCTTCGAGTTCGTGGATGTGCCGGAAGAGCGTGATTCTCCTCGCTCTTCTTGGGCCATGCGCCGTAGTTCGAGCAGTTCTTTTTCGGAGAGTTTTTCCTCGGCCAGCAGGTGGCAGAGGAGGGCTTCGCTGGAGCCGCCGCAGAAGGTGTCGACCAGGTCGCCAAGCATCGAGCGGAACGTCGACTCTTGCGGCGTTTTGGCTCGATAGTAGAACGCCTTCCCCTTGGCCCGGCGGGTGACGTGGCCCTTTTCGACCAGGATGGTCAGAAAGGACCTAAGCGCGGCGTTCTTGATCGACCGGGGAAAGACCTCCTGGATCTCCGCCGGCTTCATCTCGCCGTGCTCCCAGAGAATCCGCATGACTTCCAATTCGCCGTCGGTGAACTTCACCATAATCTTCGTCCTCCAAAACGAGTCCGTGGCAGGTATGCAGATCATTCTGCACATTTTGGGAGGGATGTCAATAGGCGTATGCAGAATTTTCTGCACTTGAAGGGAGATTTTTCGGCGAAACTTGCGTCTCTTGTCCAAGACCGCGGGACGCAACAATGCCGTGTACCGAAGAGAGGAGTCTTCCTGAATTGCCCAGATTGCCTAAACAGGCATTTATTCGAGTCCCACGAGCTTGCGTCCCAGGGTCAACGCCGCGACCGCGTCGGCCGCGTAGCCGTCGGCGCCCAGTTCTCTTGGTAGATCGTCGGAATCCCTGAACGCACCGCCGCCGAGCAGGATTTTGACTTCGGCCCCCCGAGCACTGTCTCGGACGGCCCGGATCGCCGTCTTGGCGGCCTCGATTTGCGTCGGCAGGGAAACGGACAGCCCGAGCAGGTCCGCGTCGAAGTAGTCGACCGCCTGAGCCAGGTCGCGCGCCGGGACGTTGGCTCCGAGCAAAACCGTCCGCCAACCGTCGATTTCAAAGAAGTCCGTGACGGCCTGCAGCCCGATGTCGTGCTGGTTGCCCGCGACCGCCGCGGCGACCATTGTCATGCCGTTGAGGGGTTTTACCTTCGCGGAAGCGAGCAACCGGGTCATCACCATCTTCGTGGTCTGGGTCGCGAAGTGCTCCTCGGCGATGTTGATTTCGTTGGCCGCCCACATCCGTCCGATTTCCTCTTGGGCAGGCAGCAGAACGTGCAAGTAGAGTTCGCGAACGTCGTCTCCGCGCTCCAAAGCATCCAGAATCAATCCGGTGGCGCGGCGACGGTCCCCTTCGAACAAAGCCAGCAGGAAGGTCGAGGCCAGCCGCCCCGCCGGCGTATCGGAAAGCAGCCGCGTCGAAAGGTCGGCCGGGGGCTCGTCGAAGGCGGCCAATGCCTGGTCGACGTACTCGGTGGCCGTGCTTCGGCACTGTTCCGGCAGTTCGGTGGCGAGGACGTCCCGCAAGCAGGATAGCCCGTTTCGGAGGTTCTCGGAGGGGATTCCACGCGATTGCAGCAGCGCCCTGCCCCACCGCACCTGGGAGAGGAACAATCGAGGCCGAGCGGCGCCGATCGCCGTGGCCAGTTCCTCGACTCGCGCGGCCAGCCAGTTCCGCCAGCCGGCTAACGGATCGGGGTCGAATCCTCTTACGGCCTCGGGGTGTTTCTTCAACAGGTCTTCCGCGGCGTAGCCGGCCAGCGCGCGGCTCCCTTGACGGAGAATCCCGGAGAGAAACTCGTGATTTTCGCTCATGGTTCACTCGAACATCGAACTGTGACGTGCCCTGAAACGGATTCGTCGTTGAACGGAAGCCGGAAGCGGCTCCGGCTCCGCTGGGAGGCCCGCCAACTGGACGATCGCGGCGGCGTAGTGCATGCAATGTCGGTCGATATCGGGCAAATCGGCCAACAGGGCATCGAGTTCTTCCCGCTCGCCGGGGTCCAGTCCGAAGAGGGCCTCATCGGCGAGCAGTTCGAGGGCTCTCTCCTCGCACGATTTCCGCCGGTCGTTCATGGCGAATCCCCCTTCGCGACCGCGACCCGATCCGCGCCAAGCAGCTCCCTTAACCGTATCAACCCGCGCCGGGCGTGCGTCTTCACGGTTCCCAGAGGAAGGTCCGTGGCCTCGGCAATTTGACTTTGAGACAGCCCATGGGTAATCGAGAATTCGAGAACCTCCCGCTCCTCCGGCCGCAGCCGCCCCAAGTACTCCCGCGCCAGGGCGGCCTCCTCTTCGATTTCGGCCCGGGCTTCGTGCGCCGACGCCGGATCGATCGTTTCCTCCGGAAGCGAGGCCGCGTCCAACTCCCGGCCGCGACGTCGAAACCGGTCGATCAGCCGTCTCCGCGCGATCATCGTGATGTAGGTGGCCTCGGATGCCACCGCGGGGTCGAACCGGCCCGCATGACGCCACACCTCGATGAACACCTCCTGGACCGCATCCTCGGCGTCCGCATAGTTGGGGCAGAACTTCCTGGCAAGCGACCACACCAGACCACCGTATCTGCGGAGGCACTCGTCCACGGCGGGGGAGTCTCCCGCCGCAATCCGTTCTAGCGTGGTTTCACTCACCGAATTACACAACCGGACATTGGGAGGCGGAAAAAGGGGGCCCACGGCCGGGAACAAGGTGATATTGTAGCATCGCCGGCTCAAGCCGTCTACCGCGCCAGGTTCGAGCGGATTTCCCGGCCGCCGGATGAAGATGCCGGAGGTGAAGGGCGTTATTGCGGTCTTCCCCAAGAAATGGGGCCCGGGATCCGAAGATCCCGGGCCCGAATGATTCCTGCAAAAAACGTCGGAGGCTCGTTCTCGCAAGACCGTCTGATTAACCATAACGTCTATCGGGTCAACGATGCATAGGCCTTCTCCAAGGCTCTGCGCATCGCCCAGGCTTTCGAATCGCTACAGCTCATCTCGCTGCTATGGTTCACGGCGGATTGAAGGGCCGCGTGCGAATTCGTTTCCAGCGGAGACGGAGACATCGCCATCAGCCGCCTGGCCGTTTCCTGATATAGCTCGGCACAGGCCCCGTGATGACCCGTGTTGTAGAGATTCGATCCCTCATGAATCGCGGCCCGGATGGTCTGGATTGCCTCGGAGCGGGCGGAATCCTTCTTTTCCTCCGGCGGCAAAATGACCCTATTGATGACATGGATCACGCCGTTGGAGGCTTGAATGTCGGTGGCCGTGACTTTCGCATTGTTCAATTTCACCTTGCCGTCCTTGACGGTGATCTTGACTTCCGAGCCCTGCACGGTCTTCGCCTTGGAGAGCTTTACGACGTCCTCCGCGAGGACCTTGCCGGGGACGACGTGGTATGTCAGGACGGCAATGAGTTTTTCTTTGTTCTCCGGCTTGAGCAATTCCTCGACCGTTCCCTTGGGCAGTTTTCCGAACGCCTTGTCGGTAGGCGCGAAGACCGTGAAGGGGCCCTCGCCTTTAAGCGTCTCCACCAGGCCGGCCGCTTGGAGGGCAGCCGCAAGGGTCTTGAATTCACCGGCCGACACCGCGGTATCGACGATATCTTTTGCTTTCGCCTGGTCTTTCTCGCACTTCTGGCAGTCCGCATAGGCGGGAACCGAGGCTTGGGCGACGACCAACGCGGCAATCAGAAATACTAATGAGAGTTTCGTCATCTCACACACTCCTAAAAAATGGTTTGGGTAGGCGAAACATGAATCCAACCGCTCAACCGTGAGCGATTTCGCGTTTCATGAGGTGATTCGCCGGCCAAGCCCGTTTGGATTCAGCCAGTCACGCTTTTTGTCGAAAACGAGTGCAATGGAGGACGGCCGCTGGGAGCCTCCGGCGCGGCCGACCCGCGCGAAGCAAGAGAAAAGGCGCGGACCGAGGCGTCCGGCTTTCGGTCGAAAGGGTCTCCGGAAAAACTCCGCCGCTCGCGCACCGCCCGACTTGGTTTACGGGTCGCGCCGGGCGTCGAAGTCGGGACGTTTGGAGGCGGCCGCGTACCAGGCGTTCCAGGCAACGGCGTCGAAGCTGAAGTTCATTCCGGTAATCGAGACCAGGGCATCCAGTACCGCCTGGTTCGGGATGTTCCGCCTAACGATCTTCGGTTTCTGGTTCAAGGAGAGCCCTCCGCCGCCGGCACTGTTGAACGAGGTCGACATGCTCCCGGCCGGGGAGGGAGAAATTTGGAACTTGTGCGTGGTAACCAGCGCATCGATCAGAGGGCGGATGGCGCTGGTGTTGTGGACGTGCCGCAAGGCGACGCCGGCGAGGTTCACCTCCCGGTTATCCTTGCTGGAAAGCCGCTTCACGAAGAACGCCACGACTTCCGGTAGGTCTTTGCCGCGGAGTTGATCGAGACAGCTCAGACGAACCTCTTCGTCCGGATCGGTCATGGCCCGCTCCGCCAGCACGGCATGGGCCGACGGAGAATCGATGCGCCCCAGCGATTCCGCGTAAAGGACCCGCGCCGGCCGCCTGGGGTCCTCCTCCAGCGACTGCGCCAACGCCGCAACCGCGTCCGGCGTTTCGATCGACAGCAGCTCTCTCCGGGCGGCCTCCCCTTGCTCCCCGTCGAGCCGGCTCCGCAGGACCTTCAGCTTCTGAAACCATTCCTTCTCGGCCAGGTTCTGAGATTCCTTCCGCTTCAAAAGCTCCACCTCCTGCGGCAGACGCCACCGCCCCTTATACATGACGTAGCCCTGCTCTTCCATCGCCTGCCGCTGTGTTTTCCACTCGCTGCGGAATTGGCTGTATCCAAGAGCATACCGGGCGTTCGCGTAGTCCGTATCCAGCTCCAGAATTCGTTCCAGAATGGCCGTCCGTTCTTCGTTCAGCTTGTTCTCGCGGCACCATTCGGCCAGCTTCCACAGGTCGTCCGGCGTATCGGCACACGCCGCGGCCCGCCGCTCGTATTCCAGCTCTTCCGGCGACTGGAACACCGGTTCCGTCACCTGATGGACCTCCAGGGCAACCAACCCTCCGGATAGCGTTTCGATGCGCCACGACTCTCGCGGCGTCTCCTCGGGATTGAGAATCCGGCCGATGAGCCGGCCGCCGGTCTTCAGTTGAAGCGCGTCGGCCCTGCATTGGGAAATGGCCTGGGCGAACATCATCCAAACGGCGAAGAGCAGTACGAGACGCGTCGTGAGAAAGGGGCGTCCCGCGGCATTTCGCGTCCCGCTTTCCGCCTTGCCAAGTCCGGAAACCCGACTCAGGCCAACCGCGCGCAACGCATACGCGGGGGAGAAAAGGGAAAGGATCGGCGGATGGATTGAATCTGATTGCATCGCGTGTACCCTCTTCGGCGGTTCTGGGGCGTCCCTTCACTACCGTGAGTATACCGAGATACGCCTTGATTTTTCAAGAAAAAACCCCGCGGATGCGGTTTATTCGGGTCGTTCGGTCTGTGCCTTTCTGATGCATTTGGAACCTGCTCTTGTTTGGCCGAAACAGGACCTTTGATCATAAACCGGGTACTATGCCGGGCCGATGATTGAGAGGGGCGGGCTTTTAAGAGTCGAGGAGGCCCAATGGGCGAAGCCGAAGAAAAAAAAGAGGATGGCCAGAACAAACCACCGGAGAAAAAGCCGTCGGGACACCCCCTATTAAAGCTACTTCTCTTAGCGGGTGTCGCCGGGGCATCGTACTATCTGTATACGAACTACCGGCTGGAACGACAAGATGGGCGATTGGTCGTTTCTTGGAGAGAGAACGCGATCTCGACCGCGAGTGACGCGGTACAGGCCGTTTCCGTTTCCCGCCGCATGGAGGAACGGCCGTACATCCGAATCGCGACGTTGAATCTCGACCCCCGTCCCGGGGGAAGCGGCTCAAAGGGTTACCCTCCGGAACTCCTGGCAACCTCGGTTCGAGAATTCGATCTTATCGCAATCCAGGGGATCCAGTCCGACAATCCTCGCCTCCTCCTTGACCTGGTCGAAGAGATGAATCGGGAGTCCGATGAATTCGACTTCGCGGTCGACCCCGACGTCAACCGAGGGGTAGTCCGCCAGTACAACGCGTTCATTTTCAAGAAGGGTTCCATCGAAACCGATCTGCGGAACCTCTTCACGGTCGACATCGCCGGAAAAGGGTTCCGATACCGGCCGCTCGTGGGACACTTTCGTGTTCGAGGCCCCCAACCGGCCGACGCATTTACCTTTTGTCTGATCAACGCCTACATTCCGATGGATTGCTCCGCGGATGACGAGCGGATCCCGATTGACGACGCTCGGATCGCGTTACGCGAAATGAAGACGATGGTTGAGGTTTTCGAGACCGCGGCAGAGGCCGTTCCAAAAGAGGATGACATAATCATAACCGGGGGACTAAACATGCATCCATGGTACGGAAGCCGTGTCTCGGGGTTTGACAAGTGGGATCCGGAGGTCTTGGCAGCTTCCGTAAAGAAAGGCTTGGTCATCCCGGATTTGGACCGGCTGTTTCCGTTCTCCACGCACAAATCCGTCGCCATCGGAAACTTCTTCCTCAGAAGGAAAATGACCATCGAGTACACGGGTCGCGCGGATATCCGCGAACTCCCTCCCGCTACGGAGGAAGCCTATAGGACACGGCATCTCGCCTGGGCCGAATTCTACGCCCGAGAGGGCGCCCCCCGAGTCGCGTCGGCGGAGCGTTACCGCTGGTGAAACTCGAGAATCGAGTGCTTTTGGGGGGCAGGTGGTGTCCTTTCGGCAAGCGTGCAAGACGCGCCCCCGGGCGTGGTTTGGTATTGTTCGCTGTCAGTACGGAACTTGATGGCTTTTTGAAGGACGGCGGATGGATACCGGCAAGCAGGGCGAGGTTCGCTCGCCCGCACGTCTGCGATCGCGGTCACGCGCGGTCGCCTCTCTCGCTCTCGCTCTCGCTCTCGCGGTTGCGGGGCGTTCAGCGGCGGTTTGAAGAGTGGCGCGGGGAGCGGAAGGGGCAGGCGGGGATTCCCGAGCCGCTCTGGACGGTGGCGGTGAAGATGGCGGAAACGTACGGGGTGAACCAAGCGGCGACGGCGTTGCGGCTGGATTACTAGCCTGGATTCCCATACGAACATTCCGACTAAAGCTATTCTACTTCGTAGGCAGGATTTCTCGGAGTTTTTCGAAAACTGGTATAGGTGAGTGTTTGACATATAGTTCATAATCCACGCCGGCTGGCAGAAATTGGACGGAAACGACGAGTTTTGGCCTGGCCGGAAAAACCCCCTTTCTCTCTGCAAATATGCCGTGTTTGTGTAGACTCCCCAGCAGCGCGCCGTTCGCGGAGGCGAAGGCGGACGCCTGGGATAACGGTTTCTATGTGAACGTGGTGCTAATCGCCTGGGCGCCTTCGATGCGCCAACGCATACCGCTCTTCTCCATGCGATCCTTCACCAGGTGACGGCATGCGCCCTCCACCGCGCCGCTGCCGACCGGGTAACTGGCGGCCAAACGTGCCAGATGTCCAAGATTCCGACGGCCCGGCCGATCTTCAGTTCCTGCAAGTCGCGAAACTTCGTTTCCCCGTCCATGATCGCCACGACGGTCCGCCGCTTCCGTGGATCGCGATGTTGCATTTCTTCGACCGCTTCCTCCGTCGTTGGATCGACCGGCTCTTGTTCGTCGAAGAAGACTTCGGCATGTGCCGAAGTCCGGGCAACCGTGTCTTCCAGGCAATTGACCGACGGCGCGAAGCCGAGAATCTCCAGCAGGCCGAACCAGGTCGTTTCCTCTACTTCATGCACCGCATCCCCCGAGGCGGCCGCGACGCGTTTTCGTGACTCATGGTTGGTTCTCCGATTTTTCGTTGGATAGGGACGCTTCGGCCGCGGCTTGTTCCGCGGCGTCCATGGCGAGCACCAGTTTGCGGATCGTGGCGAAGTCGGGGGTCGTGCGGCCTCGCTCGATGCGATTGAGCGTTTCGGGGCGAATCCCGGCCCGACGCGCCAACTCGGCCTGCCCCAGCCCGGCCGCCTTGCGGCGCCGAATGAGCTTCTCCGCCAGATCGGCCCCCTCCAATTCTTCCACGCCCGGCTGGGGGCCCCGGGACGCGTCGTCCAGCGACACGTCCGCCCGGCGACAAAGGGCGTCAAGGATCGATTCCCGAAGAATCACATAGCGGACCCCGTCCAGCTCGACGCGCCGACAGTCCACCGCCTTCATCGACCTTTTGCTCATGGGCTCACCTCCATAGGGTGATTCTAGGCAGACTTGAGTCAGACGTCAATACCATTGCCTTGTGACGCAATTCACGACACGATTGCACTTAGAGTCCAGTCAAACCGCGGCGTGCGGATACCCCGAAACTGCCCCTCTCTTATCCTCCGGCGCGAACCGTTTCCGCATTCTTGGTGTTGCGCCTGCTACCGGACGCTTCCGTTGAGGGGTATCTGCGTTTCCCGTTAAATTGACACCCGGCATCAAGCCGGCTAGACTCGTAGTCTGTTGCCGTCCGGCCCCGTGCGTGGTGACAAAGCCGTCGGTATCCAACGCGAACCATTTCGAGGTACTTCATGCGAGTGATCTTCCTTTTTCTGCCGTTTGTGTCGTGCGCCGCTGCATTTCCATCGATCGGAGCCGAGTACAAGTGGACGCGCATTGCGGAACATGCCACATTCTGCGAGCGCGACGGGGCGGGGGCGGCCGTCTATGGCGGAAAGATGTGGCTGCTGGGCGGCTGGGCCGATGATCCGGCGGGCGGTTCGGCCCACGTCGGCTACAACGACGTGTGGAACTCGACCGACGGCCTGAAATGGACCCAGGTGAGACCGAATACCCCGGGCAATCCCGATGTCTGGGAGGGGCGCCACTGCGGCGGCTACGCGGTCTTCGACAACAGGATGTGGATCGTGGGCGGCGATCCGCTGTTGAAGCACTACCAGAACGATGTCTGGAGTTCCGCCGACGGGATCCATTGGGAGCAGGCCACGGCCAGTGCCGAGTGGGGCCAGCGAAACATGCACGTGACGATGGTCCATGACGGAAAGCTCTGGGTGATGGGGGGACAGACGGTCCCTCAGTTCGTTCCCGATGTCCCGGAAGCCTTTTATAACGACGTGTGGAATAGCTCGGACGGCGTGAAGTGGACGCGGGTTCTTGAACACGCTCCCTGGTCGCCGCGGGGAATGATCCAAGGCTCGGTCGTGATGCACGGGCGGATGTGGCTTCTCGGCGGCGGCACCTACGACACGCCCGACCATCCGAAACGGCTGTTCTACAACGAGGTCTGGAGTTCGGCCGACGGGGTACACTGGCGAAAGGACGCGACCGCCCCGTGGGCGCCGCGGCAGTACCACAGCGTGGCCGTCTTCGACGACAAGATGTGGGTCATGGCCGGGGGCAATTCCGATACGCCCGGTTACAACCGCAACGACGTCTGGTATTCGCCGGACGGGGTGCGCTGGACCGAACTGGCCGATACGCCCTGGCCGACGCGCCACGCCGGCACCGCGTTCGTCCACGACGGCCATCTCTGGATGGTGGCCGGAAGCCATCCCGGCAGCACGCCGATCAACGACGTCTGGCGGCTGGACAAGGTCGAGGACCGTTAGCGGGTTGTCTCGGAATTACAAAACAGAAAGGTCCCATCCATGCAAGTCAAGAACATCCGGAATCTGCCGGCAATCCTATTGGCCGCCACAATGATTGGGATTTCCACAAACGCGAAGGCCGATTCAGGTTTCGTCAATGCCGCGGACCTCGGGTTTTCCCCCGGTGCTCCGCCCGCCACAAATGCGGAGGCACTCCAAAAGGCGCTCGACGGTGGAAAGCGAACCGTCCGCGTGACCCAACCGGGGGTTTACGGCCTCGACCGGACGGTCTGGCTGGACAGCGACACGCGGCTGGTCTTCGGGCCCGGCGTCGTCTTGCAGAAAAGAGGGGAGTTCGTCCACGTGTTGGCCAATCGGGGGCTTCAGGCCCGCGAATGGAACGCTAACATTACCGTCGAGGGCGTGCGGATTGATGTCAACGAATTCAGCCTCACCCACGACGAAAACAGCCCGATGTTCGGCCACCGCGGGCAAATCTTCTTCTCCCATATCCGCAACTTGACCGTCCGCGATTTCGTCTGCTTGAATCTGCACGGCAATCAATACGCGTTTCAGATCGCGACGTTCGAAAACATCGTCTTGGACGGATTCGGAATCCGCGGGGCGAAAGACGGCGTCCACATCAACGCGGGCCGGAAGTTCGTCGTCCGCAACGGCACCGTGGAGACCGATGACGACGGCATTGCCCTCAATGCCGAGGATTGGACCTCGTCGGCCCCGGTGGTCGGCGATATCGAGGACGGCCTGATCGAAAACATCACTGACGACGGAGAGGGCCGCGCCCATTTCGCCCGAATCTTGACCGGCGCCTGGGTCGACTGGCACGAAGGCATCCGCCTGCAACGGGGCGACACGGTCCGTTGCGGCAAGAATCTCTACCGCGTGCTGATGCCGCTGGGCACGAAGGAATACGTCTCAATCGACAAAGGTGGCGCGCAATTCAGAAGGACGAAGAATACGAGGCGGATGCCAAAGGAGCGAACCGTATGAAGACGCTGAAGGAAGGAAACCACCGACTATTCCAGGACGATCCGGACACGGCCCGGGTCGTATCTGAAATCCTCCACGAAACCGAACGCAACGGCATGGACGCGGTCCGCAAATACAGCCGGACGTTCGACCGCTGGGACCCTCCGAGTTTCGAACTGGGGCCCGGCGAGATTGCCGCGGCGATCGCGGAGCTATCGCCGCAAGCCATCGAGGATACCGACTACTGCCAGGAAAACGTTCGCTTGTTCGCCCAAGCGCAACTGAAGACGCTGGCGCCTTTGGAAGTGGAGATCCGCCCCGGAACGACGCTGGGGCACCGGCATATTCCGGTAAATGCGGTCGGGAGCTACATTCCCGGTGGCCGCTATCCGATGTTCGGTTCCGCTCAGATGAGCATTATTCCGGCGAAGGTGGCCGGGGTGCGGACGGTGATCGCATGTACGCCGCCGGTCGAGGGGAAAGGGTACTATCCGGCGACGATCAACGCGATGGCGAAGGCCGGAGCCGATCGACTTTTCGTCCTCGGCGGAGTTCAGGCCCTGGCGATGATGGCCTTCGGTCTCGGGGACGTTCCGGAAGTGGACATCCTTTGCGGAGCCGGCAATAAATACGTGGCCGAGGCGAAACGCCAACTGTTTGGACGGTGCGGTATCGACCTTCTGGCGGGACCTACCGAGATCCTCATTATTGCCGACGACGCGGCCGATCCGGAGTTGGTCGCGTGCGATCTGCTGGGCCAGGCCGAACACGACCCCAACAGCGGAATATGCCTGATCTGCCTCGGTGAGGATTTCGGCCGCCGGACCATCGCCGAGGTCCAGCGGCAACTGGCCGTTCTCCCCACGCGCGACGTCGCTTCCGTCTCGTGGCGCGACAACGGAATTGTCCTCCTCGCCGAGAGTGCCGAGGAGGCGATCCAACTGAGTGACGACTACGCCCCCGAGCACCTGGAGGTTCATACCGCGGACACCGAGTACTTCGCCGACCGCCTGACCAACTATGGGTCGCTGTTTCTGGGCGAGGAAACAACCGTCGCTTACGGCGACAAATCCATCGGAACGAATCACATTCTTCCCACGAGCCGCGCCGCGCGATACACGGGAGGGGTCTGGGTGGGCAAATTCCTGAAGACCTGTACCTACCAGCGGATGACGCCAAAGGCGAGCCGCC
>CAZFQG010000052.1:0-12463 GCA_964520785.1 uncultured Planctomycetaceae bacterium | reverse complement strand
TTGGCGCCGATCACGTCGCGCCAGTGCCAACTGGAAAACATGCTTGCCCACGGTCTCACGGCGGATATCCGGCAGCGGAGGTACCCGGCGGACTGACGCGGTTTTCGCGGGCAAGCAGGCTGTTTTTCATCAGGCTGTTGGAGTCGAGGCCGCGTAAAGGATCGCCCGGAGGTCGAGCAAACAACATCAAGGAGGCGCCTGTCTCACCTATTACTGGCACGGAGACTGTTACACGGGTAAGAGGGTACGCGGGTAGAGGGCTGCCGGTCGTGGAAGGATGAGGGCGTGAATTCCCGCTTTCTCTCTTTTCTTCAGTTGCCGGTTCGGTGCGCATCCCGGTAGCACACCACTTCCTGCTTTGGAGTATTCGCGTTCAAGATCATGCGCCGACCGGGTGAAAACTCGGCCGTGTCGATGACTTTGACCGCGTTCGACCAGACCGCCGATTCCGGGACGAGGTGTTCCAGCCGGTTAGGAGCCGAATCCAGAAGTGCCGTGTTCAGGCTATTCGTTTCTCTGCCTGGAAAAAGCGCGAAATACAGAATATCGGCTTCCACCAGCTCGTTGAAAAGGTGCGTGCCCAGCGAGACATCCGGCACGAGGTTATCGTGCATGGCCACGATCTCCCCCAGCACGGCGATGCCGCTGATTTCGTGGAACGTGACGGGAACCCCAAGCGACGGCATCGAAGTTCCCCAACGGCCGGGGCCCAACAGAAGTATCTTCCGCTTTACATCCTCGTCTTCCGGGCGCTCTTCCGGAACACGCGATTGCCTGCTTGTTTCGCCGGTTTCGGCGGGAGTGGAATCCATCCGGCACAGCCGCCCCACGAGCCGAGCAACCGCATAACGGTCGGGGAGAGGAAGCCGGCCGTAGACCTCCGGCATGACGTAGATGACGCGATCCACGGTGCATACCCGGCTCCTGCCGAGGATCGCGTCCCGGGCCCGAAGCAGGATATCCTCCGGCGGAATGTCGTCCGGCAACGCGGTTACCGCGCAGTCGCTTTGCACGTGCAGAGGTCTGCATTGGACGACGTTGATCAGAAACGTGCCGTCCGGTCGGATATTGGTGGTGAATTCCACGTCTACAGGACATCCATATCCCGTTTCCAGAATCGCCAGCATTTCTCTCATTTTCCCGACGTAATCGGTATTCCCTATAAGGCCGTCGAACGTCAAGAACCCGTCGGCCGGATTGGGCCGACGGCCGCCCGGCTGATAGGAGGACTCGCCCGGCACGTCGGATACGAACAAATCGTAGAGCAATTCCGGGCTGCGTCGCGCGACTTCGGCGAAGTCTTCCGTAACGAACCGGTTGGCGTGGAGATCGAGCACGTCGACGCGACGTTGAGTGTACTGCATCGCGTCATCGTGGCCGGCCACCGGACGCCGCCGCGGCGCGTTCAGCGCAATCACCCGGGGATAATCATCGTCGGTTCGATCGACCGCCCTCGTTCCCAGGCCGAACACCAGACGTAATACGCCGGCGCGCGGGTCGATTACGTCGCTCCAGACGTAAGGGTTGTAGGAAAAGCCGACTCCCGCCAGTTGCGGGAAGAACAGACCCTCGTGAAACTCGCCGGAAACCCGTTGTACCAGGAGGGCCATCTGCTCGTCGTGCTCGAGCATTCCGCGCCGAGCGCGGTACGTAAGTGCCTCTTCGCTGAGCGTGCTGGCGTAGATGGCCCTGACGGCGGCCATGAAATCCTGTAACCGCTGCTCCGGCGAGCCTTGGTTGGCAAGAAACACGCTGTCGTATTTGCCGGCGAACGAGTTCTGAAAACTGTCCTCCAACAGGCTGCTGGAACGCACGATGATCGGGGACTGGCCGAAATAGTTCAACATCGTGCGGAATTGCCGCTGGATATTGTCGGCGAACTTTCCCACGAGAATCCGCCGCCGCGCGTGTTCGGCGTCGAGAAGATACTGCCGCGGATCGCGGTGCTTCCGCCAGGTCCACCACAGACCGTTTTGCACCAGGAAGGTGTGGAAGACGTCGGAGGCGATGTAGAACGAGTCGTGTACTTCCAGAAGCTTTTCCCAACTCTCATCCGCGCGGCGGAGGATCGCCCGGGCAAGAAGCATCCCCACCGTCTTGCCGCCGATAAGACCCGTACCGATGATCCGGCGTTTGAGTTCGAGTATTTCCTCGATTGAAAGGTACTCCATCCAAATCCGGAGCATTTCGGCGTCGCGCGTAACGGCCGTCCGCAGCAGTTCGCGAAGCGTGGCGGTGTCTTGGGAATCAAGGTCGCCGGAGTCGGTCTCGCGGTGATTCCGCTTTCCCGTCGAGCGAAGCCCTTCTTCCGCTCGCCGGAATGGGCGATGCCAAACGCCTTGCGCCTCCAGTTCCGACTCGCCCACGAGACACGGATTGGCGCTAAGGATTTCGGCGGTGGTGGCGCTGTCACGGACCGGCACGAAGTCATCTTGCGTCCATGCATGAAGCATGTACATGCTCTCGGAATAACGCTGCTGGACCTTAATCGGGTGAACATAGAGCCGTTCGTCGTGGCGATAGATATCCAGGAACACCTGAGTGGTCGCCATGATGGGAACGACGGCGTCATTGGAGTGGAAATCGCGGTTCAAACCGAAGTACGCGATGGCGTCGACGTCGTAAAGGTAGGGGCATGTGAGAACGAAAAAATTGCCCAACATCGTGTCGCTCCGCCATGCCACGGCCAGGTCCGAAAGGCAGTCGAAAACGAACCAGGTGCCGCGCGACGATTTGCGGATGACGTCGTGGACCTGCGAGATGAACGTCTCGAACCCGGACTCGGGATCCACACGGTAGGTTTCCACGCCCCCCTCCTCCGGCAGCAACGGCGCGTGCCGAGCGAAACGGAAGTAGATCGGGCCCCTCCCCCTTTCAACGGCGCTATGGTGGTACGGTGCAATAAACGGCGCGTACTCGCGGACCGTTTCGAACTGCCAAACGATGTTGTCACCCGGCAGCAAACCACGAAGGGCCCTATCCAAGCCGGGAAGTCCCGTGCTCAATTGAACATTGATTTGCGGCATGATCAAACCGGGCTGGGGGCGGTACGTGCTATGTTGGAACAAGGGGAAAAAAAGAATTGAGCCTTCACGCCTCACGATCGCCAAAAACTGAAGGAAAAATTAGTTCTTCACAAATATAATATACCGTCAAATCGGGCCATCCAGACTATTATCGGCAGATATTATTCTACAGTCTTCCAGAACAATAGAAGATTATGATTATGAAAGATTATAGCAATACTACCACAATAAAACAAATGATGATATAATCGACGGGTTGTCCATTTGGTCCCCACTGATTCCCATTCCGAGAGTCAGGAGTTTTTTGGAGTAAAGCCTCGTGTTCGATACAAAAGTCCTCGATTATTCCGCTGAAAATGTGTCTGGCCATACGCACCGTTTCATGGAGCGCTTGACCTCGAAGAACCCCGGCGAACTCGAATTTCACCAGGCCGTCTGGGAAGTCGTCCAGTCCGTGATGCCCGTGATCCAAGCCACGCCGGTGTATCGCGACGCGAACATACTAGAGCGCCTCGTCGAGCCGGAACGTGTAATCATGTTCCGCGTTCCGTGGTTCGATGACCAAGGGAATATCCAGGTCAACCGCGGTTTCCGTGTTGAGATGAATTCGGCAATCGGCCCCTATAAGGGGGGGTTGAGGTTCCATCCTACCGTCAACCTCGGCGTCTTGAAGTTCCTTGCCTTCGAACAAGTCTTCAAAAATAGCTTAACAACCCTTTCGATGGGGGGAGCAAAGGGTGGGTCGGACTTCGACCCGAAAGGCAAAAGCGACAATGAGGTGATGCGGTTCTGCCAGTCCTTCATGACCGAGTTGGCGCGGCACATCGGTCCGGACGTCGACATTCCGGCCGGAGACATCGGGGTCGGCAGCCGGGAGATCGGCTACATGTTCGGACAATACAAGCGGATTGAGAATCGTTTCGCCGGCGTATTGACGGGTAAAGGCCTGGAATACGGCGGGTCGCTCATTCGCCCCGAGGCGACGGGTTACGGGGCCGTCTATTTTGCGCAGGAAATGCTTGCTACCAAGGGCGACAGCGTCGAGGGGAAGACGGCAGTCATCTCCGGCTCCGGGAACGTCGCCCAGTACACGGCGGAAAAGCTGCTCGAGTGTGGCGCCAAGGTCGTCACCCTTTCGGACTCGTCGGGAACGGTCGTCGACCTGAATGGAATCGACCGAGAAAAACTGGAGTGGGTGATGGAACTCAAGAACGTCCGCCGGGGAAGGATTTCCGCCTATGCCGAACAATTCAAGGGCGTCGAGTACCTCCCCGGCATGAAGCCCTGGGGCGTGAAGTGCGACTTGGCCTTCCCCAGCGCGACCCAGAATGAAATCGACGCGGCCGACGCCAAGACGTTGGTCGAAAACGGGTGCATGTGCATCTCGGAAGGAGCCAACATGCCGACCTCGCGCGAGGGGGTTGAGGTGTTTCTCGAAGCCGGAATCCTCTACGGTCCCGGAAAAGCCGCCAATGCGGGCGGAGTGGCCGTGTCGGGCTTGGAAATGGCGCAAAACCGGGGTTTCTTGCACTGGCCCCGTGACGAAGTCGATGGACGGTTGCGGCAGATTATGCACTCGATCCACGAAAACTGTGTCCGTTACGGCAAGAACGGGTCTTCGGTCAATTATGTGCACGGAGCGAACGTAGCCGGCTTCGTGAAGGTCGCGGACGCCATGTTGAGACAGGGCGTGGTCTGAGCCGACGAAAGCGACCGAATAGAAGACCGGAGGATGAACGACCGCCTCCAGGCCGCTGGATTGTGCTCATCGAGAAAACGCGGCCGATTCGTTCAAGGCGCCCCAAGCACCCCTTTCGCGTGGCGAGCAAGGTGGCCTCGCAGGTCGGTGACGTAGCTTTCGAGGACACGCTTTCCGATATCCTCGTGGTCGCCGCAACGGTACAGCGCCCGGGCGAGGAGAAGTTCGCGGAGGGAATGACGCCGAGTGAGAATCGCCTTGACGCTTACTTCCCGATCCGGGTCCAGCTCGCGGATCCGGTCGATATCCGAGTGAACGTAGCCCGACATGTCCGGCTTGCGGAGCAAATCGGCCAGCGGCTCGGCGGCGGAGGAATCCCCCAGTAGTTCGAGGGCCAGACCCGCGGCGCGGTGGTGCGAGAAGTCCGAATCCGCGTCCAACAGGGCGACCTTGTCCAGAATCGCCGGCACCGCGCGCCGGTCCTTCGCGTAACCCAGCGCGATGATAAGCTGATCGAGGGGACTCTCGGCATGGCCGTATTGCCCGCCGGCCCGGTAATTCCAACCTTCGTCCCACTCCTTGGTCGCTCGGACGCGTTCCAGGAGGGTCGGTACACCGGTGGGATCCCCTTTGAGCGCGAGCATTTTCGCGAGTCGCGTCTTTGCCTCTCCCTCGGCCGCGTCATATGAGCGTCTCACCAGCGGCAGGGCGGTTTCCCAATGAGACAAGGGAAGCGCCGCGCCCTCCTCGCCCCGGCTGAACGCCTCGATCCCCTTCGTGATTTCTTCCTCCGAGAGGGGGTAGGAGTCCTCGTCAGTCAAAACGGTTTCCGGCAGATTCCCGATTTCGACGAGGTGAGCTTGCAGCTCGCGGACGTCGAGGTTGCGCAACTCGACGCCCTCGGCGGCGGCCATCGCGGCGGCGGTCCCCAAGGCGTAGCCGCCGTTTTGGATGTCCGGCTGCATCCGAATTACCGGGACGGCGTCGCGATGGGCGCTGACGCCGAGCCCGCCGACCAGGATTCCGCCCAATCCCTTCGGCAGAAAACAGCGATACGGAATATAGCAGAAGAGGCCCTTCCGGTCGGGATGCTCGAGATAGAAATAGGGATCGATCGTGTAGCCGTGCGTGTCGAAATCGCTGGCCGCGCGGACGATCGAATCGTGATAGGTCCGGCCGTTGACCTGGTCGGTCGGATGAAGCACGAATTCGCCGACCACGCGGCGCCTCTCGCGGGTGTCAATCAGCTTGCCCTGGTCGAACGCGTCCGGGTATTTGTCCTTTCCGTGGACGAACATCCGCCAAACGTCCAACATGTCGGTCTCGTCCGCGAGGGTCCAGTCGGTGTTATTGTAGGTTCCGCCGAGATTGCGCGAGGGCAGGCCGGTTCCCTGCATGGCGAATTCGGTCTCGTCGGTGTACATCGTCTCGGCTCCGGCGGCGGCCGCGACGTCCGCGTTCCCGGTGGCGTCGATCACGTTCTTCGCCAGAACCACGCCGCGCCCGGCCGGTGTCGCCACGACCGCGCCGACCACCCGGCCGTCCCGGACCAGGGCGCCGCATCCGATCGCGCCGAACCAGATGTCCGCGCCCGCCTCGACCAGCGATTTCCGCCACCATTCGTTCTTGTGCTCGATGATCCAGGCGTCGCCGCAGGGGATTGACGCGGTAAAGCCGACCCGGTTGCCGTGGTAGTAGATGGAGATCGCCCCGGCGGTTCCGACACCACCCAGGTCGTGCAGATACTCGACGACGAGCGTCTTAGCGCCATGCCGCGCCGCGGCGATGCCGGCCGGCGCGCCGGCCGTTCCCCCACCGATCACGACGACGTCGTACTCACCCATGATGGGCAACCCGCGTTCTCCTTGCCGAAGCGATTCCGCCTCCTGGACCGGACGAACGCCGGTGAGGGTCTCCTTGACCTCGCCCAACCGTTTCGCCCCGTCCGCCGAGGTTCCTTTCACTCGCGGCGTCCGCGGCGGCCGGCGCCGCTTGGCGTCCTCGGCGGCGGCGAACCCGACCCGACGCCCCAGGTCCATCAGGGCGACCGGCCGCAAGAGCTTTTCCGCGTGGGCTCGAGGAACGTCGGCGAAGCCCCCCAAAACGAAAAAGTGGTCCACCCCCGCGGGCCGGAACGCATTCAACGGTACGCCGTTGACCCCCTCCCACTCGATCTCGCTCGTCCGCCGCGAGACGATCGTCCGCGAGGGGACGTAGAAGAACGAGTCGGACGTGAACTGCTGCCCTTCGTGAAAGGTGACGCCCCGGGCGAAGACGTCGGCGGCGGCCCAGGCGGCATGAGTGTCTTCTAAGACGGGGACCTTCAGCGTGTATTCAATGACCGGGAACTCACCGCTCGGCGTCTTCTGGCGGTTGGGGAAGGGACCGCGGAATGGAGGCTCGATCACCCGGGTGGAGACGATCGCCTCGTGTTCGACCGGTTCACCCCCTATGACCGTCCGCTTGACGATTCGTTCGCCACCTTCGAAAGGCCGGAGCGAGGCCCCGGCCATCCTCGCGACCCAGGCGCGTTCGGTCGCGTCGATAATCGTCTTGGCCAGAACCGCCTGCCTCCCGGCGCGGTTGGCCATGACGATTCCGCATGGGCGGCCTTCCTTGTCCACGAGGACGTCGGTGGCGTAGCTGCAATAAAGGAACTGGACGCTGGCCGAAAGGAGAGCCGAGTCGAGGGTCCGCTTGACGTGCATGGGGCGGGGCATGGGGCGCGACGCGGCCGCTCGTTCGACGGCCGTATTCTTTTCGCCGACGATCTCGATCTCCGCCAGAAGCATCCGCTCGTACTCCGGGTCCTTCGTGACGGCCAGTTTCAAAAACCGGGAGTCCTTTCCGACGGGGAAGACGAGCTGTACGGCCCGGCCGTACTGGTGGGAGAGGATGCACTTCGGATCGTTAGCCGATATCTCCCCCCCTTCGGTCCACTGGTTCCCATCGTGGCTCAAATAGAGCGAGGCCTTCCGCACGTTGAAACCGCCGACGACCGAATTGGACTCGCGGACGAATGCGATCAGTCGCACCTTGTCGACCGCCGTGACCTTTCCCAGATCCGCCGTGATCGTCACGTCCGAATCGTATTGGACGCTCTCGGATGCCGGATCGGCCCATCTCCCGTCGCGAAGCATCGAGGGAGGGTCGGTGTCTTTGTGTATCGCCGCGGAAGGACGGTCCGCCCGGTATTCAAACACGAGCGCGTCGGGATCGCGCCGGCATGGATTCTCGTAGTCGTCGGCGAATATCCGCTTCGTCAAGGGGGATGAAGGCTGCTCCCCCTCTTCCAACCACAGACGCAGCGTCGCCGTCATGTCGTCCCCCAGGTACGGATACGGCGCGGCAAGGAAGACGCCGGCCCCGGATTTGGCCGCCGACACGGCCGCCGAGACCGCTCCGGTCGAGCCGCCCACCACGAGAACGTCGGTCTCGTACGCGATGGGAATGTCGCGCGCCGATTCCAACGCGAGTTCCGAACGGGCCGTACTCGCGAGGCAACAAACGACACTGATCACGAAGACATATCGAAGGGGGATGGCGCTCATGGCACTACGCGGTGGGTTGGGGCGATCGGACAAAAAGGGGCGGGAGATTTCGCGACGAATTCAAGGGCCGGCCGTCCGCCGTGGGGACGGGACGTCCCTCATCTTACTCCGGGTTCCCCTCGGGGTCCAGTTCGAACCGGACGGTCTTCAACGGAAGGAGGTTGTGAGGCACTGCCGAAAAAACCGCCAAAACCGTCCGGATCGAACCGGACTCCGTTCGAATTCCGGGTCCAAGGCGTTCGCGCGAGCAAAGCCGCCGCGGCTGCGTCTCAAATCGCGGCCACCAGCGACCACGAATACCGAGCGCCCGCTATTGGATTCTTACACCCGGCTCGCCGCCGCTGCAAGTTCCCAGCGCCTGATAGACGTCGAATTCCAGGTCGTCGGTGACGAAATGCACGCTTCCGTCGGCCATCGCGAAATTGCAGCCGCCGCCGGAGTGGGGACTGGTCATGGGAAGCCAGTTGAACGCCACGCCGGAGTCCGCCGCGCCGCGGTCGACCAGCGCGTTGATCCGGTACTCCAGCGACTTGAAGACGTAAGACGCCACCCTCTCGGGAGTGGATTCCTCGTGCGCCGCCATGATCCAGGGACGGATATTGCCGCGGTACTGCTCCGGCTGGCTGCTGTACTGGGAGTCTTCGTGGACGAATTCGCCGATCGCGAGCGTGTTGCTCAAGCCGTCGGAAACGTCTCCGGGACGCCGTTGAATCTTCCATGCGAAAATGCCGTTGTTCGGAAGGTCCCCGTACTGCGACTTCGACGGCGAGGCATTTCCCTTACCCAGGGCTCCCCCCACTCCTTGGTAGGTGACCAGTGCTCCGGCGCTGTAGATATTCACGCTTGTCTCCCGGGTACCGATAACCGTGTCTCGCGAGAAGGAGGGGCAGATATACTCCGAAATCTCGGTAAACCTAGCCGTGGCATTGGCCGCATCGTAGGTGGGCTTTTCGAGATCGATCATCTCGTAAACCGAGCCGTGTTCCATGTAGGGCAGAATGAAGGTGAAGAGGGCGTGCCGGTAGGCGCCCCGTGATCCGGGGGGGAACGCGCCGTGGGCGGAGGCGTAATTGTGGATCGCCAGCCCCATCTGCTTGAGATTGTTGGAGCACTGCATCCGCCGCGCCGCCTCTCGCGCCGCCTGTACGGCCGGGAGAAGCAACGCGATCAAGATGCCTATGATCGCGATGACGACCAACAGCTCAACCAAAGTAAATGCACGACGTTTCATATGAATAAACCTCTTCTCCTGAAAAGATCGAAAAGGGGGCGGAGTCCGTCCCCGCCGGCCCTCGTAAAAAACACTGCGCGGTCGCTTCGGGGGAGATCATCGGCGGATGCCGCGACCGCTTCCGCGGTACCCGCCGGCGACTTCGCCGCTCGCCGAATCGAGTCTCCGGGGAAGTCGCCCGCCTTGAAACCGGAGCCCCAAGGCGGGCATTCCTTCCCAGGTGTCACTGCTACGTCGCGTAGGTCGTGGAGTGAAAGTGGATTACCCGCGTCGCCGCGAAACGAGGACGCCGAGCGATCCGAGGAGAATCATCATGAGCCCGGCCGGTTCGGGAACGACCGCCGCGGAGGCGGTGTTCCCCCAGTTGGCGCGGACGATGTCGAGGTCGGCGCTCCCGACGACGCCGTCGCCGGAGGGGTCTCCCTGCGCGGGGCCGGAGGCGGGTTGTCCCCAGTTGGCACGGACGATATCCAAATCGGCGCTGCCGACCAGGCCGTCGCCGTTGAGGTCGCCAACCAATCCGCCGGTGCCGCCCGTAACTTCTAGGAACTGGACTTCGCTCAGGAAGGCGAACGTGCCGTTCTTGTTAATCTTCATCTTGACATGCGACGCGGTCACTTCGTCCACCTCCGCGATGAGACGACGCTCGTGGAAGTAGGACTGGGCGGCGTCCGTGTCGTTATTGAAACCTTGAAACAAGGTCGCCTCGCCAAAATTGAAGCCGTCCGCACTGAACGACAGCTCGACGGAACCGGGCGCATTGACGCCCCACTTGCCGCCACCGGCGATGTAGTCGATCCAGATCGAATCGAGGGTCGCCGTCTTGCCCAGGTCGAAGACGAGTTCCGTGTACAAGTCGACGGTCGATTGATAGCCGACGGCTTGCGCTTCCAGATTGCCGGATGAACAGAATTCTCCATCCACCAGTTCGCGTCCGGACGAATCCGGATACGAAGTCGCCTGTGCGCCACCGGTTACGGCATAGGAAATCCCGTCCCCATCGATGAAGGCCAGGGCCGGATCCGCGATGGTCTGGGCCATCGCGTAGTGGCCCGCCAGTTGGGCCGTCTTCGCCGCGACTTCCGCCTCGCTCATGCCGCTAAGGTCGTAAACGGCCAGTTCATCGATACGGCCCTTGAAACCATCCTGGCCGTTCGGAATGACCGCGCCGACATGAATCGCGCCGTCGAGGTTCATTTCCACCTTCGCGCCGTTGCGGGGAATCGTCCGCACGACGCCGTCGAGGGCAACGTCGATCCGGTCCGCCACTCCCCGGGTACCGTCCCCGTAAACGGTAAAGAGAACGTGGTGCCAGCTCGTATCCGAGATAACCGGGCCGGCGCTTCCGGTGCGGCCGGTGTGCGTCCATAGTTCGACCGTGTCCGCCGTGAAATCATAAATGATCGCGGGCCAGTCGCCGGTGTACGGAGTACCGAGAAAGTTGACGAAATAGGCGCCGGCCGTCTGGCCCGGGTCCGCCTTCACCCACATCTCGATCGCCCAGGCTCCGGGAAGGACCGCCTCGCCCGGGCCGTCGGCCGGAACCTCTTGACCGGCGGACCGGAACAAATCGTTCCCGTCGAACAGGGCCGCTTTTCCAAGACTGGCCGTCGCGCCGGCGGTCCGCGTGGCGTCGTTCGTCGGTTCCAGTCGCGTATTCGGCCGGTAACGGACGACGTCTTGCGCCCAGTCCGAGTCATTGGCTTCGTTGAATGTCCAATAGACCTTGGGGTTTTCCTTGAGTACGGCCCAATTGTATCCGGTCAGGGCGGTATCGATGGCCGCCGCGGTGCCCGCGAAAAGGCAGACGCCGACCGCGGAGAGTGCCGTGTACGAAAACAAACTTCTCTTCATGCGTTGTCCTCTCGAAAAAAGAAGGGGAAAAAACTCTTACGATACGATCAAAACTCGACGAAAAAACACGCTCCGGCGTACACGGACGAGCCCCCTTGCCCTTGGGTGCCGGTGTCTTCCCTGACCGCCGGTTTCGCCATCGCGCCGAAACGACTCAACAATCCTCGCGCGAGTGTCATCTCTCCCCCGGCAAAGCTCCCGCGCTGAGCCGCGCCGGCTCGCGGTTCTTGAATCCCCGGGAGCCCAACTCGTAATGCCGGGCGATCTCCTCCGGCGATAAGGCCCAATCGTAAATCGCCACCTCGTCGATCTGTCCCACCATCTCCCGATCCGTCACGCGGCGTTCCGCGTGGATGGACCCGGGAGGCCGGCCGATTGAGACGAACGGCGCGTCCGGATGTCTCTTCGGCGCCGGCTTGGCGTCGTTCAAAACGCCGTCGACGTACAACCTGATCCATTCACCGTCGCAGACCGCCACGACATGGTGCCAGCGACCCGGCTCGTACGGCTGGGACGAATAGCAGTTCGCCCCCTTTCCGAAAGACCAAGAGGCCGGAACGCGGTGAAGAAATCGGATGGTCTGCTCGGGCTGGTCGTGATACGATTCGCCAACCGGCAACAATTCGATCAAAGAGGCGATCCGCTCGTGGATGAAATCCTCCTTGTCCGAGGGAGTGTAGTATAGCGCGATCGGCGAGGCGAATAGCGGCATATCGGCCTTCACCCACAGCTCGAGCGTGTAATCGGAACCGGCCAGTTCCTCCAGCGGCTCGTCCACCATCATGTATTGTTGCAGGTCGCGGCGCTGGTCGACCGCGAGCGTCTTGTTCTGCACGTCCGGACTGAGCACGAGATTCGTGGGGCTGCCGCCGTGGTAGCGGCTTCCCATTTCGTTGAGAACGCGTCCCCCGTCGAGGTACTCAAACCGCCAGTACGCGATCGGCTTGGCTTCCTTGACCGCTCTGACGTAATCCCGTCGGATGTCCAGGTCGGAAGGCTGGAGGCTGCGAATGAACCCGGCCGGGTCCAAGCGGACCCGATCGATGGTCTGATGGCTTGAATCCAGGGACGCCGCGTCGTTCTTCGTCAATAGCTCGCTGCG
>CAZFQG010000051.1:0-34340 GCA_964520785.1 uncultured Planctomycetaceae bacterium | reverse complement strand
AATAGGCACGCCTGCACAACTATTAGGCACGTCGGTAAAGCTATTAGACGCCGTCTAGACACAACCACGCCCTTAACTAAGTAGTGCCGCTCGTTCGAGGGGTGGGGCTATGGAAAAAAAGGGGGAAGCCGTCTCTCGCCGCAACCTGCCCCTTATCCCGCAGCTTCCCGGATCACATAGAGGATCGCCTTCCGATCCGCCTCGGACAACCCGGCCCACGCCGCAACCACCCGGGCCAACCCTGGATCAGAAATACCCGGAATTGCAGCGCATTCCGCAGCGCCCGCTTCCGCCGGTTGCCGTAAACCCCTTGTCAAATAAGGGGTTACGTCACCGGCCGTTGGGCCTTCGCGGCCCCGCGGTTCAATTTGCCTCTCGGAGAGAGGCGGTTAGGTGGGGGCATTCCATCCATGGGCGTCTCGGACCGCGACCATCGCGCCGAGGATTTCGTTCCACGTTTGGCCTTTCATCATGACCTCGTTCGAAAACATGCAACCGTCCCAACAGACGTGCCTGACGGATTGCTGCACCTCGCCATCCTTGTCGCGGAGCCAGAAACCGGCGTAATGGGGGATGTCGAGCTTTCCACCGGGGTCGTTCGGAAGGCAATGCCGACCCGTCTTGTCGTGTGAACCGGACCCGTGGACGCTGGCGTCGTTCTGAGCGATGTGCAGGTCGATCGTCCAAGGCCGCAATGCGTCCGTCATTGTACGGTAGGCGGCGTCGAGGGTATCCTTGTCGCTCCAATCGAAGTCCTCCGGCAGGATGCGGTCCTCCGGGGCATTGTAACCGAGCAAGTAGAGGAGGGTGTGGGCCATATCGGCTTGGAAACCAAGGGTTGGGGGACGGTCAACCGCCTCGAGAACCTGGACCATCACTCTCCAACTGTGCATTCCTCCCCAGCAAATCTCACCTTCGGCGGCCAAGCGTTCCCCGAAATCCTCCGCGATCACGCATGCCTCCTCGAGAGTGGCGACCAACCGCTTCATGTTTTCCGACGGATCTTGGTTCCAGCCGGCCACGTCACAGGCGGAATCGACCCGGACCACGCCATTGGGCCGGACTCCCTCGCGGCGAAGCTGTTCGGCGATCCGACATCCCTTCTTGACCTGCTCGCAATACTTCTTGCGTTCGGCCGCCGTCCCGATTGCCGAACCACCGCCCGTCGGCGGCCAAACCGGCGCCACGACCGTGCCGATTTCCAGGCCTCTGCTTCGGGCCTTCTCCGCCAGTTCTTTTATTTCGTCTTCCGAAGCGTCGATATCGATATGGGGCGCAAAGAGAAACAGGTCGAACCCGTCGAATTTCGCACCCTCGAATTCCGCCGCGGCGGTGAGGTTCAACATTGTCTCCAGGTCGATCGGCGGTTCGCCGCCATCCCCCTTCCCAACGACTCCCGGCCACGCGGCATTGTGAAGTTTCGGAAAGCTGTTCGTGTGATCGCTCATTTCATTTCCTTTCGTTATCGGTCACTTTTCCCCCTCCCCGACCCCCTTGGGCGGACGTTTCGCCGAGGGATTCGCCCATTGTAAGCCACCGTATAAACTGACTCAAGAGAGGACCCCTTGATCAAGGGGCAATTGATTGCCCCTGGTGGGGCCGGCCTCACATTGAATTCAGTGGAAGTCCGTTAGCTTCCGAACGGTATCAGAGATTCAATGAGTACCGTCTTCTCCGCCGAGGCGGCTCCGTTTCCGAAACGCACAAGGGCGCGGCGAGCCTCTCCGGAATCGTCCAGCGCGACGACGCGACCCAGGCCGTGGCTTTCGTGCAGAACGAACGATCCCTGCGAGAAGGCGTCCGGGGTGAATTCACTCGGCGTATCTCCGGCCATGGCGGCCGCCGTAGTCAGGCGAATGCCCCCTCCAATTGAGGGGATATCGGGAGTAGGCCGGCCCGGCGCAGGACGCTCGATCGCCAATGATGTGGATCGGACTCCCACGTACTCCAGGTCGCTTCGCGGGAGTTCCATGAGGAACATGCTCGGCGCGTTGTATCTTCGCGAGCCGGCGAACTCGCGGGTGGTGGAGTAATTCAGCTCCAGCTCTTCCCTGGCCCGGGTCATCCCGACGAAGAGCAGGCGTCTCTCTTCTTCGACGTGGTCCGGATCGTCCATATTCCGCTCGTGGGGGAGGAGATTCTGCTCGACACCGATGATGAAGACAACCGGGAACTCCAGCCCTTTCGAGGCGTGGAGGGTCATGAGCGTGACCCGATTCTCGTCCTCTTCCCAATCGTCCGTGTCGCTAACGAGGGAGACTTCTTCGAGGAACCGCTCCAAGGGGCTGCTTTGCGGATCGGTCTCGTCTTCATCGAAACGCCGCGCGACACTGAGCAATTCGCGGACGTTGGCGGCGCGGTCGTCGTCTTCTTCGGTACCGGAGGCCTCCAACTCGTCGGCGTAGCCGGTCTCGGAAAGGACAAGTTCCAGAATTTCCTGGACGGGACGGCCGACCGCGTCGCAGAACCGCATCATCATTTCAGCGAACTTCGCCACGTGCGAGGCGGCTTGCTTCTTGAGCGTGGGAATCGACTTGCAGGCAAAGACCGCCTCCAGGACCGAAAGACCACTCTCTCGGGCATGCACGACGATTTTGTCAATGGTCGACTTGCCGATCCGCCGGGCCGGCACGTTGATGATCCTCAACAGGGACCCCTCGTCGCGAGGGTTGTTAATCGCCTTCAAATAGGCGAGAACGTCCTTCACTTCCTTTCGCTGGTAGAACTCCACGCCGCGGACGATTTGATAGGGAATGCGCCGTTCGCGCAGGGCATCCTCGATCGCGCGGGAAAGGGCGTTGACGCGGTAGAATATGGCGAAATCGCTGTAGGGACGTCCGGCCGCCACCTCCGCCATGATGACGTCGGCGACGTCCGCCGCCTCGTCATAGTGTGTCGGGTGACAGACCACTCGAACCCGTTTCCCCTCCGGGTTTTCGGTAAACAATGTCTTCGCTTTGCGGCGGACGTTCCAACCGATGAGCGCGTCGGCGGCGGCAAGGATTCGTTTCGTACTCCGGTAGTTCCGCTCGAGCCGGACTGCATGAACATCGGGATAGTCCTGTTCGAAGTCGAGAATGTTACTCAAGTTCGCGCCCCGCCAGCCGTAGATGGATTGATCCGGATCTCCGGTCACCGCTAGGTTGCGGAAGTCGACCGAAAGGGCCTTGGCGATGATGTACTGGGCGAGGTTCGTGTCTTGATACTCGTCCACCAGAACGAACCGGAAACGCTCGTCCAAGGAGCGACGGATCTCCGGGTTGTGGCGAAGGAGGCTCACCGTATGCAATAGCAGGTCATCGAAGTCGACCGCGTTCGCCGAGCGGAGGGCCTCCTGGTAGGCAGGGTAAACCTGTTCGACCGCCATACCGACCAGGTTGCCGGGCCGCGCGTGATACTCCTCCGGTCCGATCAGCCGGTTCTTGGCCGAACTGATTGCCGCATAGACCGCGGCCGGCGTCGCCGCGCTCTTCATCCCGGCGCCGCAAACGGGTTCGTCCGGCGCGGAAGTCTCCGAAAGCAATCGCCGGACGACGCGTCTGGCGTCCTCGACGTCGTAAATCGTGTAGTTGGGGGCCAGTCCGACCGCCTCGGCATACGACCGCAGGAGCCGGGCGCAGAATCGGTGGAACGTTCCCATCCAGACGTGGTGCTCCGGCGCGAGCGAATCGAGTCGCCGGGTCATCTCCTCCGCCGCCTTGTTCGTGAACGTCAGCGCGAGGATTTCCCGCCCGGGAATCCCCTGTTCCAGCAGATAGGCGACGCGGTGCGTCACCACGCGCGTCTTTCCGCTTCCCGGTCCGGCCAGAACGAGGAGTGGTCCCTCCACATGGGTCACTGCGGCAAGCTGGGAAGGGGTGAGGCCGTCGAGAATCGGATTTCGGGACATTTTTCAAAAAAAAATAGTCGCTTCGGCCCCGCCATTGCTGGGGGGGCGGCTGGGTTCGACATGGAACGCGATCTATCCTATTCGAAAATGGGCGCCCCGGAAAGAGCCGATTGCGTTGTCGGAAACCTACTGCCGCAACTCACAATTGACAGCCCACCAAAGCCATAGGCCTCCCATTTTCTTTTCGCTTTACCCGTTTTTCTTCGCGGGTCAATAGAAACCGAGGCTTCAGGTAGAATGCGCAGTTATTATCCTCTCTGATAAGGATATCTTGCCGCTACTTTGCGAAGCCCTTGAAACCGCGTGGGCGCGAGGCTATTTGCCCGATTCGCGAAACCCACAAGATTACCGGTTGGGCGAGCCGAACCTCGGCCGGGAGATCACCGGCCCGCTCGACGCGACGGCGCGCTTTCGCAATCTGCGGTTGGCCGTGGAGTGTCGATCAGGCAATTCCGATTTCGGGGTCGAGATATACGTCCTGAATCGCGTTGAGGAGGTCTACTCCTTCGGCCATCGGCCGCTGGAAGGCCTTCCGCCCGGAGATCAATCCGGTACCGCCCGCACGTTTGTTAATGACGGCCGTGCGGATCGCCTCGCGCAAGTCGTCCTTTCCGGAGGCACCGCCGGAATTGATCAAGCCGATTCGTCCCATGTAGCAATTCGCCACCTGGTAACGGGTCAGGTCGATGGGATGATCACTCGAGAGTTGATCGTACATTTCGGGACGATATTTCCCAAATCCGATGGCCTGGAAGCCGCCGTTGACGGTCGGAAGCTTCTGTTTGATGATGTCCGCCTCGATCGTGACGCCGAGGTGATTCGCCTGTCCGGTCATGTCGGCCGCCGTGTGATAATCCGTTTTGTCGTGCTTAAACGCGGAGTTACGAAGGTAGCACCAAAGGACGGTCGCCAAACCCAGTTCATGCGCCCTGCAAAACGCCGCCGAGACCTCCTCGATCTGCCGGCTGGATTCCTCGGATCCGAAGTAGATCGTCGCCCCGACCGCCGCGGCCCCCATATCGAACGCCTGATCCACGTTCGCGAAGAGCCG
Source organism: uncultured Planctomycetaceae bacterium (assembly GCA_964520785.1). Classification (GTDB taxonomy): domain Bacteria; phylum Planctomycetota; class Planctomycetia; order Pirellulales; family Thermoguttaceae; genus CAZFQG01. The sequence goes on along the minus strand of CAZFQG010000051.1, from coordinate 29,400 downwards.
CTGATCGTACTTGTTGGGATAGGTTAGCAGCTCATTGTGGTTGATCTTGACGATGAACGGAATCTTGTGCGCGTATTTGCGAGAGACCATTCCGGTCACTCCCAGGGTCGACGCGACGGCGTTACAACCTCCTTCGATGGCCAGCCGGATGATGTTCTCGGGATCGAAGTAGGCCGGGTTCGGGGCGAAAGACGCCCCGGCCGTGTGCTCTATTCCCTGATCGACCGGCAGGACCGACAGATACCCCGTCCCCTCCAGTCGACCGTTCTTGAATAGCCAGGTGAGATTTCCCATTACCCGGTTACTCCGATCGGAATGCAGAAAAACCCGATCGATAAAGTCGGGTCCCGGAAGGTGAAGTCCTGCTTTCGAGATCGTGTTGCATTCGTGATCCAATAGGGCGACAGCCTCATCACCGAGTATCTCTCGTGCGGACGGCTTTCTCCTTGTGCTCATGTTTCGATCTCCTGACGGGATGGATTGTCTGGCGCCGGCATCGGCATAGACTCGGCATCCTTCTCTTTGGAATACGACGCGGAGGCCTTTCGACTGAAGGAATTCATCGTTCATCATATCATAGTGCCAATACATTTGCATATAATGGCGATGACGGCAAAACTCCTTGTCGAAAACCACGAAGAAGCGGACCCGACGGCTCTTCCAATAATCGAATTCGTCGTCGGCGTTGGCGTGACGGCGTTTCGCGATCGGCAGTGACCATGCGCCGGCGCGATAGGAAAGATTCCTGTGGAACGCGGACGACAAGAAACGATCGCCTTCCCGGACGTTCGCCCGGAGGAACGCGGCGACTTCCTTGTGCGCCTCCTCCAGTTCCCGGTGACACTCCTCACCGAAGTGGATATGCGGCCAATGCCCCAACGTCTTGGGGATATTACAGCAGATCGACAGCCATGCAAGCACCAGTGGAACCATCGCGGCGGAAGGACGAAGCGTGGGAATGCGACGGCAAGCGGCGCGGACGCCGTCGAAGAAGAACAGCAGTACCAGGGGAGCCACCGGCAACAGGTACCGCGGCAGCATGTCCCTGAGGAACATAATCGGCAGGCAGTACGCCAGAAACATGAAGACGAGTACGAAGTGTTTCCGGCGGACGTGGTCGGCGATTCCGAAGACCACCGGAATCCAAATGAGCGCCATCCAAAGTCCGAGCGATTCGTTCGGTTGTCCCATCAGGATTTCCGACAGCGACCAACTGGTCAGAACGGCGTGCTCGAAAGGCCGCCGGACCCAATCGAACGCCGACCAGTCCAACACGCGGAACAATTCGTTCTCGTATGTCGGCAATGAACCGTAAACGGTGGCGCGGTAGAGAAAGAATCCGACGGCCGCCGTCAAGGCAATCGCCGGCAGTACGGAGGCGTTGAGCCACGCGCGAAGCCGAGAGACGTTGGCCGGTTGAAGCACCAGCCCGGCGGAAGCGCCCAGGACCAGTGGAAACACCGCGACTCTGATGCCGCACGCGACCAGGAGGCACAGCGTCCCTAGTTCCAGCTTTTTTCCGCCGTCTTGGAGGCCGGAAAACCAACTCCAAAGCCCCAGCCACACGAAGAACATGCACGGCACGTCGCTTAGGACGCGGATCGTGTTGAAATGCATCGCATGGCTGTACCCGAAGGCCGCGGTGATCAACAGGGCCATTTCCGGCGATGTGATCCTAAGGAGTACCCGGTAGGTCAACCAGATCGTTCCGAGACCGATGCCGATCATGAAGAGATTCCGGCCCCATTCCGTACCCAGGCCGGCGTATTCGAGCATCGCCAGTAGGAGCGGAAAACCGGGGGGAACGTGGAGGTGGGGAAAACCCCACAGGGTAAACCCCTCGCCGGCGACGAGATTGTCCTTGAGCATCAGGTAGAGCGCGCTATCCGGCGTCCACCACCACCGTGTCGAAAAACTGCTCAAATACAGAACGCCCATGACCACGACCGTGATCCAGCGCAGCACGGTCCAGCTCGGCACGGTCGCCCTGCTCGGACCGACCCTCTCGGCCGGAGAGGGAGCGATTCGCTTGGGGCTTTCCAGCATTACGGCCATGTCGGGGTTCCATTGGAAAAGGAAGGCGCTTGGCGCCTCGCGGCCACTTCGCCTCGCGCAATCGCATGATGCTGCGGGTTAATACGATCCGGTCTCGTCGATTTCGAGGTTCGGTGGTTTGGCGGCGACCAACGACCTCGTGTAGTATAATATCTCCTCGAGACAGGCTTGTTGTCGCCGGAGCATGTCTCCCAGCAATCCCATCAGGAACGCGATCATCGAACAACAGCAGGCCGATCCGCTCGTTATGGCGGCCCACTTGTGCGGGGCCACCGCGCCCGCGCTAACGTAGTGAAACACGCTGAAAGCGCCCAAGGGGACGCCGATTCCGAGAAAGAACATCGCGATCGTCCCGAAAAACCGCATGGGGTAGTAGTCCCGATAAAAACGGAAGATGATTCCCAATACGTTCATCGCGTAGCGGAACAGGCTCTTCGCGACGCGGCTGTCGCCGTGCTCCCGCTCTCCACGGACGTCGATCGGCACCTCGATGACGCGCATCCGCTTACAGGCCAAGTGAAGGAAGGCCTCGTGCGTGTAGGTAAAGGCCTCGACCAGATTCAGGCTTAGCGCCGCCTTGCGGCTGTAGGCGCGCATCCCGCAACTTACATCGTGGTATTCCGACTTCAGCAGCCAACTCACCAGACGGCTTAATTGCCGGTTCCCCCAACGTTTCAGCGGGGGCATCCGTGGTTCGCGGAGCGGATCGATAAACCGCGAAGCCGTCACGAAATCGGCCGCGTCCGCCAAGATCGGGCCGACGAGCTTCGGGATATCTTCCGGCGAAAATTGCCCGTCTCCGTCGATATTGATGACCACGTCGGCGCCCCGCTCCAGTGCCTTGCGGAGACCACTCTGAAACGCCGCGCCCACCCCGCTGGCACGGGGGTGCGATACGACGATCGCCCCCTCGGATCGCGCAATCTCGGCGGTCCGGTCACTCGAACCGTCGTCGACGACGACGACCTCCACGCTTTCGACCCCTTCAAAGGAACTGGGTACCCGACGAATGACATCGCGGATCGTCGGCTCCTCGTTGAGCGCGGGAATGACGACCACCAGCTTCGCCGGTTCCGCCCTCCAAATCCGCAGGGGAAGTTTGTCGGGGGCAAGGTCGTTCACCTGCAGGACAGGCTGCAATCCTTTGGCCGATGCAGGCATATTTCTCCCTGGCGGCCCACGAGAAGACCGCGATACGTGTTTCCACCGCCCCGGAATCTCTTCCGGGACGAAACTCTTCTTACAGAACGTCCGCGAAGATGTACCGTAAAAGGGGACCGGAAGTCAAGGTCGGTTTTTCTCCCGTTTCGTGTGAATATCCATCGCAGTCTCCGACCCATGAACGACGCCGCTGACATAGACGTCGCCAGAGACAAAGCGGCATTGGACATCGCCAAGGATAATAGCATCCTCCATATTAAGTATACCCAAACCAGTCAGAGGTATGGGAGCACCGACTCCGCTCACGAGTTTCGGTGCGATAAAGGCGTGAATCTCGTTGATTTCGCCCGTCGCGAAAAAAGTGCCGGCCAAACGTCCGCCCCCTTCAATGAGAATATTCGTGAATCGACGCTTTCCCAGTTCGTCCAGGAGGATTTCCACCCGAGTAGAGGATTCTTCCGGATCACATCGCAGAACTTCACAACCTGCCGCCTGAAGTCGGGCCCGATCCACTTCCGGAGCGGCCGGTCCCGTAACCACCAGGACGGGAACCTCGCCGGCGGTCTGAACCAGGCGACTTTTCGAAGAAAGCCGTGCCCGTGAATCGAATACCACCCGCAAGGGCACCCTTTTTCCGGGGGGGCGGACCGTGAGGAGCGGATCGTCCCGTCGGGCCGTTTCGCCCCCAACGACGATGGCATCGACGCGACCGCGGAGTTCATGGACGATACGGCGCGATTCCTCGTTGGATATCCACTTGCTGGACCCGGTTTCGGTCGCGGTCTTGCCGTCGAGGGTCATGGCCCATTTCGCGATGCACCACGGACGCCCTTTTTCAACCAACTTCAGATAGGGCGCATTCAGCCGACGCGATTCGTCTTCGGCGATGCCGATATCGAGCGTTATCCCAGCTTCCTCCAACTCGCGGATTCCCCCGCCGGAAACCCGGGGAAATGGATCGCGCATCGCAATCACCACCCTGGCAATGCCGGCTTTGACGATCGCCTTAGTACAGGGGGGGGTTTTTCCTTGGTGGCAGCAAGGTTCGAGGGTGACGTACATGGTGGCCCCCTCTGCCCTTGGGCCGGCGATCTTGAGTGCCTCGATCTCCGCGTGTTCTTCCCCGAATCGCCGGTGCCAACCCTCTCCGACCACCTCCGCGCGGCGCGCAATTACGCACCCCACCATCGGGTTCGGTTCGACGGTTCCCCGGCCATTTTCGGCGAGTTCGAGTGCCCGCCGCATGTGCATCCGGTCGATCTCGTCAAGATTCATCAATATAATGATAACCGTTTGAAAGTTATTAACAACCTCGAAATTAGTACATACTTGGGGTCATCCCGTCTCGACGAAGCGGACCCTTGAAACGGAATCGTCCCCGGGGGACAATAGAACGCAGAATGTCTCCTTCTGTCAAGTCGGAAGTGCAAAGGATTTCCAAATGCCGGCCCAGTGCCTGAGCGACTTTTCGCGTCTGTGTATCCACACCATCACCACGAGGCCCTGGTGGTCTATCGAGGAAGCGATCGACAAGTACGCCGCGGCGGGGGTGAAGGGGATCACCGTGTGGCGTCAGTGGCTTGAAGGACGCGACCCGGTCGTCTGTGGCAAAGCGGCGCGGGACGCTGGGCTCGAGGTAGTCAGCGTGGCCCGCGGTGGGTTCTTTCCGGCAAGCGACGCCGCCGGACGCCGGGCGGCCATCGACGATAACCGCCGCGCGATCGATGAATGCCACGGACTGGGGGCTCCGCTGTTGGTGCTCGTCTGCGGCGCGGTCCCGGGGATGCCCCTTCCCGAGGGACGCAAGCACATCCGCGACGGAATCGCCGCGGTCGCCGACTTTGCCGGGGATGCCGGCGTGAAGCTGGGAATCGAGCCGCTTCATCCGATGTATGCCGACTGCCGCAGCGCCGTCAACACGCTCGGCCAGGCCAATGACATGGCCGATGAGTTGAACCACCCCAGAGTGGGTTCCGTCGTCGACGTCTATCATCTCTGGTGGGATCCGGAGCTGGAGGCACAGATCAAGCGGAGTGCGGCCGCGGGACGCCTCTATGCCTTCCACGTGTGCGACTGGCGGACGCCGACGGAGGACCTGCTCAACGACCGTGGGCTCATGGGGGAAGGTTGCATCAACATCCGGGAGATCCGGGGTTGGGTCGAGGCGGCCGGGTTCGAGGGTTACAATGAAGTCGAGATTTTTTCGAACCGGTATTGGGCAATGGACCAGGATCAATTCCTCGACGCGATCAAAAAGGCCTATTTAGAGCATGTCTGAGATGAAGCGACGCCATTTTATCAAGGCCGGCGCCGCGGCGGCGGTCGCGGTTACCGGAATCCCCCGGGCGACGGCCGCCTCGAAGGGAGAATTTCCCGAGGCGACGGCGGCGAAGTTGCCGAAATGGTACGGGTTCAATCTCCTGAGCCTGTTCATGCAGCATTCGGCCGAGCCCTTTCCCGAGAGAGATTTTGAATGGATGGCCGACTGGGGGTTTTACTTCGTCCGCCTGCCGATGGATTACCGCCCTCGGACCGCTGCGGAGGCTCCGCATGTGTACGACGAGAAGATTATCGGACGGATCGACCAGGCGGTGGAATTCGGCAGGCAATACGGGATTCACGTCTTTTTGAATCTGCACCGTGCTCCCGGTTACACCGTCGAGAATTTCAAGTGCCACCAGTTGGACCGCCAAATGCTCGAACTCCTCCAAGAATACAAAGTCTAGGTCCACCACCAACCACCTCCATCCACCACCACCAGCCACCAGCCATGCGCGCCCCCATCCATTCCTTGACCTGCCTCGTCCTGTTCTCCACGAGCATCTGCGCCGGAGCTGATTTGCCGGCGGAGGCAGCCTCCGCCCTCCGCCGCGCGTGCGACTTCTTCACCAACGAGATTGCTTGCGAAGGAGGCTATTTGTGGGCGTATGACCTGGATCTCCAGCGGCGCGAGGGGGAAGGCCGCGCGGATGCGCAGACCGTGTGGATTCAACCACCGGGGACCCCCTCCGTCGGCATGGCCCTCTTGCGCGCGTACCATGCGACCGGTGACGGATACTACTTGGAGGCCGCGACCAAAACAGGGATATGTCTTGTACAAGGCCAACTCCGCTGCGGCGGTTGGTACTACAGCGTTCGATTCGACGAGCGTGGGCGGAAGGCCGCCGCCTATCGGACCGAGCCGGAGTCGAAGGACCGGATGAACACGTCGACTCTGGATGACGACGTCACTCAATCCGCCCTGCGGTTCTTGATTCTGCTGGACCAGACGCTAGAGGGACGAAACGCCCAAATTCACGAAGCGGTCGAGTACGGGCTGGCGGCCCTTCTGGGGGCCCAACGGCCCAACGGCGGATGGCCGCAGCGGTTCTCGGGGCCGTTCGACCCCGAGGGTTTCGTGGTGAAGTCGGCGTCCTATCCGGAAGAGTGGTCGCGAACGTACGAGGGAAAACGTTACGCCGATTACCTGACGCTCAACGACAACGCCCAGTACGACTGCATCCGGACATTCCTGCTGGCTCATGACGTCTACGGCAACGCGGAATACCTCGAAGGAGCCATGAAGGGGGGCGAGTTCCTGCTCTTGGCCCAAATGCCGGACCCTCAACCTGGCTGGGGGCAGCAATACAACGCCGACATGCAGCCGGACTGGGCGCGGAAGTTCGAGCCGCCGGCGATTACCGGAGGGGAATCGCAGGGGGCCATGGAGGCCCTCCTGGACCTGTACGATATCTCCGGCAAGTCGGCGTTCCTGGATGCCGTCGGCCGCGCCTTGGAGTACTACGAGAAGCAGGTTCTTCCGGACGGCCGGCTGGCGCGCTACTACGAACTGAAAACGGACCGGCCGCTCTATTTCACGAAGGACTACCGGCTCACCTACGACGATTCGGACGTGCCCACGCATTACTCCTTCAAGGTCAACAGCCGGCTCGGCGCCATTCGCCGCCGGTACGAGCGCGGCGTCCAAGAAGGCGCATCGCCCAAAAGTTGGTCCGAGATTGCCTTTTCCAGTCCTTCCGAAGAATCGGTCCGTCGCGTCATTGGTCGGCTGGATTCCCGGGGCCGGTGGGTGGATGTCCGTCCGCTTCGTGCGTGGCCTCGCGAGGAAGGAAAAGACAAAACGCTCTCGACATCGACGTTTATCACGAACACGAAGATTCTCGGCGATTACATCGCCATGCACCGCAAGGAGTCCCCATCCCCATGAGACGACTTCGACCTACTTTTCGACTTCTGACGACCATTTCTCTTCTCGCGAGCGGCACGATTCTCTCCGCCTCACCGACGGAGCGCTCGTGGACCCACGAGGCCTCCGCCGAGCGGATGCTTCGCGGCGGCGCGTACCACGATACATGGCGGGCGAGCATTACCGGCAACGGCGAAGTCACTCTCCAAGACGGCCGGCTCAGGATAACCAACGGTCTGCCGAGTGAACCGGGGACGGCCTGCCTGACGCACGCCTGGCCCGCCGAACCGAATGGGCGGCAAGTATTGGAGTCCCGTCTGGCGATCTCGCCGAAAACCCGGACCGACGGATTCGTAGTCGGTCTGTGCGACGGGAAGCGGGAAGAGTGTTTTTCGTTCTTGCCCGACAAGATTATCGCGAAACGCTCCGGAAACGAGACGGATTTCGATACGACCAAGCCTACCACCTATCGGGTCGAGACGGAGAACGGAGCATTCACCCTCTTCGCCGAGGGGAAGAAACTCTTGACCGGTTCCTTGGTTGCGCCGCGGTCCTCCTTGCGATCGAGCATTCGGGTCGGCGGACCTTCTTCCCACGGAGCCGGGGCCGGCGCGGTCGATTTCGTCCGCTACCGGGTCTTCCGCCCGGACGGATCATTCGTTACCCCGGGTTCGGGGGCCTACGTTCGTTCGCCGGCATTGGCCGCCGCGCTTGCCGGGCACCCGGCTCGCGTCCCGGTGTATCTCAACTGGGACTTCAACTGCCTCGTCCTTTCGCCGGAGGGTATTCGGGATTTGGCGGCCGACGCGAAGGAGGCCGGCGTCGAGGGTCTGAATCCGCGGATCAGCAATAAGGGGGCTCTCAACTTCCGCTCCCGCGCCGGGACGTTTTACAACGAGCGGCTCGACGCCTTCGGTCCGGACTACGATCCGCTCCGGCTTCTGGTCGAAGAATGTCGTAAGCAGGGGATCAAGGCGACTGTTTGGTTCGATCTCTTCGAGGCCGCCTATAACCGCCTCATCGAGGAACATCCCGAATTCACGCCCCAGGGTCTTCCGGGAAAGCCGAACCTGAGCGGGTTTCCTTGCTATTCGCACGCTGAAGTCCGTGAACACATGCTCGAGATCGTGGAGGAGTTCATCGCCTACGAACCCGACTACGTCTTCTTTTGCACGAAATCGAGCCATATCCCGCGAAATCACCTCAACCGGCCTCACAATCGCGACAGCGGCTTCAATCCGCCGGTCGTGGAGAAGTACAAGGAACTCCATGGAACGGACCCGCTCGAGGGAGACTTCGACCGTGAGAAGCTCGGGCGGATTCGTGGTGGATTCCTCATCGACTTCCTCGTGGAGGCGAGGCGAAGGCTCAATGCGGCCGGCATCGAGACGATTGTCGGGGCGACCGTATCGGGGCGTCTACAGCCCGCTGGGCCGAATCTTTACCTGGACTGGCGCGAGATACTCAATCGCGAAGCCGCCGACGCGCTTCTCATGGCGAACAGCCGCGGCGAGTACTACGCCTTTTACGACACGGCCGGACAGCGGAGAATGGAGGAAATCCGCTTGGCTTGCGCCGAAGCGCGCGTGCCCTTCTGGCCGTACATTATCTCCAGCGGGACGCACGGCCCCATCGCCGCGGAGATCGGCTTCGCCGCGTTGCTCGATTATCTTCCCAGGCAGTTGCGGTACCTGACCGCCATGGGGGGGGACGCGATCCTGGTCCATGATCTCGACCTGTTCGCTTCGCACGACCGGACGATGCGCCGTGCCCTGTGGCGGGCTGCCGGTGACCGGCCGGCGGTCGAATTATTCGCGGCCGGAGAACCGGTGCCCATTCCGGCCGTCCGCCTCCTTTCCGAGCGCTACCCCGGCCTTGTCCCGCAAGGCGATTTCGAGGAAGAAAACACCCATTTATGGGCGGCGGTCCCAAGCATCCAGAATCAGCTCGCCGACCGCGTCAACTGGTCGTTCGAACGTCGCGTCGACAACGACGCACGCCCGGCGGGCTGGAGATTCCAGTCGAGCGGGCCGGGCGTTTTCGAGGTGTGCGACTGGAAGGTCATGCATGACGACCCGGACTCCGGACGCTCCTGGCACGGCCGGACGAGCGTCATGATCGGATTGGACGGCGAGGAGGCAAAGGCCGGCTCCGGCGGAAGCTGGGTGGGGCTCTTTCCGCTCGCCGAGGTCCGCCGCGCTCCGATTCGCGTGACGGTTCATGCCCACGGGGAGTATCTCCTCGGCGCATTCGCGACCGGAATGACCGTGACCGTGCTCGACGCGGACGGAAACGTCCTGGCGGAAGAAACAACCGAGGCGCCCCGAGAGGAGACTTTCCCCTGGATGCCTCTGAGCGCGACGGTCGAACTGCCCCAGGGGGGCGTGACGGTACAAGTCGCGTGTTTCTTGAAGGCCCAAGGCGAGCCGGCGGCAGGTCGCGTCTGGTTCGACGGATTGCTCATCGAGGACGCCGCGATTCCGGAGCCTCCGGAAATCGAACTCGTTTCGCGAGGCGACGCCCCCAGCGGCCGGCAATTCGTTCGACTGGAAGGCGCTGACGGCTGGGACTTCACCAGCGTGCCATTTCGGATTCCGCAATCGGAAAACTCCGTGCTCACCGTGAGACTGAAGGCCGATTCGCGGCGGCAGGTCGGGTTGTCGGTAATCGGTTCCGGAGAAGCGGAGAAGACCGTGACGGTTGGAGAGGAGTGGGAAGCTTTTTCCTTGCCGATTGGTCCCACGGACGGTAAGCGAGACTCGCGGGTCCTTGTCCGTCCGTGCGAGTCGGGTACACTCGATATCGATGCCATGAGGATCGATCCGTAGTTTCGAGAAAACTTTCCCCATGACCGGAACCAGCCAATGGACCATGTCGCCCTAGGACCCCTCGACGCGTCGCTTGTCGTGGGGTATCTCCTCATCGTCACCGCGCTGGGGCTCTGGATGAGCTACGGAGTCAAGACCAGCAAGGATTTCTTTCTCGCCGGGAAGACTCTCCCTTGGTGGGCGGTCGGGTTGTCGCTGGTCGTTTCCGACATCGGCGCGAAGGACATGGTCGGACTGGCGGCTGACGGCTACCGGTACGGCATCGTCATGATGAATTTCGACTTCATCGGGTGTGCGTTTCCACTCTTGGTCGCGGCGTTTCTATTCATGCCGTTCTTCTGGATGGCCGGCGTGTATACCGTTCCGGAATATCTGGGACGCCGCTACAACCGCGGCGTGCGGGTCGTGCTGGCCGTCGCGTGGGCCCTGTTCATGGTCGTGACCGTGGGGACGATCTTCGTTAGCGCCGCTGTCATGTTCGAGGCCCTCTTGGAGTGGAAGTTCTGGTTCTCCATCGCCGTGACGGCCGTCGTTGTCGCGATCTACACGACCGTGGGCGGATTGAAAGCCGTCGTCGTGACCGATTCGCTCTCCTGCGCGGTGCTGATCGTGGGGGCCGCGCTGATCTGTATTCTGGGCCTCAACGAGGTCGGCGGGTTCGAGGCCCTGCACGAGAAGGTCTCCGCGATTCCCTGGACGGAGCACCACTTCTCGCTGGTCTTGCCGGCCGATCACCCCGTCTTTCCGTGGCCGGCGGTCCTGCTGGGACTCGGGTTCGTCCTCGGGCCGGCGTATTGGATCGGCAACCAGGCGATTGTCCAGCGGACGCTTGCGACGAAGAGCCAAAACCAGGCCCGTGCGTCGTACGTATTCTGCGGGGTGATCAAGCTCTTCTTTCCGATGCTTCTGGTGATCCCCGGTTTGATCGGCCTGGCCCTGTTCCACCAGGAGTTGGGGACGCCGGGCGAGGGCTGGGAGGGGAACGGCGTATTGCCCCTATTGGTAGTGCGGCTTCTGCCGCCCGGCGTACTCGGCATCGTGATGGGCGCATTTCTGGCCGGGGTACTCTCCAATCTCGATTCCTACGTGAACTCGGCGTCGACGCTCGTCGTGACCGACCTGTACCGGCCACTGGTCCCCGGCGCCGACGACCACCACTATCTGGCCGTCGGCCGCTGGCTCGTCGTCGTTTTTCTCGCGGCCGGGATACTCGTCAGTTATCTCGTGAAGAACTACTTCGGAAGCGTCTTCGAGGCCTTCCAGGTCGCCTTGAGCTTCTTCCAGGGACCACTATTCGCGCTCCTTTTGCTCGGGATGCTCACCAAACGGGCGACCCAATGGGGCGGTCTCGCCGGCATCCTCGCCGGAGTCGGCACCGCGATCGGGATGCATGTCGCGCCCGTCATTCTCAACTCGGAAATGATCGCTCCGATTTTCGGCCTGAGCGAGCCGCTGCGATCGATCAGCTACCTCTGGGTCGCCTGGTGGTCCTTCGTGGCCGCCGTGGGTGGAATCGTCCTGGTAAGCCTCTTCACCAAACCCTACGACGAGGAACGTCTCCGCGGACTCGTCTGCTGGCTGCCGCCCGCCTCAGAGGGGGCCGAATCGCATTAGGAACACGAACCATGGACTCCCTGTTGATCGGAAAGATCGCCTTCATCGCCGTATTCGCGACCGTCTTCTTCTGGATACTATTCCTTCCAAGGAACCTTCTTGCGGAAGAGGAAGCGAACGCGCCTTGGTACCGCAACGTCCGCTTCTGGGCCGCCTTCGTCGCCGCGGCGCAGATGGGGGTCTATATGTGGCTCGGTTAGACGCGATCTTCGGTGAACCGCCGATGAATCGGAGTTCCCAGGCGGATGGGATTTCCGAGTCAATTACCGGCGAATTCGTCGGCGGAGATTCGCGATGTTTCGGTCCGAAAGGCCGCCCATGTCGCACATCGTGGCTCTCACGAACCCCTCCCTCGCCAGTGAACCGCGTCGACGGCCCGCAACTCGTCCGCCTTCTCCTCCGCCGAGGTGTCGCTTAGGAAGCTGCCGCCGCCGATCTCCGGGCCGGCGAGGTATTTCAGCAGGTTGGGACATCGCAAAGGGGGGTGGAACTCTAGATGGAAATGGAAGCCCGGGTGGTCGCGGCCGTCGCAGGGCGCCTGATGCAGGGCCAGGACGTAGGGGAACGACATCTTCCAGAGATTATCGAAGCGGACCAGAACCTCCTTGAGAACCGCCGCCAAATCGGTGAGTTCTTCGCTGGAGAGCCCCGCGATCGACGCGTGACATTGCTTGGGGGCGACGAACGTCTCGTAAGCGTATCGCGCGAAGTAAGGGATGAACGCGATCGCCGTGTCGTTCTCGCGGAGTACCCGGCGGCCGTCAATCTTCTCCGCCGCGATGATGTCTTCGAGCAGGGAGTTGCCGGTCGTCTCGAAATGCCGCCGGGCCGCCTCCTTCTCCACGGCGATCGTCTTGAAAACGAAATTCGTGGCGTAGATCTGGCAGTGGGGATGCGGATTCGAAACGCCCACCACCCGACCCTTGTTCTCGAAAACGAGGACGTGTTCGACCTCCGGCCGCGCGGCCAGCTCGAGGAACTGGGCCCGCCATGTATCGAGCAACCGCCGGATTCCCCCCACCTCCAACTCCGCCAGGGTCATATTATGCCGCGGGTCGTAGCACACGACGCGAGCCAAGCCCTCCGCCCGGCGGTTTTGGAAAACGGCGCGCGGGCTCGGTCCGGGCTCCGGAGCATCCGGCCCCACGCAGGGCAGGTCGTTATCGAAAACGAAGACGCCGTCGTATTCGTCGTTCTGCACTCCGCTGACCCGCGCGTTTCCGGGACAAAGGGGACATCGGGGATCGTATTCCGGAACATCCTCCGCCGCCGCGACGACCATTTCGCCGGTCCATGGCCGGTCATTCCGATGCGCCGCGACGATGACCCATTCCTCGCGAAGCGGATGCCAACGTTGTTCCCATGTCATGTCGTTATTCCCCCACCGGTGGTACAATAGGGCCTTCCGGGACCCCGGATGAAACGACCGCCGCCGCTTTCTCGGCTCTTCGTTTCGCGACTTCGCGAAGCGCGCCCCCAACGGCACGGTTTCAAGACGCCTGAAGTCCTTTCCGTTGGGCCTGTGACGCCGGGAAGAGGCTCCGATGCAACACGTCGGACACGTCTTTGGCGGGTTTTCGAACCGCCTCCCCGGCATACCGCCGATGCCGGGCCCGATATTGCCCCCTATCTTAGCACGAAAATGGGGGGGTGGCGAGTGGAAAGGAACACCGCCAGACTTTTCACCAGCATGCGGAAACCATCGGTTCGCCGCGCGGAGAACATCCGGTACGACCCGAAAAACGGCCGCAACGGCGAACGCGTCAATTTGGACGGCGATTTCCGGCCCTGGACGGACGGCTTGGACCCTTCTATATTGATAAGGAAGTTTGACCCCGATTTTGTTCTTGAGTCAAAGGAAACAACTGAATGCCGCTTTTCGAAATTGAAACGAAGGCCCACATCATCGTCACCTGGGCGGAACAAGAGGCCGCCGCGAGAGAAAAGGTCGATTCGAGCTATCCGGGCGAGGAGATCGTCCGCATCGGCAAGCGTCCCCGGGACATCTGGGTCATCTCGAAAGCGGCTCTGGGCATTTCCGGGAATCTGGACCCTTCCCCGGTCGCTCGAGACTGCCTTGCCAAGGCGGCTGGAGACAAAGTCCAGGCGATCCGTCTGTACATGCAGGAAACCGGTTGCGATTTGGAGAACGCGCGGAAGGTGATCGAGTCGAACATGGTCACCGGTTGGTAGGGACACAGGGTCAAGAGAGGGACGACGATGAAAGCTCAGCGGCGTCTTTCGGTGCCGTCCTGGTGTCTGTCAGTGGTCTTTCACGCCGCGGTCCTGGTTGTTTTGGCCCTTCTCATTCAACCGAGCCGCCCAAAGCAAGCCGCCGGAGAGCGGACCGCCGAGGTCGGAATCGCGCTAAAAAGCCGCGACGGGGACCGGGAGTATTTTGAAACGGAAACGAGCGACTCGGTATCGTCCGCGGAACAAACCGCGGCCGACGTCGCGGGCCCGCTCCTTTCCGGAGGCCCGCCGAGCGATCCGACCGAGGTTCTTCCAAAACCTATCAACGTCTTGGGACCCGGAACCTTGGAAGGGGGTGGAACCGGATCCGCCGTGGAGGCGACGGCCGGTCCCGGCGCTCGCCGTTCCATCCAAGCGGGCGCGGCGCGGGTCGGACTGTTCGGGACGGAAGGGGAAGGATTCAAGTTCGTGTACGTCTTCGATCGTTCCGAAAGCATGGGGGGCGCCGGCCGCGGCACGCTTCGTACGGCGAAGGAGGAACTCAAGCGCAGCCTCGAAAGTCTCGACACGAACCACCAGTTTCAGATCATCTTCTACAACGAGAACCCGGTCCAGTTCAACCCGGCCGGAAGCGCCGGCAAACTCGCCTTCGGGACCGAACCGAACAAACACCGCGCCGTCCGCTTCGTCGACTCAGTCATTCCTTCCGGCGGTACCGAGCACGAGACCGCGTTAATGCTCGCCCTAAAACTACAGCCGGATGTTATTTTCTTCTTGACAGACGGGGACGAACCGCGGATGTCCCCGGCGCAACTCGCGAAGATCCGCCGCTACGCCGCTGGAACCGTCATCAATGCGATCGAGTTTGGCGCAGGCCCCAAACAGGGGGGCTATAACTTTTTGCAGCGGATGGCGGCCGAAAACGGTGGTACTTACGTCTACATCGATATTCTGAGATTGATCCCGCGAGGCAAGGGGAAGCCGTAGAGGGGGTTCCGTCCTCACATGGCAGGTGGCGAACCGATATGTTAGCATGGAAGGGGGTTTCCACCGAGTTCGATTCCGGAGAGATGCCATGAAGCGATGGCCTCGTACATCAATCATCGTCGTCCTTGTCGTAATTGCGTCAAGCCTCGCCGCGGGCCCATTGTGCGCGGAGACGGTCTTTCATGAGAAATGCGTTCCCCTTCCCCACACCTTGCAGGGGCCCTTTATCTCGCTGCCGGACGGGACGATTCTCACCGTTGGTAAGACTGAGGCGTTGCGGAGCGCCGACGGCGGCGCGACCTGGCAGGCCTCGCCCCTCTTCGAAGACTCCGAGACATTCGAGACCCGTCCCGAACGGGCCCTCATCCGCACCAAGAACGGGGCGATCGTCTTCGCCTTCTTGAACCAGAAGGAACTCCGCCGGGGAAAGTGGGACAACTGGGACCCCGAGGCTCTCCGCGCTTGGTACTTGCCGACGTACGTCATGCGAAGCAAGGACGACGGAAAGACGTGGGAGAAACCCGAAAAAATTCAGGACGGCTGGTGCGGGGCGATCCGAAGCCTCATCCAACTGGAAAAGGGGCGGCTCGTCCTGGTGGGACAAGACGTGGAAGTCGATCCCGGCCGGCACATCACCTGGACGTATATTTCCGACGATGACGGTAAGACCTGGACGCACGGGAACAAGATCGACCTGGGGGGAATCGGCGATCACGGCGGGACCATGGAAGGGACGGTGGTGGCACTGAAAGACGGCCGCGTCATGATGCTCATCCGCACCGTACTCGGCCGGTTCTGGGAGGCTTATTCCGACGACGGCCAATTCTGGCGGGTGATCCATCCCTCGCGGCTGACGGCGGTCAGCGCTCCGGCCCAATTAGCCCGGCTCAAGAGCGGGCGGATCGTGGTCGTCTGGAACGACCTTCCTAAGGAAATCCCCATGCAGAGGGGCGAGCTTTCCATCTCTCACAGCGAGGACGAGGGCCGGACTTGGAGTCCACCGGTGATCCTCGCCTCCGACCCCAAGCGACGAATCGCGTACCCCTATGTCTTTGAACCGGCGGAGGGCGAGATATGGATCACGACGACGTTCGACACGATCGCGCTGGGATTGAAGGAGTCGGACCTGCTCGAGATGAAGCCGACGACCGGCACGGTGGAGGTCGATCTATCGGCGGTCGTACTTCCCAAGGTGGACCTGGATCGCGGGTTCGGCGGCGGCGACCCGGTGAAGGCGGACCCGGCCTGGACGCCGCACGGCGAGCCCGGAACCGTTCAGGAGGACGGATCCATCCGGCTGAAACCGACGGGGGGGTACCATATCGACAACCGGCCGGAGGTCTTCGACGGCAATCAAAACGCCGTGGTCGGCTTCTGCGCGAAGGTCGAGCCGCAGTCGAGCTACTACGAGTATGGCGGTGCCGACGCCGAAGTCTGGGTCAGTGGTTCGAAGCCGAACACCGGATGCCACCTATTCCTCCGCCGCGACGCCGTCGCGTTCAACGCCCAGTTCTACCCCAAGCACGACCTGGACGCGACGACTTACCATGTGTACAAGATCGTAACCGACCACGCGAGCGGAGTCGCCTACCTCTTCGTGGACGATCAGGCGAATCCGGTCTTGGCGGCGAAGCTGCAGAGCGTCCGGGGGATGGACGTCAACCGAATTCTCTTCGGTGATTCCAGCATGGGAAACCGCGACGTACATGGCATGTCGCGATGGCAGTGGTTCCGGTGGGGCCGGAACGAGAAATGAGACATGCCGGCGGCGCGATAGCGCGAGAGGAATCCTCCCGGGGCCGGCGGGCTTGCCGGATTCTCAGGGCGTCGTCGGTACCGAGCTTTGTAGGGCGCTAATCACGGTCTCCACCAATCGCCGTACGTCGACCGACTCCGTCGGCGGCGCACCGTAAAACTCACCCATTTCGGCGAGAATCGAGGAAATGGGGCCGCGCAGTTCGCGCAGAATTCTCTCATGCTCGAACGAGAGCGGCAGACGGCTGGGACCCATCGCGAAGCCTTGCATTTCCACGGCGATCCGAACCGCCTCCGGAAAATCCGCCGTCCCCAGAAGCCGGTCGAAAAGTCGGACCAGCAGATACTGCATCTGGCGAGCTTTCTCCCACTCCCCGGCAAAGCAGCGGTCGTAGAGCCCGCGGACGAACCGGGGGGCAATCCCACTGGTGGCATACGTGGCGCCGTCGCAACCGACCACCATCATCGAGGCCAGACATGGATCCCAACCGGTGAGGAAGCTAAACTCCGGCCGGTTGGGACGAATCGCCTGAATCATGCGGATCATATTCGCCACGTCGCCCGAGGAGTCCTTGATGGCGGTAACCCGCTCGCATTCCTCGCTTAAGCGGCGGATTGTATTGACGTCAATCGGCGAGGCGAAGAGCGGGATGTTGTAGAGCGTGATGTCGGCCGGTGAATTGAGCGAGATCTCCTTGAAATAGGAGTAGACGTTGTCGGGACTCAGCCGGTAATAGATGGGCGAGACGATCGCCACCGCGCGGACCCCCAGCCCGTGATAATACTCGCACGCCTTGATCGTCTCGCGCGCGTTCGATTCCGCCGCCCCGGCCAGGACCGGCACGCGTCCCCGGGCCTGATCCATCACGATTTCCACGATTCTGCGCCGCTCTTCCGGGGTAAACCGGATGAATTCTCCGGTCGACCCGTTCGGATAAAGCCCGTGGACGCCGTTGTCGATCAACCAGTCGATATAGCGGCGCAGCTCGCGCTCGTGGATCCGGCCAGACTCGTCCAAGGGGACCATATTGGGCGTGAAAATGCCGCGGATTCGGCTCTCCGACATGGAACGGATGCTCCGGGGATGAAGGAATGGGAAAGCGGATGCTCCAAGTATACGACACCGGAAGAAGACCGGGACAAGGAGCGATCCGGTACCGGATAGGACGATGGATATTCCAGCGTTTTTGGGCTACCGCGTCGTCTTGGGCACGAAATCCGCCACTTTCAGTTCAACCCTCAAGCCGCCGGAGGCGGAAACCCAGAGCTTGCCGGGTTCGACTTCGAACATATAGGGATAGGAGACGTTGCCGCCGGGCTTTCTCGCGATGACGACCGGGTCGGTCCACGTCTCGCCTTCGTCGCTGGAGAAGGCCAGAGAAAGCTCATCGCGGTGCCAACTGGCCGGCCGGTCGGCGCAGTCAATCCCGCCGCGTTTCGGATAGTCAAGAACGTTTTGCGGATTGAGCCGGTTCCAAACCAAGGCGATCCGGCCGTCGGCAAGGCGCCGCAAATAGCCCGGCGAACTGCTGGCGTCGATTGTGGAGGGGTAAACCGTCCGCCAGGACTTGCCGTCGTCGTCGGAAAAGGCGTGCCAGAAGTAATCCCAGTTCGTCCGGATCAGCATCCAGGGGCGGCCGTCCCGCTCGAGCATGGCGGACTCCATCGTCCCGTCGTGGTGGCCCCTGCCGCCGAGGTCGAGAACGTGGCTCGGCTGCCACGTCTCCCCCTCATCCTCGCTACGATATGTCAAAACCGCATGACGCCCCGGATCATTCAGCAACTTCATTGAAGCGAGAAGGACGGCGCCGGTAGAGGTCTGAATGATAGCGCTGTTATCTCCGGTCCAGATGTCGTGCAGCTTTTGCGGCTCCAGCCAGGTCTTTCCGCCGTCGAGACTCCGAACGACGTAAGTCGGCAGGATTGCTCCCGGGGCGTCGAGGATTTCGTTATCCCAGGTCCACTTCTTCGCTTTTCCGTTGGAGAACGGAACGATGATCGTCCCCTTCCTCGTCCGGAGAATGTCACGGCCGATTCCGAGAGAAATCCTCTCGGTGTCCCGAATGATCGTCGACAAGGTTTCCCAGGTCTTCCCGAGATCGCCACTGGAGAACGCCGTATTGCCGGAGACGCAAAGCAATCGCCCCTCGTCCAGATGGATGTACTTTCCCGGTTGGCCGCCGGTCAATTCGGTCACTCCATCGGTGATCCAATGGCCGGTCGACGTGACCGTGCCGGCGGGCGTTTTCGGGGCGAGTTCCGAAGCGGCCGGTTTCTTCTCTTCCGCGGCAAGCCGCGTGGAAACGGCGACCAGAATCGTCGCGACGAGCCAAAGGCGGCGAGAGGATGCATTCATCGTAAGGTACTCCTTGTTGGTAGGACTTGGGAAGGGGGAACTCCCCTGATCGTAGCCCTTGCCGTGGCCCGCGTCAATCGGCCGGGAACCCCGGCGGGAGAACCGCGAAGTCGGGGTTCGGCGCGTTTTTCGGCCAATCCGCTTCCCCAGGGGCAAGAGACGCCGGTCGATCGCGTATCTGCCCGCCCCCCTCTATTGACTCGGCGGTTCTCCTGGTAGCACCGCGGAGCAAGTCTTACCCATCGAAAACGGAGGAATTCTTCGAATTCCGTGAATGCGTCTTGCCAAAATGACGCGGCTGGTGGATAATGGTGTTCGGGTTTGGGAGTTGTCTTGTCGGGATCAAGGTGTCCGTATGGTTACCTTGGATTCCATTTTTCCCCTTTTTTTTCGAATACCCCTAAAAAAAGGGGGGGTCTCCACGGCTCTTATTTAGGGATGTAGGAGTAGTGGTCCGGGTGGTTGTGTAAGATTTTCCGGGACCAGGGATTAAAACTTTCGGAAAACACTGGAAATAAACGCCGCGTTTTGACAAAATAGAATCATGGGCTAGGGCTCTCATCTTATAGGATTATTGGAAGAGGAACAAAATGAAAAAACAAGGTTTTACGCTTGTCGAGCTGTTGGTCGTCATTACGATCATCGGAATGCTCATATCACTGCTCCTGCCTGCCGTGCAGAATGCGCGTGAGGCGGGACGCCGAGCCCAGTGCTCGAACAACCAGTATCAGTTGGCGAGGGCGCTGCTGAACTATGAAAGCGCCAGAAATCGCCTTCCCGGGTACGTGGGAGGAATCCAGAATCCCACGGCGACCACCGCACTGGGCATTTCGGGCAACCTGCCGGTTAGTTGGTTCACGCAAATCCTCAGTTACATGGACCGGGGCGACCTAATGGACGTCTGGTCGAACCAGAACCCGTTTGGCGCGACGGCCGCTTCGGGGAACTACTTCGGATACGCGTGGCTGAACTCACTGACGTGCCCCAGCGACCCGCCCCCCTCCAGCGGGCCCGGCGAGACGCCTCTTTCCTATCGGGTGAATTGCGGGTATCGAGACGAGCTGTTGGGCTCGGCGAGCGGTGGGTTGCTCAATGGCGACCGTTCGATGACGACCGGCGTCTTCCATAATGCCTACAACTCCAGTCAACCGGTGACGGGTTCGCTGGAGTACATCATCTCCCACGATGGTGCCACCTCGACGTTACTGCTTTCCGAGGGACGACTCGATATCGTCCCCACCGGATACGTCGATTCTCTCTGGGTGTTGCCCTATGGAAAACAGACGGGAACCGGCACTCCCACGGTCCATGGCATTCACGTCGTGGAGAAGTCGTTCGGCTTGACCGTGCCCCCGATCGATCCGGCCACCGGGAATGCCGTGACGTACAACGCCGCGGCGCCACAGAGTGGAATCAACAAGTACGTCGGGATGCCGTCTTCGTACCACCCCGGAATCGTCGTCGCCGCGTTCTGTGACGGCCACGTGACGACCCTTTCCGATGAGATGGACCAGAGCGTGTATCTGCACATTATCACCCCCTACGGCAAGCGGGCCTATGAAGAAAACACAGGTTCCGGCTACGCGTGGTATTCGACGTTCAATCCCGCCACCGTCGGCGTCTTGGACGAGGCAAAGGTCCGTTAGGTCGCCTTTTCGAGCGGCTCCCACCTTTCTTATGACCTTTATTTGGCCCCCGTCGGTCTTCTCCGGCGGGGGCTTTTCAATTACTCCGGGGTACGCGCGTCTCGACGGCCGGATCTCGGGAACCTCCCTCTTTGCCGGCCTGCGCCAAAGTACCGGAAAAGCCCGCGGCGCCGGTTCTACCTCCGGGCTTCGTATTTCAGCAGCGCCGCGCCTGGGCGGTCGGGGATGACGATCTCAACCCCTCCCTCCATCAGCTCGCGGCCCGTCTTCTTCACGGTGCGTCCCACCGCGTCGAAGTCCGTCACGGTGTACACCGTGTCCGGATTCAGCCCTCGAAGGAGCATGTCGGCCGCCTTATAGACACACGCCTCGCGCCGAAACGCCTGTATGAAGCCGGCGTCGTCTTCCGGAGAATGGAATTGCCAGCCGATCCATGCGTCGGCCGCACGGTTGTAGTCGGTCAGAGGATAGAAATCGCCGAAGTAGTAGCGGCCGACGTCCTTCCATTCTTTGTAGAGCCTCAGTATGAGGGCGTCGTCGACCGGTTCGCGGAAATCGAAACACCCGGTGCCGCTGGGACACATATTGCTTCTGCGGATGTAGGGGCCGTACGCCTCCTTCGATCCGGTTCCGTAACCCCATCCGACGCTCGAGTTAGACGGACAATAGGCCGTTCCGTGAAACGGAATCCAGAAGGAGAGCCCGTAGGTTTGTGCCTGCTGGCCGACCGGCTCGAACAGGTAATCACTCCGCAGGAGGGGAAGGGCGCGGCGCATCGTTTCGAGGTCGTTGCGGTGGCCTCCGGAGGCGCACGAGTCGATCAACATGCCGGGATGCCGCTCAAGTAAGGCGTCCCAGTAGGCCAGATATCCCATCACGTATTTATTCTCGGTGATTCCTTCGCGGTCCTTCGTATCGCCGCTTCGCCACATCGAAATGGGATCGATATTGTAATCCTGGCGATACAGATCGATTCCCTCATCGGTGATGATCTTGCTGACGTGATTGACGAGCCACTCGAAGGCCTCGGGGTTCCCCAAATTCAGAAGACTCCCGCCGAGAATCCAGTCCGGATGCTCGGTGGCCAGCCACGTGCCGCCGGCGACCCGTTCCGGCTCGAACCAGACGATCGTTTTCACCCCCTTCGAGCGCCCATAGTCGCTGATGGCGCGGAGGCCGTTTGGAAAACGGTGGGGGCGGCGGTCCACTTCCCAGGTTCCGGTCCAGGGCCAGCCGTTTTCGGCCGCGCCGACGTACCAGCCGGCGTCCATCCACCAGTAGTCGAGCTTGAGCCCCTTATCCAGGTACATGTCGATGAAGTCCTTTTGCGATTGTTCGTCCGCCTGCGTCATTTCCGCGAACTGGTGCGACGAGCAGGCGTTG
Organism: uncultured Planctomycetaceae bacterium; assembly: GCA_964520785.1. Lineage (GTDB taxonomy): Bacteria > Planctomycetota > Planctomycetia > Pirellulales > Thermoguttaceae > CAZFQG01. The sequence goes on along the minus strand of CAZFQG010000051.1, from coordinate 7,236 downwards.
AGCATGGGAAGCGGGGGGAGCTTGCCGTTGGATCGCGGGATGTTGTGCTTGACCATCCAGCGGCGCCAGGTGTTCTGGGCATCGATCCAATCGCCCCCCTTCCAGAATTGCATCACCACCAAGGGAGAGCGGACCGTTTCACCCGGATAGAGCGTGAACCGGCACGCTTCCTGACCGGAGGTGATCCGGAGGCCATTCCGGGCATCACGTCGAAACCTTGTAAGCCACCGGCCGGGCCATCCGATGGCGAGAAGGATGCCCTCGTCGCCGGTGTGCAGGTTGTAATACGGCCAGTTCCCGCCGGTGCAGCGGCCGCCGCTGGGACGGAATTCGGCCGTCTTGCCGGGTTCCAACGTCGTTTGCAGGGGTTCGAAGTCGTCCGCGGTTACCATCGTCCCCTTCCAGTGCCGCAGGAGATACTCCGACTCGTTCGCCCGGGTGAAGCCTGCGTCGATCGCTTGGAGCCTTTCGATGATCGGCGTGTTCTCTTTTCCCTTGTTCGTAAGGTAGACGGTCCATTCGACGCTTTCGAAATCGGTGAACTCCAGGCCGTCGAAGCGGACTTCGAGCCCCGTCTTGGGATCGGTCCAGGTCAAGACGTGGGCGATCCGGTTCTCGTCGAGCCGTTTGTGTTCGGCGGCGAATTCCCAGGTCTTAAGGAAGTCCTTCGATGGCACCCCTCCGTACAGGAATGAGAAGACCGCCGGAATCTCCTTCATGTCGAAACGTTTCTTCCAGTCGCCCACCGCGTCGTTTTCACCGATTCTCATTTCGGCCGCGACGGAAAGCCAGAGCAGCCAGTCCGGCGGCTGGACGCCGACTTCTTCGGATTGCACGGTGAACTGGATGACCCAGTCCGCCCGCCCGCTCGGCTCGGTCGCACCGGGGCCCACGAGATCGACGTTCCCGGCCGCCTCGGGAGAGAACACCTTGAAATCGACGACTTCCAGACGCCGGGCCGTGACGTCGCCGCTCCATATCCAAAGTGACTTGCTCACGGTCTCGCACCGAAGGGTACCCGACGCCGGGACTTCGGTAACGGGAAATCCCATCGTATGTAGCGCACGGTTGACGGTAAACGGCTCGGGATTCTTCGGATCGCCGGAGACCTTTGCCATGACCGACATCGTCGTCTCGCCGTCCGTCTGGATGTTCAGACCGAAATACTCGGAGCCCCTATTGCCGTCGAAATGAACCGTCCAGGTCGTCCTGCCGCCCTTCGGCGAGAGGCGAATCGTCCGCGTAGCCGGGTCATTGAGCCACTTTACTCCGGCACCATCCTTGGCAATCTGGGAACCTTCATAGAGAAACAGATCCCAGGCGGCGTCAACCGGCCCGGAGTTCCAGCGACAGGCGGCATCCTGATTGCCTGCGGCATCGCAGCCGAAGACGGTGATCGACGTAATCTCTCCGGCGTGGAGGACGAGAGTCACGAAGCTCGGGAGAACCAAGGCGAGAAGGACGATCAGAATTCGGCGATTGTGAGGTTGCATGGATGGATGGTCCTTTCTGAAGGCAAAACGCAATGAATTTGAAATAGGAAAGGGCTCCGGTCTATCGAACCGGCGCCATGTGGTTGAGCATATTCCGCAACAGACGTTCCGCCTGCGGGACGGTGCCCAGGTTGCGGCGAATCCAAAGCGTGTTGAGCAACATGCGGCCCTTGCCGAGCCGGTATTCGGCCGTCAGGAGCCCGCCGCTGTATCTCCAGGAGACGTCATTCCCGCCGGCGATGGCGGTGTCCGGCCGGGACAAGCCGACGAAGAACTCGGTCGGGATGATCTCGCGGTAGTAGCCGATACGCCAATCGGCTCTTTCGAGAGGGACGACGATTGCGCCGCGCGGTACGCCCAGGTCAGACGCTTGTGCCAGGCCGCGGATGGTAGTTACGAATCGCGTCAAGGCCGTCTTTCGGGCACGATTCATGTGTACCGCCATCGCGCGGCGGGCTCCGCGCACGTCCTGCCGGCGGATCGCCGAAAAGACATCTTGGTGAACTTTGTAGTTGCCACTGACGAAATCGGGCCGGGCCCAGCGCGCCGGGGAATCGGTTCGTCGGGCAAACATCCGGGTCATGACGTCCGCCTCATTGAGGGCCCCTAATATATATTATTACTCTCGTAATAAATCAATCTGGACCGTGAAATCGCAGGAATTTGGTCAGATTGTGCGTCGACGGTGCCCCCGAAGCATTCTGCCGCGCGACTCCATTTCCACCTCGAACGCCACTTGCTCCGCCTGAGCGATGCAGCGCTCGCCGGGATTGACTCTACTCTTGCATTTCCAGGGGCCTCCAATTATGATACAAAGGTATACCTAAGCATTCGATGTTGCCTCAGTAAAGACATATGGATTCGCTTGAGCAGAAAAACAAGAATACACCACCCGTTGGCGGGGTTGTTGCCGCCACGGTAACGCCATGCACCGAGGATGGAGTCCCCAGTGAAGCGGATATGGAACAACTTGTCGGTCACCTTGCCGAGAACGGCAGTGACGGCGTGTTCATTGTAGGTTCCACGGGAGAGCAGCCCCTTCTCGATGATCACGAGAGGCGGCGATTGACCGAGGCGGCGCGAAGAGGGCTAAAGGAGCACTGCTTGCTCTACGTGGGCGTTTCCGGGGCGGGACCCAGGCAGACACTCCGCTACGCCCGGTCCGCGGCCGCGGATGGGGCGGACATCGTCGTCGTCATGGCGCCGAGCACCTTTTCGTTCTCGCAGGAGGAGTTGTACGCGTACGTGGCGACGCTGGCCGACGCGTCGGCGGTTCCGGTGGCGATCTACCATCACCTGCGGATGCGTACGGCCTTCGGTTTCGAGATCACGACGCGGCTCATGGAACACCCCAATATCGTCGCCATGAAGGACACCAGCACCGACATGGTTCGATTCGGCCGACTCATGCCGATCGCGGTGGAGACGAACACGGCGCTGATGCAAGGAAGCGAGCGATTGCTTCTGGAGAGCTTCCGGAAGGGGGCAGCCGGCTGTGTTACCGCTCTGGCCGGCTTAGCTCCCCGATGGCACGCCAACCTCTTTCGCGCCTGTCGCCGCGGTGACGACGAGGCGGCGGAGATGGAACAAAGGCGAATCGAGCGGCTTTGGGAGATATTCCAGTTTGACGAAATGAAGACCTCCTTCTCGTATTTCGCCCGGTCCCTGAAGCTCGGCCTTGTCGCCCAAGGTTGGATCCGCGGTGCGGCGAGTACGATGCCCGGCTTCGTTCCGGTTCCCGGTTTCGATCAAAAGGTCCGCCGCCATCTGGTCGAGGTGGGCCTCCTCCGGAGCGGCGTTCCCGCTCCACACTCGCGTTACGAGGCGGAAGTCGAAAAGGTCGATTGAGCAAGCAGATCCATGCCGGCGCGGTTCGTCGACGGTTTCCAGGCATCGCTCGGCGAGGCGCTTTCTCGGCGGATTCAATGCGCCGCGGCGCCGGCGTTTCGCGCCGGGCTTGGTCCCGGCCGCGAGCGACGGCATGTCTCCCGGGCGCAGCACGGCGAACAGGAGAGGGCCCTTTCCGGCTGTCCGTGCGAAGGTAGAATAGGGTTCAGTCCGTTGACGTCCCTCGGAGGAAGTCTTCGAGCTTCGTCCGTTTCCAAGGGCGTCGATCCACGCGCGAAGGGAACGACTTGTCGCATGGCACGCCCTTCGAGACTCCCCAGCGACGGTACGACCCACGTGAAGATCCGCGACGGCGGGATCGGCGGGAATGACCTATCTTTTGGAGACGTCTTCCGCCGGCCGCCGCCAAGTCCGGCCCTTCCCAGCGTCTTGGCCAATATGCGTTTTTTGTCCCCGGTGTTTCCCCTTGAGCCAGAAGCCGAACGAATCGCGAAACCTGCTATTTCTCGTCTTGCAGCAGATCGTCTTGCGGGTAGGATGGATATTCAAGACCGAAAGCGTCATCATGCCCGCCTTTTTGGACGCGATTTCCGGCTCCCAAGCGGGTTTACTCCGAGGATTCATGCCGGTTCTCAGTCGCCTCGGCCAGAGCACGGTTCCGCTCGTTCTGGCGGATCGCTTGGAGTCGGTCCGACTGAAGAAGTGGTTGCTGGCCGCGTTTGCCTGCTTGCTCGCCGTACCATTTTGGGCCCTGGCGATTATGTGGGCACGGTGGGGCGGCGTCAAACCTTCCTGGCTGCCGATCCTTTTCTTGGTGCTCTACTGCGTCTTCTTCATCGTCAACGGGCTTTACTTGGTGGCGTTCGGGATCGTCCAGGGGAAACTGATTCGCGCGACGCGACGCGGACGGTTGTTGAGAATGTCGACCTTTTATGGAGCAATCCCCGCGGTCGCGGCGGCCGTCCTCTTCATGCCTTCGTGGCTGGAGCATCCGGTGGCCGGTTATTTTCGGCTCTTCCTCTTCGTCGGAAGCTGTTTCTTCGTTTCGGGGTTGTTGTGTGTCTTCCTCAAAGAGTCACCCGACGAGCGGCGCGAGTCCCACGAACGCTCGCGCCGAAATTTCCGAGAGGCGGCAAGAATCGTCGCGCGAGATCCGAATCTGCTCAGATTGGTCTTCGTCGGTGTCCTCTATGGCAGCGCCTTGATCGTCTTTCCACACTACCAGGCCTTCGCGCGGGAACGTCTGGGCCTATCGGGGAGCCACCTCATGGTGTGGGTGATCGTCCAGAACGCGGCGGTCGCGGTTTTCAGCATCTTGATCGGCGTGGTGGCGGACTCAAAGGGAAACCGGCTGGCCCTTCGGATATTGCTTTTCGCATCGACGTTCGCCCCGTTGTACGTCGTACTGCTCCCCCTCGCCGCGCCCCATACCGGAGCCTCGTGGTTCTGGTTCGTTTTCGTCTGTCTGGGACTGACGCCGCTGGTATTTCGCATTCTCGTCAATTACACGCTCGAAATCTGCGAGCCGGCGGAACACACGCGATACTTGAGCGCGACGAACTTCTACTTTTCTCTGCCCTTCTTTTTCTCACCGCTGGTAGGACAGGCCGTGGACCGCATCGGGTTTGAACCGGTCTTCATCGGCGCGGCCCTGTGCATCTTCGCCGCGGGAATCCTGACGTTCGGCCTGAAGGAGCCGCGGCATCGACACAAGGGCGATGTGGAACTTCCCCCGTTCGCGGTCGATGAAAAACTGTAGGGTTTCCGCGTCGGAAGAGGTTACGCCCGGACGCCGCGCAAGCAACCGCCTATTGGTTGAGGATTTCCTCGACTCTCCGCCTCATTTGTCCGGTGTATTTCGAATCCGCGCCGACCCAACTCCCTCGGATTCTGCCGTCGCGGTCCAGCACGAAGGTGACCGGAATACCGCTGTCTCCGGTCCATGCCTGCCATTCGCGAAGAACGGTCGCTTTCGGGTCGAAATAGGTGGGAACCTCCAGATTCCGTTTCTTTAGGAATTGAACGCTCTCCCGTTTCGCGCCGTCGAAGTCGTTCTGGCCACACGATACGGTCACCAACCGGAAATCCTCATTCGCGGCGAACTCTTTCGCCAGTTCCGCGATCTGCGGCAGTTCCTTGCGGCAGGGAGGACACCAGGTGGCCCAGAAATTGAGTAGAACGACCTTTCCTTTTACGGCATCCGATGAAATCGGCTCGTCGGAACCGTAAAGCGGGAGGAACTTCCAGCTCGAGAAGCTCCGTCCAAGAACGGCCGATTCTTCGACCGCCGGTTCCGGATCCGCCTCCCTCATTTGGAACAGCCTACCCAGAACGGCCACCGCGATACCGGCGATACCGATGAGGACGAGAAACCAGAGAATCGTCAGTTGGTTCTTCGGGGCCGAAGCCGGTCCCGTTGGGGGATTACTCATGGGTTCACCTCGAAAATCGCTTCCACCTCAACGCAGGCTTCCAGCGGCAGCGCCGCGACGCCGACCGCCGAGCGCGCCGCGACTCCCGACGCCTCGCCGAAAACGTCGGCGAATAATTGGCTGCAACCGTTGATCACCGACGGCTGCGCGTCGAAATCGGGGGTGCAGGCAACGAATCCGACGGTCTTCACGAGCCGGACAACCCGGTTGAGATCACCCAGTTCCTTCCGGAGCGTCGCGAGAATCGATAACCCCGCATAGAACGCAGCCAGATTCGCGTCCTCCGGCGAAATCGTATCCGCGACCCGGCCCGTCATCAGGGTGCCGTCCGGGGCGAACGGCAGATGCCCCGAGAGAAACGCCTGGCTACCGCTGAGTAGGATCGGCCGGTACAGTCCCTTGGGCTCGGCGGCCGGCGGCGGCTTCAGCCCGACGGAATCCAGTTTTTCAACAAGTCGAATCTCGAAATCCATGGCGAATCGATCCTCCTTCCAGGGGGTGAAAGCTGCGCGTCGGCGGCCTGCGCGTCGGCGGCCGTTAGTCGATCAGTTTGTTCAACGGATATTCCACGATGCCCCGCGCACCGGCCGACTTCAACCGGGGGATGATCGTCCGGACGACCGATTCGTCGACGATCGTATTCACGTCCACCCACTGTTCGTCGGCAAGATTCGACACGGTCGGCTTCTGGAGCGCCGGCAACAGTGAGAGCACTTTCTGCAAGTTCAGCCGCGCGACGTTCATCATCAGCCCGACCTTCCCTTCGGCGTTCATCGCTCCTCGCAGCATCAGCGCGATGTCGTCGATCTTCTGCTTCTTCCACGAATCCGCGCAGGCAGCGTGGTTCGCGATGAACCGGGTGGTACTTTGCAGCACCTCCGCCACGACGCGAAGATTGTTGGCCTTGAGCGAACTACCCGTCTCGGTCACTTCCACGATCGCGTCGGCCAACTTGGGCGGCTTCACCTCGGTTGCGCCCCAACTGAATTCGATTTTCGCCGTCACGCCGTGCCGCTCCAGAAAACTCTTCGTCAATCCGACCGCTTCCGTGGCGATGCGCGCCCCTTGCAGGTCGGACACCGTTTGAACCGGAGAGTCCTCAGGGACGCACAACACCCAGCGGACGGGACGCCGGCTGACCTTCGAAAAAACGAGTTCCGTCACTTCATGCACGTCGGCCCCAGTCTCGACGACCCAGTCGTGTCCCGTCAGGCCGCAGTCCAGAACCCCGTCCTCTACATACCGAGCCATCTCCTGGGCACGGATCAGGAGGCACTCGATCTCGTCATCGTCGATGGTCGGGTAGTAGCTCCGCGAACTGACGACGATTTTGTAGCCGGCGCGGCGAAAAAGTTCGGCCGTCGCGTCTTGAAGGCTGCCCTTGGGAATTCCCAGTTTGAGGAGGTTCGACATGGTGAACACAATGGAGTTGGCTGGAGGACTGATATTTCCAAATCGCGTGT
>CAZFQG010000050.1:0-34363 GCA_964520785.1 uncultured Planctomycetaceae bacterium | reverse complement strand
GATCTTCGAGGTGTACGAAAAATGACGCGCGCCGTGCGAGGGCAGACTTTTCGGAGTATCGCTTTTTCCTGGCCCCTATCCAAGAATGGCCAATGAAGATCGTCGACGTCCGTATCCACAAGCTCGTAGTCCCCATGAAGGCGGACACGGTACACTCCCCCGGCGTGGAGGATCGGCTGTGCGCGGCCGATCCGGTGAGCGGAAGGACCGCCAACTTCTGGGAGTTCCCCAAATGGATTATCGAGCTGGAAAGCGATACCGGCCTGGTCGGTCTGGGCGAGCCGCGCCGTGGCGACTTGCGGGCTCCCCTCGAACGATACGCCCAAGTGATCATCGGAATGACGTTGGCCGAACTGCCGGTGGGCAATCTCCCGTTGCCCCATGGAGACGACTACGAGTCCTATATCATCTACGAGGCGTTCGAGATGGCGTGGCTCGACCTGCTGGGCAAGCATTGGGGCGTGCCGGTCTGGCATCTGCTCGGCGGCCGGTTGATCGATCGTGTCCGAATCGACTATTGGATGGGTCGGGCGACGCCGGAAGACACGGCACGCCGGGCCCGGAAGGCGGTCGAGTTGGGATTTCGCGGCGTGAAGATGAAGTGCAAACTGGGTGACCCGATTGCCGAACGCGTTCGGGCGGTCCGCGACGTAGCGCCGCATTTTTCGGTGGTTTTGGACCCCAATGAACGTTTCGAGAATCCGGCCGGGGCATTGGAGGTCTCTTCGTCGCTCGCCGGCCTTGACGGCGTCACGTTCGAAAGCCCCGTGCCCCAGCATCGTCTGGACTGGTATGTATTGCTGCGGAAAAAAATCCCCCAACCGCTTGCACTGCACCTGAATTGCTTTGGAGATCTGATCGCGGCACTGCGGGTGGATGCGGCCGACTACTACAATCTGCTGGGTCCGTTGAAGGAATTCACCGAGTGGGCAAGGACGGCGCAAGCCGCCGGTTGTCCCGCGTGGCGCGGCACCGGGATGGACCTGGGTGTCCGAGATATGAGCAGCGTCCATGCGGCCGCCGCGGCCGGCTGCCGGCTGCCGTGCGATATCGTGGGCCACCTGATGCGCGAAGACGACCTCATCGTGGAGCCCATCGCCATGGAGGACGGCTGCCTGGTCGTGCCCGACGGCCCCGGATTGGGGGTCGAGTTGGATCGCGAAGCACTGGACCGCTACCGACAGGAGTAAGCTGATGCGCTGGCACAATTTGAGACGCTCCGAACTGGATGCCCTGGACCGCCGGACGCCGGTGGTCGTTCCGGTGGCGGCGACCGAACAGCACGGGGCGCATCTGCCGCTGGGCACCGATACGATCATCATCGAGGCCGTTGTCGATCGGCTCGACGCGGCGTTCGATGGCCGTCTGCTGATCGCGCCGACGCTCGCGGTCGGTTGTTCCGAACACCACATGGCTTTCCCGGGCACGTTGACGCTCGGCCACGAGACGTTTCGTCGCTGGGTCGTCGACGTGGTCGAATCGGTCGTCCGTCACGGCTTTCGGCGCATTCTGTTGCTCAACAGCCACGGCGGCAATTCGGCGATTTGCGGCGTCTTGGGCGAACAACGCGGCCAGAAGCACCCCGAGGCCGAGATTCTCGTGACTTCGTGGTTTTCGCCCTGCGCCTCGAGATTGAAACACCTGCAAGACGGGCCGCTGGGGTCGGTGGGGCATGCGTGCGAATTCGAGACGAGCATCCTCCAGGCCGTCCGGCCGGAGATTGTCGATATGGCGTCCGCCGAGGACGACGGCATCCAACATCGTGTCGAAGCGATGCATTTCGATTTGTTGCACGCCGCGGCGGCCTCGTGCTACCGACCCTTCGACAAGCTCTCCAAGACGGGCGTCTTCGGGAGCCCCTCCCTGGCCTCGGCCGAAAAGGGGGAGCGGGTGCTTGCCGAGGCGGTCGCGGCGCTACACGACCTGATCGGCCGGTTCTGGATGGATTTCGCCGAAAATCCGTAGGGTCAGCTCAACCGGATACGGCGTGGCGTATCCAGCTCAGGCAGACTAATGGCGATTCGGAGTAGTTGTAGAAGAAGATCGAGTCGGCACCGTTCTCCTCGGCCGCGCGAACACACTGGCGAGCCTTTTCCGGATTCCCGATCGCGGGCTTCTGGCCGGGGGGATCGCCGCCCAAGCGAAACCCCACGCGGATACGCTGGTGCGGCGCCGCTTTCGATTTGGCTTCGCTCGTCAGCCGGGCGATCTCTTGAGGAGTCCTACCGTAGGCGCCTACCACCCGGGTGTCGTAAGCGGCGATTGGTTCGACGCCCTCCAGTTCGACGTCCAGCGGCCGCAGGTCGTCCTTGATCTCGGTCACCAGGCTCGTCACTCGAGCGTCGAGGACGGCCAGGTAATCGACGAGCGCCGGACACCGTTCCACGAACTGCTCCATGGTCCGCGGCAAGTCGGAAGGCCGGTCGGGAGCCGCGCCCAGATAGCGATGGAGGTGATCGCGGATGCGGCGGCGAACGTGTTCCGCATCGACACCGGCGGCACAAGCGGCGGCCATGTCATGTTCGGAAAAACTAACGTCGAACAGGGCGTTTTCCAGGTCGCCGAGCGCGACGAGTTCCCGTTCGTGATGATGGCCGTGTTTGCGCCCTCGATAGTTGGGGGCTTCCAGGAAGACGGACCGCAAGCGATAGCGGCCGGCCAGATCCACGGCCAGGGCGCGAATATACCGCCGCACGGCCTCGCTGGCGGGCGTCAAAGCATGCGGATAGCTGTCGCCGAAAGCGTTTCGAACCGTGTGCCGCGGATGGGCAAGCCCCAAGGGTGTATTGTGATTGCATACGGTCCAGGCTGTCATTCGCAGACCGTAGGTATCCAACCGACGGCTCACTTTTTCGAACCAGTCCGTACGGGCGGCAATCTCGGCGATTCTGGGCTTCAGCGGAGTATTCTCGTAGAGCGATGCATCGGGATGGAAATAGGCTGCTCCGTCTTCGCAGAAATGGCATTTACGCTTCGGATTGTGTGGCAGGAGAAACCATCCGGCATGATAGACACTCGCCAAGAAGATCGACGTCGCACCCAGTTCCGCCAGTCGCTCAAGAAGCGGATCGACCCCTTCGTCGCAGAAGTCCCAGGCGAAAAGACAAACGGCTACGTCGTTCATCGGGCAATCCGTTTCATGTCATGGATGTTATCGAGGTTGACGCTCGTTCGGTGATTCCTCTCAGAAATGCATGTCTGTCTCTAAGACCGCTCCTCCTCCCGTTGGAGTTTCCAGACATACTTGCGAATGGCCTCTGTAATCTTGCGGACCCGTTTCTTCATCAGTTGTTCCGCCAGATCGGAGTTGTGCGAGGCGATTGCATCCGTGATCTCCCTAAACGAGGGTTCCTCCTTCTCCCCGTCCGGGATCAATCCGAATATCTCGGCTTTCACCTTCTCGGATCGGGGCTGGGGCGGGGAAAGATTGTACGTCCTCCAGATATCCATCATCAAAGAATTGCCGCACTTCTCGAGAACGAACTGTCGGTAGCTTCCCACCAGTTCCGAATATCTTTTGGGGTCGTTCTCCCGAACTCCGCTTTCCAGCTCTTCCGTCAATTCGCGAAGATAGTCAATCTGCCAGCCGGTCATGTTCTTGGCAGCCAGCCATGCCGCGCCGCTTTCGATCTGCTCGCGGAGTTCGTACCGTGCCAGCATTTCTTCGGGGTTTTGATCCTCGACGTAGGCGACGACGCGGCTGCGGCGCGAACCGCAATTCTGAAGCAGCCCTTCGGCTTCCAACCGCACCAACGACTCCCGGACCGGTCCCCGGCTCATTCCGACCAGTTCAGCGGCCCGCGCCTCGGTGAGACGCTCGCCCGGCGGGACTTGCCCCTCCTCGATGGCCTGCTTAATGCGCCGATACGCCTGGTTGGATTTGTTGGTCATACTCCGAAAATTCTCTTCACTGGTGGATAATTCCACTTGGCGGCACATCTCCGGATTGCCCCACACCCAAAGGCAATCTTGGATTTGTTTATTCCCGATATCCACGTCGGAGGCGCAAACCTCGCCGCCCACGCCGAGGGTCATCGTGACCGCTATGTTCACCGCGATTGCACACGACAGTGTTTTCGCAATCGAATCCTCCCTATTCCTTCTTCGCCGAAACGTCAATCGGTTCGGGGCGGGTCGATTCCGCCGTCTCACTGACAAGGCGGATCGAGGCGCCAGCCGCCGGCGTCGCGGTTCGCTCAATGTTTGCGGGGGCGCCGATCCGCTCGTCCCCCACCCGCTCGATCCAATCGGCCGTCCAGCGGACGATCTCCTCGTCATTGTCGATGGTCAGGAAGACGATCCCCTTAATACGTCCTTCATGGGCCAGCTTCCGCGCCGTTTCGCACTGCAACTCCATATTTTCCTTCGTCATCGGTTTGCCGTCGCCGTAATCGCGCAGGTACAATCCCAGCACGATCGGTTTGTCGGGGAAGGTCTTCTCGCAATGGGCGACGTATTCCTCCAGATTGACGAGATCCTTGGCGTGCCACACCCACAGATTGATAACGTCGGTCTCTTGAACGATCGGCACCACGCCGTCGCGCTCGAAGTTCATTGTGTACAGCACGCCCCAGATTTTCACCGCCGGACACTTGTCGTCGAGCATCGCGCGGATGTTTTTCACGTGTTCCGGCGCGAAACCATGATTGATGCCCACACTGCTCATGTCGTCGAGAAGCACGCCCTCGATCTGCGGGTATTTCGCGGCGAGTTTGCCAATCAGGGCAATGCGTTTCTCGTAGACGAAGGGCGGCTTGACCTCGCCGTTGTCCGTGCCGTCGGGGCAGATTTCCCAGATGATCCGCGGACAATGGCTGACGGCGCCGGTCCAGGCGTCCGCCTGCTGTTCGTCGCTGGGCAAACCGGCTCCGGCCATGACGATATTCGGCGTTCCCAGGAGCTTTGCTTTTTCAGCGCCCGTGGCTTGGGCGAACGTGGCCGCGGTATGTTCCCCCGGCGTGCTTCGCCTCGGCGTGTCCCACACCCAGAACAGGTCGCGAAGAACCTTGGGGGCGGTGCGTTCAGCGGCCCGCGCGGGGCACGCCGCGAGGCCGATCAGCAAACAGACCAGACCGGTGTGAATAATGAATAGCCGTCGTTTCACGATGTTTCTCCTTAGGCTCTTGAGGATCCGCTGGAATGCGGGCGGGAGGCGTCTAGTGCTTTGTCAAACGCAAATGTTCGGGTTGCCGTTTTGGATTCACTCGGGAGATTGCGGTGCTTCGCCATGTTGCCAACCCGGAAAACAAGTGTTGACAAAGCACTAGGCAAGGGCGAAAATGAAAACGCTGGATGTCTCAAAAAGTGTTTAAGGTAAAGCTACCACTTCGCCGCCGTTCCGCGTGGTTAAATGCTTCAGTACCGCGGCGTCAGTCGTCTCTTCCAAAAAGATCGAACTGCCGTCGACCAGGAGGAAATGGCATCCTCCGGGATGATAGCTGGAAAATCCATAGTCGTCTTGGACTTGTTTGTTTTCCATGTAGTGTTTTCCATGTAGGGAATGATGAGACCGCTCCAGGCGAAACCGACCACGTTGCCGGTCGCGGACGGCCCCGGCGGCGTACACCAGGAGACGTGGTATTGCTCTCCCGGCGGAAACCGGCCGTGGCTGGTGTGATAGTTGTGCAGCGCGACGCCGATTTGCTTGAAGTTGTTCAAACACTGGCTCCGCCGGGCCGCCTCTCGCGCCGCCTGCACCGCCGGAAGCAGCAGGGCGATCAGGATGCCGATGATGGCGATCACCACGAGAAGCTCAACCAAGGTAAAAGCACGCCTTTGTCCGGTGTCAACACGCATGTCTCCACCCTCCTTCAACTTCGAACGTCCCACCACACCCCAGTATAGAGGCCCGTGCGGGAATTCCAATACCACGCCCCGTCGTTTCATTTCGTCCGGCGCACGCGCGTCCCAAGGAAGATGAGCAACGCGATCACGAAGACGCCGATTGCCGGTTCCGGCACGGCCGCCGCGGTTGTCGCCCCCCAGTTGCCTCGAACGAGGTCGAGATCGGCGCTGTCGACCAGCCCGTCGCCGGAAAGATCACCCATCGAGAGGTCGCCTGGCGTGACCGAGGAACCCCAGTTGCCGCGGACAATGTCCAAGTCCGCGCTGTCGACGGCGCCGTCGCCGTTCGCGTCACCGGGAATAGTCTGTGCGACGGGATAGTATCCTTCCGCGATCACCCAGCGGTGCCACACTTCGCTGTGGTCGTTGCCGCCGCTGGCATCGCCGAAGTAAATCGCCTCTTCGCCGAAGAAGTTGCCGGATACGCTGTATCGTTCCGCGTCGCCGACCTGCGCGTCGTCGAAGAACACTTTGAGGATACCGGAGGAAGTATCGACTTCCCAGCCGTACTTGTGCTTCGCGCCGTCGCCGTTGGGAAGCTCAATATCAATGGAACTCGCGCTGCCGCCGGCAAGGCCGTTCACTCCACCGTTGACCAGTCCAAGCGTGAACGCGAACGAACCCGCCATACTGGTGCCGAACCCGACGATCGTCTGGTCGTCGGCCGTGCCGGTCAGCGTGGCCTGCTCGACTTCCGCGAACCCGTGGATCACTGACGCTTCGATCCGTTGGCCGAATTTGGTGGAACTCCAGAAACTGCTTTCTCCCGCAAGACGAACGTTGGTCCACACGCCGTCCGATACGTTGGGTACGGGATCGATCCCGCCACCCGCGGTCATTCCAAGATCGGTCGGCAAGGCGCCGCTCTCGAACGTGACATCGACGTTCAGTCCGCCACCCAGAGGGGGCGGGGGTTCCGTGGGAGTGGGGGCGGCGGCGTTAACCACCACGTGGTCCCAGTAGGCAACGCCTGGAATGAAATGCGCCCACAACGCGTGGGCGTTGTCCGACGTGTTCCGAACCGCGATCAATCTTAGTATAATACTGGAGTGTCATTATTGTCAACAGGATAAACGGATTGCAAACAAGAATTCTGAATGGTAACCATTAGTGACCCCAGTATAAATGTCAAGGGAATTGTGAGTTAATAATGATAAACTAGCCGTCACAGGGTGTTTGGTGTGACGGCTTTCCCGCGTGGGACGGCCTACCTATTGGTCGTATTCCCGTTCGTAGTGCCACCTGTGAGGCGGTTCTCTATGCGGGTCCCGTGGACGGAACTGTGTTCTCGGCTGACGTTCTCGGCGGGTGCCACGGACTGCGTTGCACTGCCGCCGGAACTCCGCTAACTTGAACGGGGCGATTTTCGGTTACTCGGGTTTCAACCGGTGACCCGCCGACGCCCATTATCCTTATGCAAGAAAAGGCAATGCAATCATGCGTCTCTCGAAAATGGCCGTTGATGCCTGCGCGATGTGGCTCGTCATAGTGGCCCTATCTGCTTGGACCGCGACCTCCGAATCGAATGACGACCGTGAATGCCTCTACAACGGCATCCGCCTGCCCGACCAGTGGCCGCCTCGCCGGGAACTCACGCTCGATCCCCAGCCGGTCCCCTACTTGAAGAACCCGCCGGCGGTCGTCCCGATCGACGTGGGACGTCAGCTCTTCGTCGACGACTTCCTGATTGAAAACACGACTCTCAAGCGGACCTACCATCGGGTCGAGCCGTACTCGGGCAATCCGGTGATCACCCCCGACCGGCCTTGGGAGAAGGCCACCACCCGGGCGATCGCCATGGTCTTCGGCGACGGCGTCTGGTACGATCCGGCCGATTGTCACTTCAAGATGTGGTACATGGGTGCCTGGTGCGAGTCGACTTGCTACGCCGTGAGCAAAGACGGACTCCATTGGGAGAAACCTTCGCTTGACGTAGAAAGTGGCACGAATGTCGTCTTGCGCGAAACGCGGGATTCGTCGATCGTTTGGCTCGACCTGAACGACCCCGACCCGAGGCGGCGCTACAAAATGGTGTATTTCGGCAAGAACAACCCCTACCTCATGCTCCGCGTGTCGGCCGATGGAATCCACTGGTCCGAAGTCGTGGCACGCAACCCGATTCGTACGACCGCGCCGGGCGCCGGCCCCGGAGCCGAATTCGGCGACCGCCATACGGTGTTCTACAACCCGTTTCGGACGGTCTGGGTCTACAGCCTGCGGGTATCGAACGGCTTCGGACGCGCCCGGTACTATCGGGAGCATCCTGATCTGGCCAAAGGGTTTGAGTGGACGGCCGACGAGGTTGTACCGTGGCTCTGCGCCGACCGTCTGGACCCGTTCAATCCCGGTGGCTACGGCGTGGGGGATCGCGACGGCCGCGGCGTTCTCGCCAAGGACAAGGCGAACGCCCAGTTGTACAACTTCGACGCCGTCGCCTACGAGAGCCTGATGCTGGGCATGTTTTCCATCTGGCAGGGTGATCCGGCCGCGCGGGGAAATCAGAAACGCAACGAGGTGATGCTGGGCTACAGTCGCGACGGCTTCCACTTCAGCCGGCCCGACCGGCGGCCCTTCCTGGGAATCGACGAGTCGGACGACGCGTGGAACTGGGGCAACGTCCAATCGGCCGGCGGCGGCTGCCTCGTGGTGGGCGACAAACTCTATTTCTACCATAGCGGCTGGCGGGACCGAACGACCGGACCGGCCGGCACGGGCGTCGCCTTCCTGCGTCGCGACGGGTTCGCCTCGATGGACGCCGATAAGGCCGAGGGCACGCTCACCACCCGACCGGTCCGTTTCGCCGGCAAACATCCGTTCGTGAATCTCGACGCGGCGGCGGGCAGGCTCCGGGCCGAGATCCTTGACGAGTCGGGCCGAGTCATTGAGCCGTTTTCGAAAGCGAACTGCGTGCCGGTTCAGGGCGATGAAACGCGCGTCGCGGTCAAGTGGAACGGTGCCGAAGACCTCGCGGCGGTGGCGGCGAAACCCGTCCGGTTTCGCTTCTTTTTGAGAGATGGCCGGCTGTATTCGTTTTGGGTCAGCCCGGATGTTTCCGGCGCGAGCCACGGATACGTCGCCGCGGGCGGCCCGGGCTTCACCGGAACGACCGACACGGTTGGCGCAGGCCAGCCATAGTCGCCTTTCGCTCCTGGTGCTCCGTCAGACTTATATCTCTTGTTGGACGTTTTCGCCGAAGCAATAGATTCACAACCTATCCTCGAAAGTGTGTGTCCGTATCGAAGAGACGGACCAACGTGGCCATTGGCCCCGCGAAAGGGCTGATTTATTTGGTTGCAACCTCCGGATCGCGTCAAGTTGCGCAGTTTAGGATGGTCGGTAAACGTTTTTTGTAGGGGTACAGTTTGTGTTGCTACGCCAGGGTCAGGCGATCCACGATTCGTTCATGGGAGACGGACCACAAGACCCCCCCTTCGTCTTGGGAACGTCGTCGGTCGTGCGGGACGCCGCGCGAGCCGCGCACGGCGAGGGTTTCATGGAGTTCCCGAGCGATCCGGCAAGGGCGAATCTTTTCGAAATTCTTCCCAATGATCCGAATTCGCTAACGGTTTGACCGGCACGCATTCGAAACCGAGTCGTACCATTTATTCCGTTTTCCGACGAAAGTCCGCTTCGCCGTCCGTTTGCACCCCGGTGACTCGCTGACTCGCGCGGTGCGTCTTTCAGTTTGCATCCGCCGCCGGAATCGGCTAGAATCCGTTATCGGGTCTTGCCGAAAGCCCCTTTCACCACCCGGTTGAATCCCGTTCGTACTACCGTACGCCCTGGTGCTCTGTCAATACTAAGATTTTGGGTTGGCAGCACGCCGAAGTACACAATCGCCTGGATGAACCGAAACGTCCACCCCAATTCCAACGTTTGACGAAGCACTAGACGGAGCCACGCATGTCCGTGCCCTATCGACGTATCCTATCCGTTCTCCTGAGTTTCTTTCTATTCGGACCGTTGGCCGGTGCCGGAGAACTCACCGTGGAGGATTTCTGCTTCGAGGGACCTCTCGGGTCACCGGGCACTACCTTGGAACGGCTCGGAGTGAATCACTTCCGCGTGTCGCTCCCTCGAGCGCCGGGACACCCCGAGTGGAGCCAGATGCTCCGTTTTACGCTGAAGAACGCCAAGGGAAACTCACTGCGGCTCGACAACGGCCCAAGCGGACTGCGATGCTTCGGCAGCTACTCCTACGACGGGAAGACCTGGCATCCGGTCGAAAAGGCGGTCGTCGAGGAAAACGGCAAGAAGATTCCGACCATTCTCTTCCCCGAATTCACCGAAGAGACCGTCTACTTCGGCGAAGAGATCCCGATGAGCTACGAAGACATGCTCGAAATGATCGAGAGGTGGAAGAAGCACCCGTGCGTGTCGGTGCATGCCATCGGCGAATCGTGCGGAGGGCGGACGATCTACCGCGTGACGATCACCGACGCCGATAGCCCGATTCCAGAGGAGAACCGGTGGGTGCATCACGCCGTCAACCAGCATTGTTACGAATTCAACGCGATGTGGCGGATCGTCGGCATGATCGAATGGCTGCTCGGCGACGAGGCGGCCCAGGCGCGAAAGCGACATATCGGCCATTTCGTCGTGATGATGAACGTGGACGGGCCTTCCTCGGGCTTCGCGCGAGTGAACGCCCAAGGTGTCGACATGAATCGGGGATACTCCTCGACGGGAGCCGATCCCGAAAAACAGCCGCAGGAGTCGTACGTCGTTCAAAAAGACATGGAGCGAATCCACGCGAAAACTCCCCTGACAACGACCTGGTCGATGCACACCTGGGCGGGACCGAAGGTCGACCTCCTTTTGCGTCCCGCTCCTCCGATGAAGGAAGGAGAACTCGGTTCCTGGAAGGATTTCCAGAAGATCGTGTTCAAGAACTCGGAGAACGACCAATTCAACACGTTTCAGCACTTGACCGGCGAGCCATCCTTAACCCACTGGACCAGCGGGACGCACGTCCAGTTTGGGTGCAGCGCCTTCTGTTGCGAGGGCTGCGGCGACATGCGCTCGATCGTGGAGAACAAGCAGGTGGGCGAAACATTGATGAAGTCGTTGGTGGAGTTCTACAAATGATGACAAGAACGCGCGGGGCAGCGTAGCTCGGCTACCGGCGCAGCCGCCCGTTCTTCACTCCACGAGGCCTGCCGCCCCGTGAAACGCTCCACGTTGCTTCCCACGGACAGGAATGTACCCGAGGCGTTCTTCGAGAACCTCTCGCGCCGCGCCTACCCCAATTGCAGCTCCTCGCAATCGACCAATTGGCAGCGGAGGAACCGCTCGCCGCTTGGGTCATAGAACAGGACTTGGTGCGTTTCCGTTTCGTATATCGCGGTGAACTTCACCGCTCTGGGACCGTGGAGGCAAAAATACAAGCCGCACGGACGGTTCCGCCGACGAAGGCGTCGCTCCGTCATCTGAAAGGCCCCCGGTTTCAGTTCATACTCGTCACAGAAGGTACGGTTCACGTAGGCGCGCAACTCTTCCAAATCGCGCACCGGAATCGTGCTACTTACCATTGGGGTATCTCTCTAAAAGAACGCTCTCGCGAAGTGCGGGCCTCGCGTGGCGATAAATAGAGGAAAGTGTTTAAGTGCCAACAAAAGGAGTTATCGGCAAGATACGGAAGATGCCTTAGACGAATACGACAAAGAAAATTACGGGAGATAGGTAATTTAAATATGCTTTCTGTGCTTTTTTTCCGAGCCTGACCCGGCGAACTCAGGAGCGTTGACGCCGAATTCTCGATCGCCAAGACCCGGCGCCGGAGGCGAGTGGACCGGGGCGACGCACTGGCGAAAAGACGCCTCGTGTCGGAACGGACGAAGGTCGTCCTGACATAGACAAAACCCGAGGCGGGCTTCGATAACCCACCTCGGGGAGAAAGGGGGCCCGGGTTCCGCGCCGGGCTTACATTTGCCGCGTCCGATTTCCAGTACTCTGTCAAACTTCGGAATTGGGGTTGACGTTTCGGTTTCATCCGGACGATTGCGGTACTGCGGCGCGCCGCGAACCCAAAATCTCAGTGTTGACAGAGCACTAGTGGGAAGATACGTGTCTGGAATGGGGCCGCGGCCACTGACGATGTTTCGCGGAGCTCATGACGCGGAGGACGCCTTCATCGAGTTCCATTCGCATCTTCATTCCTTGTCTGGTAGGTGAGACGACCACGCGGACTTCGTCGCGGCCTTGAGCCTTTTCCAGGGCGGCGTTCGCCTTCTTGAGGGCGGCGCCGAGTTTCTCCGCGTCCTTATTGGGACAACAGGGGCCGAAGTCTTCGACGAACTCGACGATTTCGCCGAGATCCATGGTGAACTCCATCGGCGGAACGGTCCACCGGCGGTTCTCTTGGGAATCGGCAATGGCGTACAGCAGCGAACGCATCGCGTCCCGACCGGCGGCCAGGTAGACCGCCTTGGGGCCGAAGCCGAGCACGATGGTGAGGTTTTCACCCACGGCCTCGATCGCCTGTTCCTTCCTGGGACACTTATCCGTGATATCCGTGATGGGGATCGTCGCGACGTGAAGATTGACGCCACGATAACGATTCGCGTCGAGTTGGAGAATCTTCTCGACGCAACCCGGGCGTTTCTTGTCGATTTCGGCCACCGCCATCTTTACGGCGCTTTCCAGTTTCGGCCCGTCCGCGACGTACCGACCGGCGATCATCGCGAGGGCATCATCTTCGAGCGCCACCGCCATCGCTCCATCGTTCCGGCCGGAAGCGGCGGTCCGTTTCATGACGTCCAAAAGGGTATCGACGATATCCTTCGCGGCCTTGGCTTCTTCCTCGGACTTGCCCTTTTTCTCGATCTTCGCGTGGATATGCTCCCGCATCTTCTCCACCCCTTTATCGAGATGCGCGGCTGGTGGCGCATCGCATACGGAGGTGATCCGGCCGGAAACCGCCGTCTCGGGGAGCGTGAAGCCGCCGAACTCGGTCCTCAGCGAGCCGAGCTTCGCGAGGTGTTCCGCCGTCTTCGTCCCCTTCTTGGCCTCAACGGCCATTTCCAGGACGCCCTGTTTCAGGTCGTTATCGAGCCGCCAGCCGACGGTGACGTGATCGATATCATCGGCCGTTTCCTTCATCTGTTTGCGCATGTGCGCGGCCATTTCCTCATTCATGGGGCAATGGCAGCCTTGTCCGCGTTTCTGGGCGCGGCGTTCGGCCATCTTTTCGAATCGGTTCTCCATCATGGCGCGGAACTTCTCGCGGCATTCCTGCGGTATGTTCGCCACGTAGACCCTCGCGGCGACGTCGTAGCGCCGATTCAGTCCCGCCAAATACCTGGCTGGGTTCTGTGGTACGTGTTTGAAAATCTCCCTCTGATCCACGATGAACGCCCAGCCCTTGTGCGTCTCCTGGACGAAGAGCGGCTTGTGATGGGTCTGGATTTCGTAGGTTCCGTCGTCGTGCTTCTGGATTTTGTCGCCGCCCCAGGCCTTGGCGACGCCCATCAACTGGTCCAGGTCGGAGACCGGCACAAAGGCGCATCCTCCGAAATGCGCTCCGTCGGTGCCGATGAGGACGCCCCAGGGACGCGCCTTGTCCAGCCCCTCAAGCCCCTGCCCCTTTGTCGCGACGACCACCAGCCCCTCCGCGACCATACCCAGGTGCGGTTGACCGGAAAGCTCACCCGCCAGAGCGATATCGCTCATCACATTGTCGTAGCCCGAGAGCGAGAATACGGCGACAGGCTTCACGTCGTCCGCCCTCGCCATGGTCATGGACACGACCGCCGCCAGAACGGCCGCGCAGAACACCGGAAAATTCAGCTTTCTCACGGAAAAAAACTCCTTTACAAAA
The DNA here is from genome assembly GCA_964520785.1 of uncultured Planctomycetaceae bacterium. Classification (GTDB taxonomy): domain Bacteria; phylum Planctomycetota; class Planctomycetia; order Pirellulales; family Thermoguttaceae; genus CAZFQG01. Next base: position 20,700 of record CAZFQG010000050.1, on the reverse strand, counting down.
AAGGGGGGAAGGGTATCCGAAAACCGCACAAACGCAACACGCGCAAGGCGTTCCCGCGCGGAACGAAAACCGGCCGACCTCGTTTCGACGCGTGGCCAAAAGAGGGAAAGACTCCGCGGCCCGACCGCCGAGGGTATCGGATTCTCATCGCATTCGTTCGCGACGCTCAATTATTGGGGTCCAGAGGGTTTTTTTTCAGAATTTTCGAACGCAGCGGGGTACGCGACAGGCGGCGGTCCATTCGACCTAAGACAAGTCTGTGCCGGGTAAGCCTTCATGGATGGAGAGCCCACCTCCGCGGGCAGTAGACCCTGCCACCACGCATATCCCGCGAGAGGCGGGTTGACGCTTCGGCTTCCGTTCGAGAAAATGACGGCAGGGATTGAGAATTATGTCCGGCTTGGCCGCCGCAGAAAGACGCGGTTTTTTTTCTCGCCGCGAACGCCAATTACCATTTCAGGAGCGATAATCATGCGCCGCCCCGTCGCGGTTCTGTTGATGCTGGCGACCCTTCTGGCCCTCCGCGGGTGCTTCAGCGGCGGATGAGGAAGTCGTCGCGGTGCCGTGTCGGCGCCGGAACTGATTGAATGGGTCAAGGAAGGAAATCTCGAATGCGTCCGAGTCGCGATTGAATCCGACAAGAACCTCGTGAACCTCCGCCGGGACGACGGCGTTCCACTGCTCGTTTTCGCCGCCGCGAACGGCCACGCCGAGATCGTGGCGTACCTGATCGACCAGGGAGCGGACGTAAACGCGACGACTCAATACGGCGGAGCCCTTCACGCGGCCGCAGAGAAGGAACACGTGGAAATCGTGAGGTGCCTCTTGGATAAGCAGGCCGACGCGAACCTGCGGAATGAGTGGCGGCAGACGCCGCTGCACTACACGACGCAGAACAAGACATCCGCCGTGGCCGAGCTTCTGCTTTCGCGCGCCGCCGACGTTTCCGCGACGGACAACAAAGGCCGCACTCCCTTGCACCGCTGCAAGAGCAAGCCGGTCGCCGAGGTCCTCGTCGCGCGGGGGGCCGACGTGAATGCCAAGGATTCCAGCGGATACACGCCCCTCCATTGGGCCGCGACTCCGCGGGAGACGGTCGACGGACCCACGATTGAATACCTTCTCGAACAGGGGGCCGATCCGACCGCCCGGAACAACGAAGGGCTGACGCCGTGCGAGCTGGCGGAGAAGAACGGTCAGAAGTCGTTGATTCACGTGTTGGACGCGCGAAAGGAATGAAGTCAAGATAGGCAAACCGATGCGCCGCGCCCGCCGCGGTGATGGGAGTGTGAGAAGATGAACTTGACGATGATTCTCCGGAGGATCGCGGCCTTTTTGTTCGCGATCTGGTGTTTCGCTCAGCCGGGCCTCACAGCCAATGCGGCCGAAATATGGCCCCAATGGCGCGGGCCGAACCGCGACGGGTTCAGTCCGGGACCGGCCTGGCCGGACAGCCTGGCGGAGGATCGCCTTACGCCAGCATGGCATGTGGACCTGGGACCCGGCTACCCCGGGCCGATCGTCGCGGCCGATCGCGTCTTCGTGGCGGAGACCGAGGACGAGAAGACCGAGATCGTCCGCGCCCTCGACCGGGCCTCCGGGCAGGAACTCTGGCGGGCATCTTGGCCGGGGGCCATGTCGGTCCCTTTCATGGCGAAGCGCAACGGAGACTGGATCCGCTCGACGCCCGCCTACGACGGCGAGTCGCTCTTCGTCGGCGGGATGCGCGACGTTCTGGTCTGCTTGGACGCGCGAACCGGCGAGGAGCGGTGGCGGGTTGATTTCGTCGACGAATTCAAAACGGCCCTGCCGGCCTTCGGTTTCGTCTGCTCGCCGCTGGTAATCGGCGAGCACGTCTACGTCCAGGCCGGAGCCGGGTTCTGCAAACTCGACAAACGGACCGGCAAGGTGGTGTGGCGGGTCCTCGTGGACGCCGGCGGCATGTTCGGCAGTGCGTTTTCCTCCCCAATTCATCGCCGAATCGCGGAAAAGGACCAGATCATCGTCCAGACGCGGCTGAGGATGGTGGGGGTTGATCCGGAATCGGGCGAGGCGCTATGGTCGCGGGATATCCCGGCGACGCTGGGGATGAATATCCTCACGCCGACGCTCATCGGGAACTCGCTCTTCACCAGCAGTTACGGCGGCGGGAGCCGCCTGATCGAGATTCAGGGCAACGGCGAAAAACTCGAATCGGCGACGCTATGGAGGACGCCGCTGCAGGGCTATATGTCCACGCCGGTCGTGATTGAAGGCCACGCCTATATGCACCTGCGGAGCCGGCGGTTCACCTGCGTGGAACTGGCCACCGGCGAGCAGAAATGGACGACCAAGCCGTACGGAGAGTATTGGAGCCTCGTGGCGAGGAACGACCGTATTCTGGCCCTGGACGAGCGCGGGGAATTGCTCCTGATCCGCGCAACCCCGGAGAAGTTTGACCTGCTCGACTCGTGCAAGATCAGCGACGAAGAGACGTGGGGCCACCTCGCGGTTGTCGGCGAGGAGGTCTTCGTCCGCGAGTTGAACGGGGTTGCCGCGTACCGATGGCGGTAGCAAGGCGGAGTGAAGACGCCTCCCGGTTTCGCGGTGTCATCGGTCCTTTTCGCCCCGAAACCGATGCCAGTCGATCTGCATCTTTCGCATCCGCGACCGGAGCGTATGGGGGTTGATCTGGAGCAACTCAGCCGCGCCGCCGGGACCTTCGATTCGCCCGTGTACCGCCGCCAGCACCCTCTCGATATGTTGGCGGATCACGACGTCCAAGGGAGCGATAGAAAACGAGTCGGAGCCGGCTTCGATTCGCGCGGTCGAACGGGCGGAAGACTCCTTTGCTCGCTCGGCGGAAGGGCGGACGTTCTCCAAGTTGATGCCCAGCGCGGCGGAAATTTCCAACGAGCGGCCGTTTCCGAGAATCGCCGCGCGGTCGATGACGGTCCCCAACTCGCGGACATTGCCGGGCCAGTGGTACGATTGGAGGGCGCGGATGTCCGATTGCGAAGGGTGAACCAGCGGCAACCCAAACCGGACGGCCGCCTTCTCGGCGAAGTGGTCGGCCAAGGCGGGAATGTCCTCCAGGCGTTCCCGTAGTGGCGGAAGGTAGACCGGAAAGACGGCGATGCGGTACCAGAGGTCCTCGCGGAAGGTCGATTCGGCCACCATTTGGGCCAAATCGCGGTGCGTCGCGGCGACGATCCGGACATCGACCTGAATCGGCTTCTGCCCGCCGACCCTTTCGAAGTGGCCGTCCTGCAAGATACGCAGCAACCGGACCTGTGCCGCCGGAGGGAGATCACCGATTTCGTCGAGGAACAACGTACCGCCGTCGGCCCTTTCGAACCAACCCTTGCGCGTTTCGGTCGCTCCGGTAAAGGCCCCTGCCTCATGGCCGAAAAGGTGCGAATCGATCAACTCCGGAGGGATCGCGCCGCAGTTGACCCGGTGGAACGGCTTCGATTCCCGTGGAGAGCGGACATGGATCGCCCGGGAGATCACTTCCTTGCCGGTCCCGGTTTCGCCGAAAATGAGAACCGGGGCATCCGACCTGGCGACCAGGTTGACCCGCTCGATGACCCCGGCAAGCCCCCCCTCGGCGCCGACAATGGTGTCCTTCGCCCGGCGGTTACCCAATTCGAGCAAGAGGGCGCGGCGCTCGGATTCGACCGCTTCTCGCTGCAGTGTCAGCGTTTTGAGCTGCGAATCGTTCTGGACCGCCACATTGAGGGGACCAAGCAGCGATTCCAGCCATCGCTTGTCCCGTTCACACAGGCGATGGCCCGGCCGCGCGCTGAACACGGCCACGCCGAGCCGGCCCGAGGGCGTCTTGTCATTGGTGATTCCCAGGGGCCCCAGCAGAAAAGGAGATTGCCGATCGCCCGGACGGACTGCATGCACGAAAGGGTATTCCGACTCGGCCGGGTCGATCAGTTCCACGATTCCGCCGGCGCACCAGGCCTCAAGCGCTTCGATCCCACGGCTCTCCTCCGCAGATTCCGTGTGGCTGCGAGATCGCGACCGGTCAAGGTCTGCCTCGTAACAGGCGAGCGTCCGGAGCGTGTACGCATCCCGGTCGAGTTCCCGCAGAAGAAGCGTTTCCAACGGAAACCCTTCCGCGACAATCGCGCCGATGGCGACAACCGCCTCCTGGATCCCCTGCAACCGGGTGGCCTGTTCCCAGAACTGGGGAATAAGAGGATCAATCTCGGTCTGCATTGGACATCCTCGGGCGCTACACCAGCCCCGCCATTGTGGGGCCGTAGGAGCTATTGCCGCGAAATGAAACGACGCGGCCGTTAAATAAAACGGGCAGGTTGCAGTATATATCACGGCATTCGTCGCGACAATCCCGAATTCGCGTGGATTGACCTGGATTTACCCCTGCAACCGTCTGTACCGGCCCACTATCGTTCCCGAAAAACGGATATAGCCCAATTGGCACGCGGGTTGCTCTTCGACAGGGCCAAATGGAAAGAACCGTGAATTTGGTAGGAGCTTGAACGTGTCAGCTAGCACACTGGTGGAAACAAGAGCCGCGACGGCGGCATTTCCGAAGCGCCGGTTTCTCCTCTGGACGGTAGCCTTTTTCACCATTGTGGGGGTTATGGGGATCGGTTGTCTGATCACCCAGGCCGAGGTTTTTCCCGCCGTGACCGGTAATCTCTCGGCCCAAATGATCCTGGGGGTCTTTCTCCTCTCTTTGGTTCTGGAGTTCGTGGATTCTAGCCTGGGAATGGGGTATGGTACGGCACTAACGCCGGTACTCATGCTCGTCTTCGGTTTCGAACTCCACCAAATCGTCCCCTGCATTCTTCTGAGCGAGTGCCTCGCCGGCGCGGCCGCCGGACTGATGCACCACCGTGACGGAAACGTCGATTTCGTCCGGGATAAACAGGCCAGGGGAACCGTGTTGATGCTCTCGGTCCTCAGCGTCATCGGCGTGATCGTTGGCGTAAAACTGGCCACGTGCAGCATTCCGAAGGACGTCGTGAAGACCCTGGTGGCGGCCATCATTATGAGCGTGGGCATCATCACCCTCGTCACCGCGCGGAGGCGGTTCCGCTACCGGCCCGGCCACATGATCACCCTGGGGGCGGTCGCCGCGTTCAACAAGGCGATCAGCGGTGGAGGATACGGCCCATTGGTAACGTCCGGCCAGGTGGTCTCCGGATTATCCCCAAAGCAGGCAGTTGCGATTACCTCTATGGCGGAGTCTTTCACCTGTCTCGCCGGATTGGTGACGTACGCGGTCGTCACTGCCGTCGGCACGGAGCACGGGCCGGACTGGTCGCTCGCCCTTCCCATGGCGCTGGGCGCGCTGATGTCCGTCCCCCTCGCCACGACTGTGGTCCGCCGCCTGAACGAGACGTTCCTTCGCACGATAGTTGGTGCGGTCACGTGCCTGCTGGCGGGGCTGATGTTCTACAAGCTGTTTCTCGGCTAGAGGCACCTGTTTTTCGAGATTTCATCCCCCCGCGGTATTTTCACCAGGGCTTGAACGAATTCCATCCCGGTACGGCTTTTCAGCGCAGACTCGTTCCTCTATAATCGTCTCCTAATGATGGGCCGGACACTCCGGCAGCCCTCCGGCGAACGGGTTCTTTCGGTCGCTGCGCCGGGTTGGCCGCTTCCGCGTCCCAATTCGGTCACTGACGTCTCGCGGTGGGTTTCGCGACCGCACCCTTCAAATCCTTGAGGACAAGCACGATGGAATCTGGACCTACTCCTTTCGTAAGAACACGCCTTTCGATCGCGTACTTCCTGGAATTCGCGATTTGGGGAGGCTGGGCGATCGCCTTGGGCGGGTTCGCTACGCAAGTCTTGGGTTTCTCGGGCGCCCAAGTGGGTTGGCTCTATTCGGCGATTCCTTTGGGCGCGATCATCTCGCCCTTATTCATCGGGCCCATCGCCGACCGCTACTTTCCGGCCCAGTTCGTCGTCGCCGTGTTGCATACGTTGAGCGGACTTTGCCTTGTCGCGTGCGGGTTCACGGAGAGTTTCGGCCTACTGATGACGCTCATGATCCTGCATGGCGTCTTTTTCATGCCGACGATCGCTTTGGTCAATTCGGTCGTATTCAAACACCTTCCGAACCCCGACTATGCCCCGCGGGTTTTCGTTTTCGGGACGCTCGGCTGGATCGCCGTCAATATTTTCGTGGAAATCGTCTGCGGGGGCATGGCGTCTTCATGGTTCTTCGTCGTCGCCGGAGTTATCAGCCTGGTGCTGGCCGCCTACTGCCTGACTTTGCCGAACACGCCCCCCAAGGGTTCCGAGGGGGGAGACGTTTTGGGACTCGGCGCCCTCAAGCTTCTGGCCGACGGGCCGTTTGCCATCTTCGTCATTTGCGCGTTTCTGGCGAGTATTCCCGCCTGCGGCTTGTACTTCGCCGTCGTGGGCTCGATGCTCGGTCAGCGAGGATACCCTTCGCCCCTGGCACTGGGAACGCTGAATCAGGTCTCCGAGATCCTGTTCATGGTTCTGTTACCGGTGTTCGTCACGAGAATCGGTTTGAAATGGGTCCTCGTCCTCGGCATGTTGGCGTGGGTGGCAAGATATTTCCTGTTCATGAATCCCGCGTTCACCTTCGCCCTGCTTGGTCTGCTTCTGCACGGTTTATGCTACGCGTTTCTCTACGTGGGCGCGTACATGTATGGAAACAAGAAAGCTCCGGAGCAATACAAGGCGAGCGTCCAAAGCCTGCTGGCGTTCCTCCTGCTGGGCGTAGGGCAATTCGCGGGGGCCCAATTGGCGGGCGCGATGATGGACCGTTATCCTCCGGCGATCACCAAAATGGCGGTCGCTTCGCAGACCGCGGGAGTCTCTCTCCCGCTCTGGGAGGATCCCACCACGCAGGACAGCGCTTGGCGCTATCTCGACATCGCGGGTACGGTGAAGGGACTGTTTTTCGGTAAAGAAGACGCCGCCGAAAAGAGGCATCTCGGGACGGATGTCGACAAGAACCGCGATAACGTCATCACGCTTGAAGAACTTCGGGAGATATCCGAGGACGGGCTCGTCTATGGTGAAATAAGGTACAGTGTCGAGGACCTGGAAAACGTCTTCCGCGAGATTGCCGCCGAGCGCGAGGGCGTTTCCGCCGATAAACTCGCGGACGAAAAAATCCTCCTGACGCGCGAGGAATGGTTGGCGGCGCAGGCACACCGGTGGCATTCCATCTTCTTCGCGCCGGCGATTGGGATATTGATCGTCGCCGTCGTTTTTATCTTCCTCGGAAAGACGGAGGAGGAAGAGGCGGAACCGGTTGGCGAGGAAGACGCTCAGGGAGAGGCCGAGGAGTAGACGGAATCGGTCGATGCACGGTGGCTGAAGGCCTCTTTCGTTTGAGTGAACCGGAGCGTCGGCTCTCGGATCCGCGAGCGCCGGTGGTTCGTGTCGCATCCGAAAGATTCGTCCGTATTTAGTAGGAAGGCCGGATAACGTGGCATGAAGATTCTCGTTTACGGCGGAGGAGCCGTCGGATTGGGACTGGCCGGATGCCTGTTGAAGTCCGGTCAAGACGTCGCCATCGTTGCGCGACCCGCGACCTGCGACGCGCTCCGCCGAGACGGAATCGTCCGCGAGGGAATCTTTGGCCGGTTCGAGGCGCCCCCTTCGGCCTTCGCGGCCTATCCCACTCTTGCCGAGGTACCGGACGGACCGTTTGACGTCGTCTGTGTCGCGACCAAGTCGTTCGATAGCGAGGCCGCGGCCGAAGACCTCGCTGCGCATGCGAAGCGACTGAAGATCGAGACCCTCCTGCTGTGCCAGAACGGCTACGGCAACTACGAGACCTTTCGCCGGTTCTTCCCCATGCAGGCCGTGTTCAGCGCGCGAGTGATTACCGGCTTCTGCCGTCCGCGCCTCAACGAGAGCCGGATCACCGTCCATGCGGCGCCGGTGCATGTGGGGCACATGGAGCGCATTCCGGCCGGTAAGCTCGCGCCGTTCCGCGAGGTCCTCTCCGCCGGAGATATGCCCTGCCGGGTCGTGAAGGATGTCGGTAAGGACCTCTGGGCGAAAATACTTTACAATGGGTTGCTCAATCCGTTGGGCGCGATCTTCCAGGTCCCATACGGCCGGCTCGGGGAATCGTCCCACGGCCGGTTTCTCATGCTGCGGCTTGCCGAAGAGACATTCGCCGTAATGGAAGCCGCCGGGGGAGCCACCCACTGGGACGATGCCGCCGGTTATCTCCAGGCCTTTTACGCGACGATGCTCCCCCCCACCGCCGGCCACGAGTCATCGATGCTCCAAGACATCCGCGCCGGCCGCCGCACCGAAATCGACGCCCTCAACGGCGCCGTCGTCCGGCTGGGTGACGAGCACGGCATAGACGTCCCCGTGAACCGGACAGTCGTCGAACAGGTGCGGTTTCTGGAGGAAGGGGGGAGGGGCAGAGTGATGGAGTGAGTAAGTGAATTGTGCGGCGTGTTCCCGAGAAACGGAGTACTGAAATCAGATGAGGGGCCACATATATAACTCCGACGGGGGATAAGGAAATAGCCTAGTGGCGTAAGCCCTAGGGAAAAGGAAGCAGCCCGGCAGAATCGAGCCCCAAGGGGGCGGAATGTATTGAGCCAGAACCAGAAGTACATTGCCCCCTTTGTCCCCTGCCCCTTCACCCCTCCCCCTCCCCTCACATTGACCGATACTCATGGCCTTTCTGCCTCTTGGAAACACTCCGAACCCTTCCCCGCTTTCCGATGATGCGCTGGTGGCGCTCGCGCGGGAACAGGGGGAGGCGCTTGCCGCGGAGTTGGAGCGGATCCGTATCCTCACGCGCGAGTGGACCAACGAGCCCCTTGCCGAGGCGCTGGTCGACGCGGCGATGACGAGAACCATGACCGCCCTCGCGGCGAGTGGGAGGTGGGGGAAGGAGAACCAGCCGGCCTCGGGCGCGTTTTGGGAACCGGTCGAACCCCTGTTGCGCCGTGGTTGGCTGCAACACCGCGCCCGGACGAAGCCGCTGGGGTACGCCGGCGACTATGAATTACTCGAAGCGATTTGCGAGCACCGCCAGGCCGCGGACCCCCTGGGCGGCATCTTCGACCGCTACTTCCTCGCCCAGGCGGCCCCCGCCGCGGTCGCGTCCCGGACGCGGCAGGCGACGAGCGCGCTGGTCTGGCACCTCTATTCGCGGCCGGTCGGCGAGTACCGCTACGTCGGGTTCCAGCCCGGGCCGGCCCTCGACCTCCGCCGCGCCTGCGCGATGCTCGACGGCGAGCGGCTGTCGTGCCTCCGCGCGACCCTCCTCGACCTCGACCCCGGCGCCGCCGATCATGCCGCGGCCCATCTCCGCAAGTGGCTTCCAAGCGAGGCGGTCTCCTGTCCGCGGGAAAACCTCTTCCGCCTGGCGGCCCGAGGGCTGGGAGAGCGGTTCGGCACGCCCCACTTCTTGGTCTGCCCGGGGCTGTTCGACTACTTCGACGACGCGGCCGCGGTCGCCAATCTGGCGATGTTCTGGAACCGCCTCGCCGAAGGGGGACTCATGTTCGTCGGCAATTTCGCGCCCCACAATCCGACCAGGGCGTACATGGAATGGGTCGCCAACTGGTATCTCACCTACCGCGGCGAGACCCAAATGCGGGAATTGGCCATCGCCGCCGGCGTTCCGCGAAGCGCCTTCAGCGTAGGCAGCGACCGGACCGGCGCGAATCTGTTCCTGACGGCGTCGAAGTAAGGGGTGAGACGGCGTCGGGCTGCGAGTCCAGCAGCCTTGCCAGGTTCGTCGAAAAGCCGACTTGCAGGGACCCGAAAGTGATTGTTGCGAATCATACGGCTTGGAGAAGCGTGAAAAAGGGGTATGTTGAGAATGAATGGGAATGACGCGAGGCGGGACGTCTACCCAAGGCGTTTCGTCTCTCCCGGAAGCAATATGCGTAATCTGAGAGAAACAGGAAAAGATATCTCGCGATCTGGATGGACTCCCTCGAAAAACTTCGCAACCGGTACTTGCGACCGCAGCCGCCAGACTCTAAAATATCGGCATCGTTCGAAAGAAACTCAATCGCCTCCGCTAGGGGAAGGGGTTATGGCTCCATGATACAGCACTGCGGTTTGTCATGTCCGGTTCGCGTTGCGGACAACGTGGACTGGGAGCGAGACTACTCGGGATGGACCCAGGACCGGCTTCTCGGCATGTCCGATAGCCAACTGAGCGAGGTTGATCCACTCGCGATGAATCTCATCATTGCCAAGGGAGTTCCCACGCTTCGCGGATTGAACGTGTGGTCCTACCAAGAGACACCCAATACCTGGGACAAGGGAATCAAGATCACGAAGGAGATGATTGACGGACAACTGAAGGAAATGATCCGCAAATACAAATTGCGGAAACTGGGGTTCGCCGCGAAATTCCCCTATGAGATGGCGAAAGCGGCCTACGAGGCAGCGGAGCGAGCAGCTCGCAGGCGGCTCGCGCGCGAGACCGCGGAGGCGGCGGCAAAGGCCGCAAGGAAGATCGCCGGCGAAGTGGCGGAGGACGCGGCGACGGGCGCCGCGCGCCGTGGTGCTTCCAAGGGCCGAGGTGCAATGCGTGGCCTTGTGAAAAAGGTGCCGGTTGTTGGATTCGTCGTAGGGCTCCTGGTTGAAGCCGCGATGGCCGAGGACGGCGAGGGCCCCAGCTTTGAACCCCTGGGACTCGGTCCGACAACGTTGGGTTATGATGACGAGATTCGTTTTGATCCAGAGGCCTGGGACCAATCCGCAATCGATGGTTGGATGGAATATCAAGAGGAGTTGAACGAGGCGTGGCGGGCCCAGCAAGGCCTTCTCGACGGTCTGGATACACTGGGCACTCCGTTCCCGTCGTGGGATCCGCCAACACCGTCATCGCGCCCGAACCGACCCTGAGAATCCGTAGAAAACGGAGTCCGTCATGACGAAGTTCTATACCCTTGCCGTTGTTTCGAATTTCATTGACAACGAACGCATCAAATCGTTCCATTACGATATGTTCCACGGTCTGGCGGAGCGAGAGGGAAAGGAATCCCCGCACGATCCTGTCGTTTGGGCCGATGTTGAATCGGCTAGCCCTCTGATAATATCTCGCACAATACACCGAATCCCGCCAATCTGTCAGCCAAGTAACCACCTAGTCGTATCGGAAGCCGTAGCGAATCAACTAAAGACCTTCCACAGTCTTCGGATCGCGCCGGTCCTCTTCAAACGTCTCGTGGATGTAGACTACGTGAAGGAGGACATGGATTGGGGTGAAAGGTGGGGGTGGGGCGATCCGTGCGACTTGCTCCGCACGTTGCCCGACAACCCGGAATTCCATGGCAGAATAGGCCGGTACTTTGAAATCCGAACCTGGGCCTGGAAAGACGTGATCGACAACTACCCTTCGGCAAAGGAGATAACCATTGTGGAACGAACTCCACCGATGGAAGAGGAGAGCGTGATTCGTTTGTGCCCCCAAATGCTTCAGGACTATCCAATTCTCGCCTACGGAGTCAAGCTTCTTAGTGAACAAGCATTCGCCGTACTCGATCCAAACCTCGATCGTGATTTTTTTCTAGTTCGTGAGTATGAAATATGAGGGACTACGTACGAATCGCCGATGCTTGCCGATGCTGTCCGGTCGCGATGAACCCACTTTTAGTATTGGCGTCCCCTTTCGCCATCATCGCACCCAACTTGACCACGTGAAATGCGAGGAAGCCACAGCCAACCGGAGTCCGCCATGACCAAGTTCTATGTGCTTGCCGTTGTTTCGAATTTCATCGACAACGAACGCATCAAATCGTTCCATTCCAACATGTTCCATGGTCTGGCGGAGCGGGACGGGAAGGAGTGTCCTCACGATCCCATTGTTCGCGCCGGCGATAAGTCAGCTTCTCCCTTGGAGATATCTCGAACGATACACCGTATTCCGGAAATCTGTCAACCAAGCCAACACTTGGTGGTATCCCAAATGGTGGCTGATCAACTCCGCGACTTCGACACTCTTCGGATTGCGCCGGTCGTTTTCAAACGCCTCGTGGATGTGGACTACGTGAAGGGGGACATGGACTGGGGTGATAGGTGGGGCTGGGAGGATCCTCGCGAGTTACTCCGCACGCTACCGGACAATCCGGGATTTCACGATCGAATAGGCCGATACTTTGAAGTTCGGACATGGGCCTGGAAAGACGTGATCGACAACTACCCTTCGGCAAAGGAGATTACCATCGAGGAAGGCACTCCACCGATGGAAGAGGAGATCGCAATTCGTCTCTCTGACGAACTGCTTCGAGACTACCCTATCCTCGGCTACGGCGACATTGTCCTAAACGAGGACGCATTCGCCATAATCGATCCGAACCTCGACCGTGATTTCTTTCTGGTTCGTGAGTACGAAATGTGAGACGTCACTGCTGTTTCTTCGGCGGTTCGCTGCTGAGCACGCTGAGTGATTCCGAGACCAGGGCTTGCTGCACCGGATCGACCGTCAGAAACCGGTGCGGGCCGCCCGCTTCTTCCGTGAATTGGCTGAAACCGTCGTCCTCGATAACGATCTTCCCCGGCTTGGAAAGCGTGAAGTAGCCGCGATCCGGACGGACGGCGTAGAGGACGCTGGTCAGGTCATAGAGCGGCCGGTTATGCGGCATCTTGCAGTAGATGAGATAGCCTTCCTTGACCGGATGGTGCTCGACGTAGTTGTAGTCCTGTACGATGCTGGCCGCTTGCACCCGGCAGGCTTCGCCGATCTCCCACCCGCTGGCGACGATCGGCGTGGGCCACTCGGCGAAGACCTTCTTCGCGGCCGGCAGGTCTTTGACGATATTGTATTCGCCGAAGTTGTGTTCTTTCTTCGTCTTATCGAACTTGCCGGCCATGACGGAGAGAATCGCGACCTTCTTCTTGACGAGATCCTTGCCGGAAAGGGGTGCAATGGCGTCGGGCTGCGAGTCCAGCAGCCTTGCCAGGTTCGTCGAGAATCCGACTTGCAGGATGACGACGGACCCGTCCGGCTGGGACGCGAGGGTCTTGCGCAATACCTCGGTCGCGTCCGGAGCGTCGCTGCCGTTAATCAGATCGTGCGGGAAGCGGAACTTGTCGCCGTCCTTGCACCGTGCCAGGTGTTTCGCGTAAGGGCTGTCTTCCGGCGTGACCCCTCCCTTGACGACACCGATCGGAATATCACCGCGTCCATAGAACGTATTGATCGCGTCCACGGCCGGCGCGGCGTCTTCGTTGTCCTTGGTGACGGTTACCGCCAGCAGTTTGCATTCGCCCCGGTTCTCGAGGGCGTGGATCGTAGCCAGGGCCATGGCGTCGTCGATGTCGTTGCCGAGGTCCGTATCGAAAATGAGATTGACGACCGGCTTCGGCTGGGGTATTTCGGGTTTCGGCTTGTCGGCTTGGGCGGTCATGGCGGAGATTCCCAAGAGGAGACCGGTGAGCAGGGCAAGTGCGATGGGGCGAGGGCTGAGCATGATTTGTATTCCGGCAGCGTGGGTGATTGTAGGAGTTTCTCAAACAAGGTACACCACCGCGCGGGGTCTGTCAAACAAGCGGGGTTCTTGATGAAGCAAGAAGTTGAGAGATTTTGGAACATACTCGCTTTACTCACGGAACTGCTATTTGCCGCATTACGTCTCGTCGGTATCCTACTCGCGCAGAAGAAACCCACCTAAGCTCATTCCTTTACCCTTGAGGAAGCACCGATGAAACGCTCGTTCCATCTTCCGCGTCGACGTCGGACGTCGTCCCGTCTTTCGCTCACCCGCAAATTAGCCTGCGAACCGCTCGAAGACCGGCGTATGCTCTCGGTCCTTTTCGTCGACGACGACGCGGGAAGCGGCGGCGACGGTCTGACCTGGAGTTCCGCCTACGGCGACCTGCAAGACGCGTTGTCCCAAGCCGCGGTGCTCAAAGCCGACGGCGATCCAGGCAACGACGTGGATCAGATATGGATCGCGGAGGGGGTGTACAGGCCGAGCGTGGAGTCGGAGCCGGGAATCGTGCGTAGTGCCACATTCTCGCTGGTGGACGGGGTGACGCTGTACGGGGGGTTCGCGGGGGATGAGGCGGCGATTGACGAGCGGGATGTGTTCGAGCATGTCACGACGCTTTCGGGGGATATTGGGATTTGTGGTGACGCGGCGGATAATGCGTATACGGTCGTCTACTGCGGGGAGGACGTCACGGCGACCTTGGAGGGGGTAACCATTACCGGGGGGAATGCAAACGAAGACGATGATTCGAATTGGCCTGAAAGAACCAACGGCGGTGGCGGGGTTTTCAACGACGGGACGCTTTCGGTGTTAAACTGCACGGTTTCGGCCAATGCGGCAATCCACGGCGGCGGGATATACAATCGCGGCGGCACGCTGACGATTGCCGGCAGCACGCTTTCGGATAATTTCACGGAGCGCTACGGCGCCGGCGGGGGCATCCGAAATTCGTCGGGCACCCTGACGATGGAGGCCTGCATCGTGTCGGGCAATTCGGCCGGGAGCGGCGGCGGGGTCCAGAGCTGCCAGGGCACCCTGACGGTCGCGGACTGTCTGTTTTCGGACAACAAGACGCGCAGCAATTACGGCGACGGGGGCGCGATCTACACCAGTTACGGCACGGGGACGGTCACCGGCAGCACGTTCTTGAATAATCGGGCGAACGGTGAGGGCGGGGCGATTCACAATGACTACGAAGGCTTGCTGAGAATCGAAAACAGCACGTTTCGCGGCAACTCAGCAGGCAGCGACGGGGGCGCGATCCGGAACTACTACGACCTTGCCGTCGCTAACAGTGTATTCTCCGGTAACTCGGCGGGCGACGAAGGGGGCGGAATCCACAGTTCCCTGATGCTTTCGGTCGTCAACAGCACGCTTTCGCACAACGACGCCGACGACGGCGGCGGGATTTACAACTGCGGGGAATTGGATCTCGTCAACTCGATTCTATGGAAGAACGGCGGTGGAGAATTCCGCAACTGGGACGACTTCTCCGCCTCGGCCAATCTCATCGGAGTCGACCCCGGCTTCCTCCGCGACCCGTCCGACGGGGGCGACGGGTGGGGAGACGATCCGTCGACACTCGACGTCGATGAATCGGCCAACGACGATTACGGCGATTTGCGGCTGACACCACGGAGTGCGGCCGTCGACTTCGGCAACGACGCCGCGGCCGTCGACGCCGACGGCAATCCGCTCGAAACCGACCTGGATGGAAACGATCGCGTCTACGGCGACTCGATCGATTGCGGCGCGTTCGAGCTGCAAGAGGCGGCGGCGGTTGGGCGAGAGACGCCGTCGCTCATGGTGACAACCACGGACGACGCCTTCGACCTTTACGACGGACGAGTATCGCTCCGCGAGGCGATCTTCTACGCCGGAGTCGCTTCGCCGGACACGACAATCACCTTCGACGAAGCGTTGGACGGGGCGACCATTCCGCTCGACGGGACGTCGCTTTGGATTGACAAGACGCTCTCGATTGACGCCTCGTCGCTGGAGTCGCTCACTATAGACGCCGACAAGAGGAGTCGTGTTTTTGACGTGGTCGCCGGCAACGGGGGTGAGGTGACGTTGAATGCACTGACCATCACGGGCGGTTTCACCACCGAAGACGGCGGCGGTGTTTATAACCACCAAAGCACGTTATCGATCGTGAACTGCACGATCTCGGGGAATTCGGCGGCCGCTGACGGCGGCGGGATATCTAACGCCCCACGCACGGAGACCTTGGTAATCAGGCAGATCGTGGAGATTTCCCCCATTCCCATCGGCTCGATCATGGGCGGTTTCGGAACCATCCCGGTGAACCTGGGCAACCTGCCGGTCGAAGTCGCGGTATTTGGCAAGCTGGCGGTGATAAACTGCACGATCTCAGGAAACTCCGCGATCAACGGCGGCGGAATCCGCAACGAGGGCGAAATGTCGGTGGCCGGCAGCACCTTTTCCGACAACTCGGCAACGAACACCGGTGGTGGCATTTCGAACGGCATCGAGGCCGCGATGACCGTCACCAACAGCACCCTTCAGGGCAACGCGATCACGACCAACGCGTTTTCGCGCAGGTGCGGCGGCGGCATCTCAAACGACGGCACGTTGAAGATGAACAACTGCAGCGTCGTGGGCAACCTCGCGCGCTACGGCGGCGGGATTTCGAACGCCGGCTTGCTAACGGTTACTAACAGCACGATTGCCGGCAACTCGGCGACCTCCGGTGGAGGGATATACAATTCGAAGGCTGGAATCAGTGCGATTTACGGGGGAGGGGTCCACGGCGCCCTCGCCAGCGCCTTGGCAAGTGTCGGCGGGATTCCGAGTACCGCGAAATTGACGCTACACAATTCCATCCTTTGGCAGAACTCCGCGGGAGACCTGTTCCACGCCGGCTCAGGCGTCTTCTCGGACTCACATAACCTGATCGGCATCGATCCGCTGTTCGTCCGTGACCCCGCCAACGACGACTACGGCGACCTCCGCCTCCGCGCCGGCTCCCCAGCGATAGACCAAGGCGATAGTGGACTCGTCCCGGAGGATACTCTTGATCTCGACCGCGACGGAAACGCGGCCGAACCGGTTCCGCTTGATTTGGGTGGCAATGCCCGCGTCGTCGGCGGGGCCGTCGCCGTCGATATGGGAGCCTACGAGTACTTCGCCCTCTGGGGCATTCCCGGCGACTTGAACAACGACTACAGCGTCAATTCCTCCGACCTCGACATCATCCGCGCCAACTGGGGGCGGACCGTCACCCCAGGGAGCCTGCCTGGCGGCGATCCCTCCGGCGACGGCCTTGTCAACCTGGTCGACCTGAATCTTGTCCGGGCGAATTGGGACACGACGCCGCCGATGGCGGCGGGCGTGCGGGAGGCAACCGGAGCATCCGTCCACTCGAAGGCGGTCTCGGGACCCCGCACCGCGTCCGATGCCACCGACACGGCCCTTCGCAACTGGGCCCTTCGCAACTGGGACCAGGCGGAACTCGCCTGGGCGAAGGAAGTTGAGTCGCTTGCGAACCGACAGCGACGCGACGTCAAGACCGCCACGCGGGCGGCGGCGGTCGACCTGGTGTTGTTTGGATGGGAATAAGAGGACCCGGCCTGGTTCGCGGTACGTCGGTACTCTATCGCGAGAATAGAAGGCGGTTCCGCGAACAACCGTGCCACGGCGACGCTACCAACGGCGGCATAACCTTGCGTTGTTTCTCCAGACTCACCATTCTATCGCGCGTTCGGGGCAATTCTCCAAAGAAATTCCGCTTTCCGGCGGCGGTAAGGCCGTTGCAAATCGCGTGGATTTGTTATACTGTTCCAATCCTGTTTTCCTTAAACCTTTTGTGTCCAGGAGGGACGAATGGGTACGCGTAGACCCTATTACGGAGAAATTGACGCGGAAGAGGCGCTCCAGCAGAAGCTGGAAATGAGCACGGCGGAAATCGGGCTTTCCGTCCGCACCACGAACTGTCTCGAAGAGCGCGGCATCTTTACCGTGCAGGACCTGCTCAAGTGCACCCCGGAGCGGCTCCTGGGGATTTCGAACTTCGGCGAGAAAACCCTGGAAGAGGTATACAAGGCGCTCGAAGGGATCGGCTTCTACCGGGAATCCCGTCGCGGCATATCGACACCGGTACCGCCGCCAAAGCCTGCCCCGGAACAGACGCCGGTTCCCTGCGAGGTCGCCGGCTGAGCGATTCGTGCGTTGATCGACTGCCTGGTCCAGATGCGAGTTACGCCTCGTTCCGCGCCGTTGGGGGCGTTTCGCGAGGAACGCCCCGCGGCGCGACAATACATGGGAACCTCGTCCGGCGGATGGGCGCCGAGAGCAGCCTGATTGTGGAGCTCGACACCAGCAAAGACGGTTTGTCGCGCGGCTGACGAAGCCGAATTGCTGGCAAGCTAAGCCATTTTCTCGCCACTCCTTTGGGGCTGGCAGCGTGGCCTTGTTCTCGGCGGCCATCGCCTCCAGTCGGGGGCGCAGTTGCTTTGTTTTGGCGATAGTCGTGTTCGTCAGGATATCCTCCAGTTCGTCGCCCATCAACTGCATCGGCACGACAGTCAAAGGGTCATAGTGCGAGGTGGCGACCGTGCGGGATGGGTGGGCCCCTTTTGACATCGCGGCCGTCCATTCCATCAGAACCATTGCATCCGTAAACCAGGTTCGTTCTCTCTTTGGAAGGGGCTTGCGCAGAGAAACCACGATCTCCTCCGCGCACCGTGATTCCTTTGCCTCTCCACGCTGCATCCAATCGAGAACCGCTTCATCGAATCTTGGCAAGCCCTCGCACAAGATGACTTCGATCCCCAGTTGACGAACATGAGGCAGTAGCTCTTGCCACTGCGGCCGATCCCGCGGATGAATGGTACGTGGCCGGCTGCGATCTCTCCCATCCAGCGGACGGAGCATCGCATGGGCCAACAGGTTCGCGAGGCCGTTCACGGTGGGCGGCGGCAATCGAACGTCGTCCATCGCCAGTACGCCCCCATGCTCTCGCTCGATGACCATTCCCATCCAGCATTTCCTCGAACTGACAGTGGAGTCGTAGAGAAAAAAATCGGCCTCGAACTCGGCTTCACTCTGGGGCAAGCGTCGGATATCCTTCTTCACGAAGGCGGTTGACCCTTTGCCTAACCTGAGTTCGTCGCTCCATTCCCACATGCTCATCGAGTCCACCTTCCACCGGCCCAAGATCGGGTTCCGTGGTTTGGCTTTTCCCATGATACGCAAACTCCCATGCGTGCGTTCGCGCGGCCTCCCTGTCGGAATCATCCGCCAGGAGGACCGAGTTCAACGGTAATACCCGCTTCATCGACACGATCTTGACCTCTTGGCAGTGTCACGTGAACCGGCTCTCCCTTTCGCTCGGCCGTGACCAGGTACGCGGCTTCGGTTTGTTCCAGCGTCGCCGGATGGGGAGCCGTTTCGTTCACGCGGTATGGGCGGTAGACGGCGACGAAATCGACCGATTTTGACTTTCCGGGCGGGGTCGCCGTCAAGTGCCACTCGCGGAGGGTGATTCGCTCCCGTGGGTTGGGATCGTACTGATCCGTCTGACGGAATCGCAGCCCTTTCGGCTCCAGAATCGCGATCTTGCAGCCCGCTTCGTTCACCTTCAGGTCGATGTTCTCCTGATCCTTCACGTCGAACCGGTTCACCGCGTGGAGCCAGTAGTCGTAAGACGCCTCCTCCGTCGCCGATACCTGGTCGTAAACGATTACCAGGTCCGGTTTGACGAACACGATGGCGCGGATGAACCGGTCCATGCTGGGGGAGCTTTGCCGCGTCTCTCCAACGACGATATCCACCTCCGGCGTCGTCTTGAATGCCGTGATCCGTCCCTGGGCGCGGTAACTATGGGTGTACTGGCTCTGGCCGTTGATCGTGATGTTGTTCACGCTCCGCGTGCTCCACATCCAGTCCTTGTGGTGGGCGCTGCCGTAGATGTCGCGGTAGCCGCTGCGAATGAGAAGCCTCTCCCCATAGCCGAAAAGCAAGAAGGAATTGTTCGCCTCGTACCCGTGCGAGACCAACCCGAACGGGCTGGACTTGAACGCGACCTGGACAAGTTCTTCCGGTTCGGTAATCGTGGTGTTGAGAAACGCCTGCCCCGTTCCGTGGAAGAGCCGCGAAGTCGGAAGATCGTCCGGCTTCTTCGGTTCGACCGACGGAAGGGCGCCGCGGACGAAACCGATCCAATCCCGCGACGATTCCGGCCCGCCGATCTCTTCGACGTACCACTGCCAGTACGGATTTTGGGCCTGCGCCGCCAATTCCGTCATCAACAGAGCAACGTTTCGCGGCTCTTGACTTGCCGTCAAGTCGCCGAAGCCGCCACCCTTCTTCCCCGGGGGGAGCACATACATCGGGTAGAACCCGATTTGCGAGAAATAGGGCTTGTCGAAGGCGTCGACGCCGAACGCGGCACGCATAACGTCGGCCCACCAGGTGAACCGGTAGATGTAGCTCCTCCAATAACTCACGCCCTCGTGCCAGCCGCCGTCGTCGTCGCTCCACACCGGATAGCAGTTGAAGAAGACGTTCATCGCGAACCACGACCACTGGTCCGCCTCGGGAATTTCTCCATGAAAGGCGATCCCGACCTCCCCGAGGAAATGCCACGCCCGATTGCTGTGACTGGAATAGGGGCTCCACAAATGCCGCGGGTGCAAGTGGCGGTACATCTCGTCCCCGCGGATCTTCATCACGGCGCGGCACTTCTGGCGCTCTTCTTCGCTCAGGAGCGGATGGACGAACGTGTACGTCCTGGCGAAATAGTAGTTGTACGGCATTCCGGCTTCGTCATTGTAGCGGTACCCGGTCGCCCCCTTGGGATCCCACTCGGCCGCGTCCATCAGAATCCGCCGCGCCAGTTGCCCGTACTTCTCTTCGCCGCCGAGCCAGTAGACGAACGCCAACGTGGCCGAACCGCCCAAAATCTTCTGGACCTTCTCGCGGTTCCCCCACCAGATGACCCGCCACTGTTCGCTGTGACTGACGGTTCCCTCGGGATAGGTCGGCGGTTCCGTCGTATCCGGCGGGTCCGCGAGCAGCTTCTCGCACTGTTTGACAAGGTGGTCGTATCGAGGCCGCAATTCGCCTTCCGCCAATTCGCGCAGCCGGTCACGGTCCTCCGGGCGAACGAAAAGTCTGGGGTGCGCGTCGGGAATCCGTGAAAGCAACTCCTCCCGGTCGGGCATCGGCATGATGGCGGCCGATTGCGTCACGGTGAACCGCCGCGTCTTGCTCCAATTCGTTGTCTCCCCTTTGGCGGTCT
>CAZFQG010000049.1:14595-34840 GCA_964520785.1 uncultured Planctomycetaceae bacterium | reverse complement strand
CCAAAAAACGGTTGACAAACGGCCCCTACAGAGGTAAATGCTTTGCGTTTCATGGCACCACTTTTCCTTGTAAACGTGGCGGGGAAAGGGCTCGGACGTCCCGAAAGGCTATCGAAACACCAAAGCAGGGAAATGAAGACATACCGCATGGGTTCTTCCTCATTCAATATGATAATCAAACCGATTGTCGCCGCCGGCAGTAACCTCGACGATCACCCGGCTTGAAACATTGTATTGCGGTGGGATTCGCTCAATCGTCGGGCGAGGGCCTCCCATCGGATTGGACCCCGGGGGACCGAGAGGGGCGGGTGATGGATCGGCCGCGGCTGAGAATATCATCACTCGGTATTCGCCGGGCGGCAGGCCTTTGTCGCTCGGGATGGAATACGCGCCGTCCGTAATCACCGCGCCGCTGCTGACGCCCCCCTTTTTCTCGACGGGCCGGAATTCGATTGCCCCCTGATCGAGTGGATCGCCATGGAGCACTACGCTTCCGTGAATCGGCTCCCTTCCGAGCGGATTCTTGCCACAACCGGCGAGAATCACGACCAGGATAAGTCCAACGCGTTGAACGTAACTGAGCCTCATAATTCTTTCCTCCGTCGAAGCGTCCGACGATCCTCGGTAGCGCTTGCATCAACCCATACCGACAACCGGCTTCCCCGCGACACGGACACCGTGGCGGACCGGGAAGATCAGAAGGTCGCGAGGGCGCAAATCCGTGGTAACGCGCCGCGCCCTCGCGGACCAACTGATGCATCTTCTCACATTTCGCCCGAGTGGTTATCAACGAACTCAAGGTTCATCCACAAACGATTCTCACTTTCTGCGAACGAGACTGAGACCTGCAACGCCGATAAACAGCATCAGCAGGATAGAAGGTTCCGGAACGGCGGCGGCCGCCGCCTTCCCCCAGTTGGCGCGAACGATGTCCAAATCGGCGCTGCCGACGAAGCCGTCGCCGGATGGATCGCCGCAAGAGAGACACCCGACTGCGACATTCTGTCCCCAATTACCGCGGACGATGTCGAGGTCGGCGCTGCTGACGATTCCGTCTCCGTTCAAATCTCCCTCGACCGGAGTCGCGCCACCGCCAAACGTCTCGATGAGAACGTTTTCGAATGACAGGGTGGAAACCGCGTCATATCCGTAGTACTTCACGCCGATATAACGGTCAGAGATCGCATTCGGCACGTACGCACCGTCCGTAATGAGCTGGATACTATTCGCCCAAATGTTGTAGGT
Organism: uncultured Planctomycetaceae bacterium; assembly: GCA_964520785.1. Lineage (GTDB taxonomy): Bacteria > Planctomycetota > Planctomycetia > Pirellulales > Thermoguttaceae > CAZFQG01. Next base: position 33,595 of record CAZFQG010000049.1, on the reverse strand, counting down.
GCCGGTCTCCTCGTCGACGAGGAGATACACGTCGTAGGTATCCGCCGGGAGCAGAGGGACACCGGAAGCTCCGGCAACCTCCGCACCGTCCATGTAGACTCGCCACCATCCGGTCGAGCGGACAAGGAACGTCAGGTCCAGTCCGGCGACGACGTCGTTCGCCTGGACCTCGTTGAGAACCAGCGCCGCCCATTCGTTCGTGTTGGTTTGCGTTTCGGGAAAACTGCATGTCGCGCTGATACCGTACCTGGTACCCGCCAAATCGGTGAAGCTCTGGTCCAGCCACGAGGTCTGTGAGCCCTGCGCGCTGGTTGCCATCACCAGTTCTCCGCCGGTGAGACTCGTCGTTCCGGATCCCTGGTCGACGTAAGCGATTCCGGTTCCCGGCATCGCGGGCCCCGATTGACGTGGGGCGCCCAGTTCGTCGTTGATTTCCGCCGGATCGCCCGTCGTGTCAAACGTGTCCAGGAAGTACACAATGCCGTCGGTCGGAGGATCGGACGGCTCGGGTGGTCCCGGTGGCAGATCGCTCCCCACCGGCGCCCACGCTCCGGGGGTGAAACGGACGTAGTCGATATCGGAGGAACCGATCGTCGTACTCGCCATGCAGCCCAAGCCGAATAATTCGGCCCCGCCGGCGTAGGAACTCAAGGGGGACTCGGTATTCAAGAGAATCCCATCGCGATACACCCAAACGCGGTTCAGTGACGGTTCCTTGACCATCCGAAAGACGTGGAAATCGTCCGTGTTGATATTCGTATCGAGAACGGGCGAGGTCGTCGTCGGCCCCCAAATCAGCTTGTCTTGCGCATACGTCAACCAAAGCCGTTGATTCGCGGTGGTGGCAACACAAAGCGAACCGGAACCGGCCATGGTCTCGTCCCGCGGTTCACCGACTCGCACGCTCATTTCAACGGTGAATCCGGTCTCCTCCGTGATGCCGGAGTTCAGCCAAATTCCATCGCCGACTGTCCCGGCGAACAGATCCGACGCGATACCATCACCGAAATTGGTGTCCGGCTCGGGATTCAACTCCAGGTAATAACCGTCCGTCGGAGTCGTCCCCGCCACTACCGTCGGCGTCTGCCAGATTTCAAAATCGGGCCAAGTGTTCGAGTCCAAGTCGATTTGACTCGGATCCGTCGGAAGGACGTTCATTTCGTAAACGAAATCGAAATCGATCGAGTCCTTAAACCCGACCGGGTTCTCCCCATACGCTGTTACGGCGGAAAGCACCGCCACGAGAAGCAGAATAATCGAATTCCTCATCAAACACCTCCAAAAAAGAATAGGAAGAATAGGAATGAGATACAGTGTTACTGAAACGGAACTGAGTCTCTCGGACGTCACCCCGGGGAAACGCCCGAGTTGTTTTCTTTCCGTGGAGCCGAATTCAGGACCGAGGCGGGATTTCGGCTCCAGACGTCATAAAAGATTCGTTTTCCTTTTTCTTTTCTATTTACCTCCTCTCGAATGATACTTGCACCCTAGAGTCGTTTTCTCGCTTTGCGGATATGTTCCCGGATGGCATCCTTAGCGCGTGGTCCGTCTCCGGCGCGGACCGCCTCGAAAATCCGCTCGTGTTCGTCGGTCGCCTCCTCGAAGAAGTCGGTCCGGTCGGGGTAAAGCCACTGGATTTCGACGAAGAGGTCGGCGATACAAGACATCAGGGCCTGAAAAATGGGATTTTGTGTCGCGCGGCCCAATTCGTGGTGGAAGGTCATGTCATGCCGGATGTAGACGGCCCTTTCGGCCAAGTTGACCCACATCTGGTCGATCGCCGAGCGCATGACGGCAAGGTTCTCCTCGGTCCGATTCAGAGCGGCCATTTCGGCGACACCCCCTTCAAGATAGTGCCGCACGGTTGCGATGTGATCCTTATCCAGACCGGCATGCACCTTCAGCAGTGGCGAGAGCGTTTGAAAGACCGCGCCGATATCCAGCGGCTTCACGAAGATTCCTTTCCCGTGTTTCGCTTCGAGGACGCCAAGTCCCTTGAGCATGCAAAGGGCCTCGCGGAGGGGGAGCCGGCTGGCGCTGGTCATCTCCACCAACTCCCGTTCGGTGGGAAGCTTACCCCCTGGTTGCAGCCCCTTTCTGGCAATATAATCGATGAGCGCCTTGGCGATGGCCTCGACGACCGTCTCCCTTTGCCCAATGTCAATCAACTCCCCAGTGGCCATGTGGTAATGTCCTAATGCGATATGGTGATATGACCAATTTTCCTTGAGTGTAATCGTTCAACGCACTTTCGTCAACAGGGCGGAGGAGGTTTTCTTGGCAAGACTTGCCCTTGCTAGCCCTCTGAAGGTATAGTACACCCCCCATCAATTGCGCATTTCTGTCAGATGGACCATCATGAGTAACATGAGCAAAACGAAGAAACAGTCCCGAATCAAGAAACACATTGTCGAATTGGTGCTCGGAGACATTACCGAACAGGAGGTCGGGGCGATCGTCAATGCGGCGAACAGCGCTTTGGCAGGAGGGGGCGGCGTGGACGGAGCCATTCATCGCAGGGGTGGTAAGGAAATAATGGCAGAAACAAGTGACAAATACCCAGAAGGCTGCCCCACCGGATCGGCCGTCATCACGGGTGCCGGAAAACTCTCGGCGGATTACGTGATCCACGCCGTCGGCCCGGTATGGAGCGGCGGCAGCCGGAACGAAGGTGAGTTGCTGGCAGCGGCCTATCGGCGCTGTCTCGAATTGTGCGAAGAGTATTCCATCGTCTCCGTCGCGTTCCCTTCACTAAGTACCGGAGCCTATCGGTTTCCAGTCGATTTGGCCGCAAGTATTGCTCTGCAAACGGTTTGCGGTTTTCTTCGCGATCGCGAGGGAAGCATGACAGTCCGATTCTGCCTGTTCGACCAGCGAACCTTCGATGCCTACGCGGCTGTCTTGCAGAATTGAGGGCCGATGTTCCCGCCGGAATTGCCGCTCTCCTTTCAAAGCGGCTGCGGGACTTGTTTTTTCCCCCGGTTGAAATAGACTTAGGAGTTTCCCTGTCAAATCCGCTTCAGCCCCCTTCGATGGTGCGGGTTCAGGCGCCGGACCGCCGAGAACGGCGTTGGCTCGTCGCTCGGTCAGCCCGCACTATCCCGCGTTGGAAGGCCGAATCGCGGAACTGAAACTGGAGTAACCGATGCGTCACGTGATTTCCGCGCTCGTCCAGAACGTGCCGGGCGTTTTGTCCCACATTTCCGGTATGTTGGCGTCGCGCGGGTACAATATCGACAGTCTGGCGGTGGGCGAAACGGACGATCCCAATCTGTCGCGGATGACGTTCGTCTGCGTCGGCGACGACCGCGTTCTCGACCAGGTCCGCAAGCAACTTGGTAAGATCGTTACGGTCGTCCGGGTCGAAGATGTCAGCTCCAAGGACTACGTCGAGCGCGACCTGATGCTCATCAAGGTGGGCGCGACGCAGACGCATCGAAGCGCCATCCGAGAACTGGTCGAGGTTTTCCGCGGGCATATCGTCGACGTCGCGGCGGACGAAGTGATGATCGAGATTTCCGGACGCGAGACGAAGATCGAGGCGTTTATCGACCTCATGCGGCCTTTCGGAATCATCGAGCTGGTCCGTACCGGCCGCATCGCCATGGTCCGAGGCAATCAACGTTCCGGCGAGGAGGCTTGAATCGCGCGATCTCCTTGCGGATTTGACAACATCCCGCATTCAACCGCGACGGTCGCCGTCGCCCATTCTTTTGGAGGATTCCCATCCATGCCAGCCACGATTTACTACGACAAGGACGCCGACCTTTCGCTTCTGAAGGGCAAAACGATTTCGATTCTGGGGTACGGGTCGCAAGGCCACGGACACGCCCAAAACCTTCGCGACAACGGCCTGGACGTGATCGTCTCCGATTTGCCCGGTACGCCGAACTACGAGCAGGCGGTGGCGGACGGTTTCAAGCCGATTTCCGCCGCCGATGCCACGAAAAAGGGGGACCTCGTCGTCATGTTGCTCCCGGATGAAATCCAGGCCGAAGTCTTCAAAAATGAGGTACGCGACAACCTGTCTCCCGGGAATATCGTCGTCTGCTCGCACGGGTTCAACGTTCATTTCGGCCAGTTCGACGTTCCCAAGGGGGTCGACACACTATTGATCGCCCCGAAGGGCCCCGGCCATCTGGTCCGCGCCGAGTTCGTCAAAGGAGGGGGCGTTCCCTGTCTGATCGCGCTGGGAGAAGGTGCCGGCGACGACATCCGGAAGATCGGGCTGGCGTATGCCAAGGGGATCGGCGGAACGAGGGCCGGCGTCATCGAAACCACGTTCGCCGAAGAGACCGAAACCGACCTGTTTGGTGAGCAGGTCGTCCTTTGCGGCGGCTTGAGCGAACTGATCAAGGCGGGGTTCGACACGCTCGTCGAGGCCGGCTACCAGCCGGAGATGGCTTTCTTCGAATGCATGCACGAGGTCAAGCTGATCGTCGATTTGATCTACCAAGGGGGCCTCAACTACATGCGATACAGCATTTCGAACACGGCCGAATACGGCGACTACTCGCGCGGTCCGCGGATCATTACCGACGAGACCAAGGCCGAAATGAAACGGATTCTCGGCGAAATCCAGGACGGCAGCTTCGCCAAGGAGTGGCTCCTGGAGAACAAAGTCAACGCGCCGAGTTTCAAGGCCAAGCGGCGATTGAACCGCGAGCATCAGGTCGAGGAGGTCGGAAAGCAGCTCCGCCGCCTGATGAACTGGATAGACGCGAAGGAAGTGTAGATACTTCGCCTCCACGCTCGCCCTTCGCACGATCGGTGAGGGTGTTTGAACGGACAAGCCAAACCCGGAAAACATCCTCGCCGGATTTCTTGCCATGCCCGATCTTTTTGCCGCCCACGAACGGACTTTCGAACGCAACCGCTACGTCTATCCGGTAATCAGCCGCCGGTCGCGGGGCGTATCGGTCGGTATCAACCTCAGCCTCGACAAGGTCTGCAATTTCGACTGCGTCTATTGCCAGGTCGATCGCGGTGAACCGGAAGTCTTCGAAGAAATCGACCTCGCCTTGCTGGAAAAGGAACTGGAAGCCGCGGCGGTACTCGTCTCCTCCGGCGGGATATTCGGGCATCCCAAGTTCGCGGAAACCCCGCCCCCTTTGCGGCGTTTCAACGATATCGCCTTCAGTGGCAACGGGGAGCCGACCCTGTGCCGGCAGTTCTCGGACGTCGTCCGAATCGCCGCCGAAATCCGTCGCCGTCATGCGCTGGACGACGTGAAGCTCGTTCTCATTACCAACGCCACCCTCCTCCACGAAACGTGGGTCGCCCCTGGGCTGGAAATCCTCGATTCGAACAACGGCGAAATCTGGGCGAAACTGGACGCCGGAACGGAGGAATACTATCGGCGAACGTCACGTTCGCCGGTGCCGTTTGAGCGTATTCGTGAAAACCTGACCGCGGCCGCGGTCAAAAGGCCGATTGTCATCCAAACGCTCATCATGCGTTTGGACGGCGAGGAACCGACGGACGCGGAGATCGACGCCTACTGCGCACGGCTGCGAGCTATCCTCGACGCCGGCGGCCGAATCAAGCAAATCCAATTGCACACCGTCGCCCGGGTGCCGGCGGAGCACTGGGTAACGGCGGTGTCTCCGGAGAGGCTTGCGGAGGTCGCCGAGAAGGTGGAGGGGAAGACCGGTCTGCGGCCGGATGCGTTCTAATGCCGTGTCAAACGTAGGAATTGGGGTTGACGTTTCGGTTTCATCCGGGCAATCTTCGGACTGGAGTCGTTTGGATGATTTGGTGACCCATTCCGGGACCGGCGCGTCGCCAGACGAGTTCGTCGGTTACCTCAAAGGGTGCCGGGGCTATTGGGGGACTCCGGATCGGCACGTTTGGGCGGCGCAGTGGCTGGGCGGCGGGATGGCGAGATGCTCTCACTCGTCGACCTGCACCCCTTGTTGTGCGTGATTTCACCATGATTTCTCGATAAATCTCCCGATTCCCAAGCCGACCATCCTTTACTCTCCATCCGTCTTTCTTCCTCTCTTCCTCCATCCGGCACGATTCCAGTTGCGTCGACTCCCAAACCGCGTTATAAAGGATCGCGTCCGTTAATCTTTGGAGAGAATAGTCGTGCCAAACGAAACCGATAGCTATACGGTCACCCCCCGCCAGCCCTGGTGGAAAGCCATCGGCCCCGCCTTGATCACGGCATGTGTCGTCTTCGGACCGGGGAGCCTAATCGTTTCGACGAAGGTCGGAGCCATTTTTGGATACGGGTTCTTGTGGTTGCTGCTGTTGACGGGAGTCTTCATGGGGACGTATGTCGCCATGTCGGCGAGAATCGGCGTCGTGGGCGGCGCGACGCCGCTGACGCTTCTGGCGGGAACTCTGGGACGTCGCATCGCTTTCCTGGTCGGACTCACTCTCTGCCTGGTCTGCTCCGCTTTTCAGTTCTCGAACAATACGGCATTTGCCATGGCGGTGAGCGCGTTCTTCCCGGGGGCTACCGGTCAGTACCTCCTTACCATCCAAATCACGTCGCTGGTCATCATCAACGGTTTAATCGCCCTGTTCCTGTTCACGGCGACCCACATCTATGCCGCGGTGGAGCGCATGATGAAGTTCATGGTCGCCGTCGTCCTGGTTTCTTTCTTGTCGAGCCTGATTCTCGCCGGTCCCGGGCTTCTCGACGTGCTTTGGGGTTTCATTCCTCAGATTCCGGAAGGTTTTTCCTTTGGCAGAGTCCCCGGTCCGGATGGCAAGGACTGGGCGCCGATGCTCCTCATCGCGGGACTGTTGGGAACGACTTTTTCCGTGGGCGGCGCGTTCTTTCAAGGAAACCTCGTTCGCGAGAAAGGCTGGAGTATCGCGGACTATCGGAACAGCATCCGCGATTCCATCGCCGGGGTTTGCGTTCTCACCGGGGTCAGCATGGTTATCATGATCACCGCGGCGACGGTTCTATCCGGCAAACCGGCCAACAACCTCGCCCAACTGGCCGAGGTACTAAGACCGGCTCTCGGGCCCACGGCGTACTGGATATTCTGCATCGGCCTGGTCCCCATAGCAATGAACCCCTTCATGATCAATGCGATGATCGGCGGGGCGATTCTTTCGGACGCGGTCGGGAAGCCCTGTAAACTGAGCGATCCGATCCCACGGAAAATGACGGTCGTCGTACTCCTGATTGGAATGATCGCGGCCGTTTGGGGGCTGGCCTCCGGAAGAAGGCCGGATGAACTGATCGTCTTCGGTCAGGCGCTGACCGTCCTGGGCAATCCGCTGATGGCGGCGGCCCTCCTGTTCCTGGCGAATCAGCGGAGCATCATGGGGCAACACCGCAATTCGGTCGCCATCAACGTCGTCGCGGGGCTCGGGTTCCTGGTCGTGCTCTTCGCCGCCGGATGCAGAGTCGCCGGCTTGATGGGATACTGACAACCGGTCCTCGGAGATACCCTTGACTTCGCCGGAGAATCTTCACGAAACGCGGAAGCCTCATTCAGCACCGAACGAGCCGGAAATCGCGCGTTGTTGCTTCCTCTCCGATCTGCACCTCCTCGCCAGCCGCTCCAACGCGCACCACTACCGCGAGGCGCTCGCGGTCGCGGCGGCCGGGGCGGACATCTTCGTCCTCGGGGGAGACATCTTCGACTTCACCTGGTCGCGTTCCGAGAGTCACGAACGGTCGTTCGACCGCGCGGCCGGATGGCTGGAGAGCCTGCTTTTGGCGTGCCCGGTCTGCCGGTTCGTTTACGTGCTGGGTAACCACGACCACCACGTCGGGTTCATCGACCGATTGGAGGAACTGGCCGCGCTCCACCCCATGTTCGAGTGGCGGCCCGATTATTTCCGGGTGGGAGATACGGTTTTTCTCCACGGCGACGTGGCCGACCGGACGATGACGGCCGACAAGCTGACGAAAACACGGTACCGTTGGGGGCGCAAGCGGCGCAAGGGCAAATTCGCCAATGCCGTGTACGACTGGGCCGTCTACACGCAACTGCACAAGCCGGTCCCCTATCTCAACTACCGCCGGTTGTGCGCGCGGCGGATTCTCGCCTACCTCGAAAGCATCGGCGAGGGAGTATCGACCGGATTGCGGCACGTTTACTTCGGACACATCCACCGCCCCTTCATCCACTACTACTACCGCGGCGTCGGATTTCACAACAGCGGCGCCGCCCTCAAAGGACTCAAATCACGCATCCTGGAAACACGAATTCGCACGGGGTAACGCCATGCTGGCGAAGTTGAAAACGTATTCGCTCTTGGGGATAGACGCCGTTCCGGTCGAAGTGGAAGTGGATGTCTCTCCTTCCGGCCTTCCGAAGGTCATTCTCGTCGGACTCCCCGAGGCGGCGGTCAAGGAGAGCACCCACCGGGTCGAGCGGGCCATCGCGAACTCCGGATTCATCCGGCCGCAGAGCCGCGTCGTCATCAATCTCGCCCCGGCCGAACTCCCGAAACAAGCGGCTTCCTTCGACCTGCCGATCACGCTGGGGATCCTCGCCGCCAGCGACCAGTTCGATTCCGAACGGTTCGAATCCTACGCCGTCGTCGGCGAACTGGCGCTCGACGGAGCGACCCGGCCCACCAAGGGGGCCCTTTCCATCGCCATGGAGGCCGCCAGGCAAAACGGCATCCGCGGGCTGCTCGTGCCGGCCGGGAGCGCCCCGGAGGCGGCGGTCGTCGAAGATATCGACGTCATCCCCATTTCCAGCCTGGCCCAGGCGGTGGCCTTCATGGCCGGCGAGGTCGACATCGAACCGGCCCCCTCGCGATTGGAAGTCCTCTTCGAGGAATTCGCGTCCTACGACGTCGACTTCTCCGACGTGAAAGGGCAGGAAATGGCGAAGCGGGCAATGACCGTCGCGGCCGCCGGCGGGCACAACCTGTTGATGATCGGCCCCCCCGGCTCGGGAAAGACGATGCTCGCCAAACGCCTGCCGACGATCCTGCCCGACCTGACGGCGAGCGAATCGATCGAGACCACGCGGATTTACAGTGCCCTGGGGCGGCTCAAGCCGGGGCAACCCCTGCTGGCGGTCCGGCCCTTCCGTTCACCCCACCACACGATCAGCAGCGTCGGCCTGGTCGGCGGCGGGTCGATTCCGGCCCCCGGTGAAATCAGCTTGAGCCACAACGGCGTTCTCTTTCTGGACGAACTCCCCGAGTTCAACCGCCAGACGCTCGAAGTCCTCCGCCAGCCGCTGGAGGACGGCATCGTCACCATCGCCAGGGCGATGGCCAGCACGACGTTTCCGGCGAATTTCATGCTCATCGCCGCCCTCAACCCCTGCCCCTGCGGTTATCGGGGCGACCCGAACCATACCTGCAACTGCACCGTCGTGCAAATCGAACGTTACATGGCGAAGATCAGCGGGCCCCTCTTGGATCGGATAGACATCCACATCGAAGTCCCCGCCGTCCCCTTCCAGGACCTCTCCAGCACCACGCCGGGCACCCCGAGCGAAACGATGCGAGAGCAAGTCGCCTCCGCGAGAGCGAAGCAGGCGGCACGCTTCGACGGCGCCAAGACGCGGCACAACGCCGACATGACCCACCGCGAAACCCGTGCCCACTGCAAGCTGGACAAAGACTGCCGCGCCCTCCTCAAACAGGCCATGGACGACATGGGCCTCTCGGCCAGGGCCCACGACAAAATCCTCCGCGTCGCCCGGACGATCGCCGACTTGGACGACTCGGCCGATATCGCCCTGGCCCATCTGCACGAGGCCGTGAATTACCGGATGTTGGATCGGAAGTTGTGGACGTAGGGGAATGCTACGGGAAGGAAGGAATCGACCACGGATGCTCACGGATGAAAAGAAGGAGTCCGGCAGATGAGCGACGTCAACTTCTGCCTTTTCAGCGTCGATCGCCAAGGCCGATTTGCCTCGGCGACGATCACCCACACTTCGGTTCGAATCCACCATCTTGTCGCTGTAGATCAGTCTTTCATCCGTGACCGTCGTCTTCTTCCGCCCGGTCGCCACGCCGCCCCCACTTACACCGCTGTGCGAATTGCCGTATGTTTGACCCCAAGATATGGTCAGACCTGACCGCCTCGGCTGAAGGACGTGCGCCCATGACCCCCGACCAATTCCGCCAACACGCCCACGCCTTTTCCGACTGGATGGCCGATTACCTGGCTTCAGTCGAGGAATACCCGGTCCGATCTCAGGTGAAGCCGGGCGAAATCTTGGCTCAGATCCCGGAGAACTGCCCCGAACAGGGGGAGTCGATAGGTGCCATTTTTGGCGATTTCAAGGATAAACTCCTTACCGGAATCACGCATTGGCAGCATCCACGGTTTTTTGCCTATTTTACGGCGAACTCCAGTCCGCCGTCCGTGCTGGCGGAGATGCTCATCGCGACGCTGGGGACGCAATGCATGTTGTGGGAGACCTCCCCGGCCGCTACGGAGCTGGAGGAGCGGATGATGGAGTGGCTGCGGGACTTGTGCGGCCTTCCAAGGGAATTCACCGGCTGCATCCAGGATTCCGCTTCGTCGGCGACTCTCTGCGGCATCCTGGCGGCGTGTGAAAGGGCATCCGGCGGCGGAGTCGCCCAGGAAGGCCTTGCCGCGGGGCCGCCCTTGATCGTCTACGCCTCCTCGGAGGCACACTCCTCCATCGAAAAGGGAGCCAGAATCGCCGGGATCGGCGCGAAGAACGTCCGAAAGATCCCGGTTCGCGGCGACTACGCCATGGACCCCGAGGCGCTCGCCGCGGCCATCCGCCGGGACCGTGCCGAGGGACGCCTCCCCGCGTGTATCGTCGCCTGTTTCGGGGCGACCGGACTGGGCTCCATCGACCCGTTGCGGGAGATCGGGTCGATAGCCAGGGGTGAGGATATTCACCTGCACTTGGACGCCGCCTGGGCGGGAAGTGCGCTCATCCTGCCGGAAATCCGCCCTCTGCTCGACGGTATCGAGTATGTCGACAGTCTGGTCTTCAACCCTCACAAGTGGCTCTTTACGAATTTCGACTGCTCGGCCTTCTACATGCGAGATCCGGCCCTGCTGGCGCACGCGTTATCTCTAACGCCCACCTACCTCGAGTCGCTCGCCGCCGGCGAGGTTCCGGAGTACCGCGACTGGAGTGTCGCGTTGGGCCGCCGGTTCCGCGCCTTGAAGCTGTGGTTCGTTCTGCGTTCGTACGGGGCCCAGACGCTTCGCGAGATGGTCCGCAACCATATCGCGTGGACGCGGCACCTGGCCGATTTCATCCGCGGCACCGATGATTTCGAACTGACGACCGAACCGAGCCTCGCCCTCTTGACCTTCCGCTACGCGCCGGATTGGGCCATGGAAGACGCGCAACTCGATGCGCTCAATGAGGAATTGCTGCACCGCGTGAACGACGACGGGTTCTTGTATCTTTCGAAGACCAAGGCGAACGGTCGAATCGTCATCCGATTTCTGATCGGTCAGACCTACACTACGTTCCGCCACGTCGAGGAGGGGTGGGCCCGCGTTCAGGAGATCGCCCGGAGCATCCAACCGCCAACCAGTAACGAAAAGGAGTGAGTCGTGCCTCGACACGTCGTATTGCTGTCCCTTCCGGGCCTGCGGGAGAAGGACCTCGCGAGCATGCCCGCGCTCACCGAGAAGACCCGCGGCGGCCGCCTGGCGGTTCTTTCTCCGAGCTTCCCCTGCGTTACCTGTTCCGTACAAGCGAACATGACCACGGGAAAACCCCCGCGCGAACACGGGATCGTCTGCAACGGCATCTACTGGCGCCAGCGGCACCACGCGGAGATGTGGACCGCCCCGAACGAAGCCGTCGAACAGTCGCAGCTCTGGGACCTGCTGGGGCACCAGGAGCAGGGACTGACATCGGCCGTCTGGTTTCCGATGCACAGCAAGGGATGCGAGGCGGACTACGTCTGTACGCCGGCCCCCATCCACAACCCCGACGGTTCCGAGTCGCTCTGGTGCTACACCCGCCCCGGGGCGCTCTACGGGACGCTCCGCGACACGTTCGGCCATTTCCCCTTGAAGCACTACTGGGGACCGTTCACGCAAATCGCCGCCTCGAAGTGGATCGCCGATTCCGCCGTCTACGCGATGCGGGAATTCCAGCCCGATTTCTTCTACATCTACCTGCCCCACCTCGACTACGAAGGTCAACGCCACGGGCCGGACAGCCCCCAGGCGACCACGGCGGCGGAACAACTGGACGGTCTGTTGGCCGGGTTCTTCGCGCAAATGGAGGCGGCCTCCACCGAGGAGGTGGCTTGGATCATCGCCGGTGAATACGCGATGACCCCTACGGACCACGTCGTCTATCCGAACCGCGTTCTCCGCGAGGCCGGGCTGCTCGCCACGATCGAATCGGACGAGGGCCGTTTGATCGATTTCGCCAGGACCCCGGCCTGGGCAATGGCCGACCACCAATGCTCGCACGTTTTCGTCCGCGATGCCGATCCGGACACCATCGCCCGCGTGGTCGATGTCTTTTCCAAGGAACCGGGTATCGCCGAGGTCCTTCACGGCGAGGCGCTCGTTAAATACGACCTGGATCATCCTCGTAGCGGCGAGGTTGTTCTCGTCTGCGAACCGGATAGCTGGCAGGCCTACTACTATTGGATGGACGACGCCGACGCGCCGGCATTCGCGCGAACGGTCGACATCCACAAGAAGCCGGGCTACGATCCGGTGGAACTGTTCTTCGACATGGAAACGAAGTCGATTCCGCTCGAGGCCGGATTGATCCGCGGTTCTCACGGGGCGCCGGCGGTTTCCGCGGAGCAAAAGACGGTCCTGCTGACCTCCTCGCCGGACGTAGAGGTCGGCGAACACCTGCGCGACGTCGACGTGTTCGGCGTTGTCCTCGCGGCTTTTGGCATGTCGATCAAGCGGTAGATTCGACGGAGGAGCGTGCCCCCCGTGTCCGGCAAACCGTGGAACCGGGTCTTACCGCAGTTCGGTACCGGTTTGGGAGATGGGCAGATAGCTGTACAAGGTGTTGCCCTGGCGGAGGATGTACACTTTGAGGGGATCCAGGCCCTTGATGTCGGAATGGTTCAGGATGTAGTCGACGTTGTCCAGCGTGACGGTCTCCCAGACGTGAAGGCCCACCAGAATGTCGCCCTTTTGAAGGCCGCGTCCGTCGGCGGGGCTGTCCTTGCGGACGTCCTCGATCATCAGGCCGCCGCGGTAGACCGTGTTGAAACGGCGCTGGAACTCTTCCACCGGGACCGGCCGCAACGAGACGCCAAGCACCTCCCATGCCTTGTTCCATCGGTGGAACCGCTGTTTCGCCTTCGCCAATTCAATCTGCTTGGAGAAGATTCGGCCGTCGCGGCGGACCTCCAGGCATACCTCCTCCCCAGATCGCTTCTCCAGAAGCGCCCTGTGGAAATCCAACGAGCGCTTCACCGAGATGCCATCGACGGCGACGAGTTCATCCTCCGGCAGGAGACCCGATTCCTTGGCCGGGCCGTCGCGATCGATCCGCTTCACGCAAACCCCCCCTTCCGGGGAGGTTCGTTCTTCGATTTCGATTCCCACCGATCCGTTCTTCGACCACTCCGTCGCGAGGAGATCCGCGGCGACCGCGATCGCCTGATTGACCGGGATGGCAAATCCGATCCCTTGGGCACCGGCGCGGACCGCGACGTTAATCCCAACCATTTCGCCGTCGACGTTCAATAACGGACCCCCCGAATTGCCTGGATTTATACTGGCATCCGTCTGAATCAGGTCTTCGTAGCTCTGAACGTCGCTGACCTGAACGTTGCGGTGCAGCGCGCTGATGATTCCACGCGTAACGGTGTGCGTGTAACCGTAGGCGTTTCCCACCGCGATCACGGTTTCACCAGGCATCAGATCGCTGGAGGTTCCGAGTACAATGACGGGAAGTTCCCGGTTCGTCTTGACCTTGATGACCGCCAGGTCGGTTTTGGGGTCTCGAGCAATGAGCTTCGCGACGTGTTTCGAGCCGTCGGCGAGAGTCGTCTGGATTTCCGCGACCCCCTTGACGACATGGTAATTCGTCAGAATGTAGCCGCGGGAATCGATCACGATCCCAGTCCCCATTCCGTTGACGCGGCGTTCGCTTCCAATTTGGTCTTCCCCGCTTACGGTCTTTTCGCCATGGATATTTACGACCGATTCTTTCGCACGCGCCACGGCGCGGACGATGGGAGACATCCGCAGATCGCTCGCCCCCCCGACGCTCGAAATCGACAAGCTCAAGATAAGAACGGCAAGGCAAGACGCGTATTCCGGCCGGACTTTGCGGGGGAAATCGAGAGAGGCGTTTGTCGGCATGGCGGGTTTCCAATGAGGCCGGAAGTCCGGTGAGGCGGGAACTCCTTTCGCATTCCGGCAAAATCGGTGGTGCCCGCGAAAGGTCGTTACTCATTCGTATTCGGCCCCGCCGGCGAAACTGCTTGACCTTGCGGCGGCAGCGCCACAGACTCTACCCAGTTTGACACGTGCGTTGCCGCATGTCGTCGCCTCGGCCGTAATGTGAAGTCGGAGCCGGTCGAGGGTTTGATTTCCTGGGGACCACAGCGGCGGAATCAAAGAGAAAAATCAAAGAGAAGCGGCTCGAACGGACACGGCCAAGAGCCGAAGTGACGTGCGGTTGGGCCACGTGCTGGGCCGCTGAGATCGAAAAGGGTTCGTGAGCGTTTTCCGCGCGAGGTCTCGGTCTCGACCTGGCATTCCGGAACGCCCAAATCAACATGACCCCTCTTAAGAGCTACCGGAAACAGAGGACGAGCACTTCGGGGCCTAAACCGAATAATTCTTCCGGATTTTTTACGTTTTCTCATGGAGGCGCCGGTGTGAGAAATTTTGACGATTTTTAGGCGCTGGGCGGTCCAGGGCTTGACCAAATCGAAAATTCTGTGTCTAATCGGGGGAGTACCTAGCGAGTCTGCGGCCTGTGTTGCGGGTTCTCGCTAGGCAAGTCGCGGCGCCGTTGCCGGTTTTGTTGACCGTTGTGGTCGGCACGACGGTGCTGGGCGAGCTTGTAACGAGTTTTTGGCGATTTCCAAACGAAACGATAATGCTTTTTTTGGCAGTAATCGCGTTCCAGGCGCTTGATTGATTGAGGGAACTAGTGTAACATATGCAATCAAGAGCAGGTGGTAACGAACGCTTCGCCTTTTTCGATTAGGAGGACCGCAGCCAGATTTTTTTCGAGAGTGTGGAAGAAGCCGTCAAATTGTTTTTGCATTCGATCAAGTTCTGATTTCGTGATTCTTTGAAACATTCTGTTACCCTGTCTACCTGTTAGGAGGAGACCTATGAAGAAAGTTGCTTTGTCCCTGATGCTGGTTGGGCTGTTGGGCTCGTTCGCCAGCGCCGAATTGCTGACCTACAGTGGCACGCCGGCCAAGCATGCGGATGGCACCGACGTCATTCTGAACGACTGCGTCGTCAACACGAGTGGCGCCGAGTGGCTGAGCTCGATTTTCTATGTCGAGCTGAGCGCGGGCTCGTTGTTCCAGGACCCGGCCTACATTGCCACCGAAGCCCTCAGGTGGATGTCCATCCCGGGCGTCAACGTGGTTGATTCCTGGTTGGCCCCCGGCGTCTCCGTCTTCGCCGACGGAAACGAGCTGGCCACCTTCCCCGGAATGTCCGGCGACGCCGGTAATGCCGAAGCCAGCATTACCTTCATCGCCGACCTGGTCGGCGGCAAGGTTCCCCCGTGGGCCGGCACCGGCGCTCAGTTCGCCTTCACGCCGGACGCCCAAGGCACGTGGGCCTTCAAGGTCAGTGCCAAGGGGAGCGACCCGGTCATCTACACCGGTTACGTGACCGACGGCTACATGGTCGAGATTCCGGAGCCGGGCACCATCGCCCTCTTGCTCTGTGGCCTTGTTGGACTTTGCGTCCTTCGCCGTAAGTAAGCTACTCATCGGGCAATGGCCCGATGCGATACTAAACCGACTGGCTGTCGTTTAATAATCGAAACAAGCCGGGTGGGTCCTTCGCGATTCGCCCGGCTTGGCATTTTCTTGGCCGGTGCGTTCTCGTGGGGGGTGGTACTCCCGTTTGGAACGGCCGAGTGAATGTGCGCGCATCCGCGCCCTACCCTGTCGGCGATCCGAGAACCGTCCCCACGACACATCCGCCGGCTATGCAATCGAGCGAGGTGCTAAGCGGTTTTCAGCAGCCCCACGCAGGCCGCCGCCATCTCGCGCGTGGCGGTCGGCGTGTAGGGGACCAGGTCGAGAATCTTCGGCACGACAACCGCCGCGTATTCGTTCGCGGCGTAGGCGGCCGGGTCGGCCGCGTAGCCGATGATGTCATCGGCGTATCCGACGACCAGCGTGTTCTCGAATGGGGAATCGCGGCGGATTTGCAGCCCGTACACGCTGTACAACTCGGCCGGATGAAAGACGAGGCCCAGTTCGCCTATCCGCATTGCCGAGATCGGGACGGGGTAGGTTGTTTGGGCCGGGTCCTTTTTCTTGGCAAGTTCGTACCACGCTTGGGTAAACGGTGGATCGACCCACTCTCCCGATGTACATTTCTCCGGCGCGTCTTCGTACGCTTTCATCCAGCCTTGAAAACGCGCAACATCGAGTGCCATGGGATGCTCCGCCGTGGTCGAACGGATGCCGTCGACCTGGATCGGCTTTCGCGCGTCCAGCGCCCTGGCAAGGGCTTCAAAGACCGGCTTCGAACTGTCGTCAGGCAGGCCGATCCAGGGGGAGCCGGGGCCGGGGTTCACGTCCCCGCAGTGGCCCTGCAGGAAAGACGGGGCCGTCTTGTAGCGGTCCAGGCACAAATCGGCCACGATGCCCGGCCAGTCGGGACCGGCCAGGGTATCCGTGAAGCAAACGGGATGGCTCGAGAAGTGATACCACAGAAGGTTCGGCTTTCCCGCGCGGTCGACGTGAACGGCATGGACCATCGTATCGAGCCAGCGTTTTTCGTCGCCCGATTCCGGACCGAAATGCGCGTCCGTCGTGTAGTCCTTTGTCGTCCGGTTGAAATTCGCCCCTTGCGCCCGGCTCTTGCCGACCTGGATTTCGGCGGGTGCCAAATCGGCAACCGCCAAATCCACGGCGCGGCAGACGCGGTCCTCGACGACGGCCATGTACTCCGGCGAGACCCTGCCCCATTGAAGGAAGAACCGCAACGAGGGCATGGAATGCGAATGGGTCGCGCAGAGCCGGACGTTCGCCGCCGGAATGCCGGTCTTCTTCTCCACCCGGGCGGCGACACGGCGGCTCATCTCCCGATTCACGCCGGCCCCGTCCAGCGAGATGATCGCCACGCGGGTCTGTGCGTGCCGAAGCACCAGCGCCCTCGCGTCGGCCCTTTGGCGGATGCCTTCGACGCGGCGTTCCTGTCCCGGGGGCTTGTGAAACCCGGCCAGTTCGATCCCCACCGGCGGAGTCACCTCGACCGTTGCCTCGCCCGCGAAGAGTCCCGTTCCTGATTCCGCCCCCCGGCAGCTCCACGCAGCCGAGCCGGCAACAATCGCCGCGCCACCCGCCTTCACGAACCGGCGGCGAGAAATCCGATTAAAACCGTCCGTCTTCATCTCAATACTCCCGAGGAATTCATATCTCCACCTCTCTCGCTCTCCAGCAGGCTGTTGAAAAGGCCCATCCGGGACTCTTTCAACCTCGCTCAATGTGGCCCGAAAGGCCACAACGCTCGTATATTCGGCTGATTCTTCAAATCAACGGATATGTGGGAAACCTCCTGTTTCCCGCGCAGCCTGTTTTTCAACAGGCTGCTAGACCTGGCGGTGTTTTCCGATATGCCTGGATCCATTCGGAGGATCAAGAATGGATCAGTCCGAATTATAGCCGACACCGGCACGCGGAACAAAGGGTGCACGTCAGCCTTGGCGATTCAGGATGCAGCCTGTAGCGGTGCCGGTCCTCCCACGAGTGGGTGGTCACGGTTTATTTCGCAGACGGGTGACGAGACGGCCCGTGTCGCAGCGGGAGGCGGCGCGGACCTGTGGAATGGCCTCAGCGAGTCTCTTATTCCAGTTTCAACAGGAGCGCAACGGGAAAACGAGCGAGGATTTCCGATAGCTGGATGCGGTCCGTTTCCCACGCATCTTTGGTCAAGACGTTGGTCCACCGCCCCTCCGGCAAGTCCAACGCGGTATCACCCCACTTGTCGTTCAACCCCAGGACTAATCGCGGGGCAACGCAGATGACATCGTCACCCCGCATGAAAGCCACGACATGAGCGGGTCGTGCGCCACAAGCGAACAGGGGGCAATATGCGCCCCGGCGACCGAACGATTCCGGCCGAGCGCGCCGCAGATGCAAGGCTTGGCGAATCAGCCAAAGCTTGGGCAGGCCCTCGTCCGATCTGGCTAGGACTTCTTCCGGGGACAGGGAGGTTAGC
The DNA here is from genome assembly GCA_964520785.1 of uncultured Planctomycetaceae bacterium. Classification (GTDB taxonomy): domain Bacteria; phylum Planctomycetota; class Planctomycetia; order Pirellulales; family Thermoguttaceae; genus CAZFQG01. The sequence continues at coordinate 15,288 of CAZFQG010000049.1, read as the reverse complement.
GCGTCGAGTAAACGGCGGCGCAGAGTGAAGTCGACGGGTCGGCGGTTGTCCGGATCGACGAGACTCAGATCCCAGAGTTCCGTTCCCTGGTAGATATCCGGGATTCCCGGAGCCGTGAGCTTGATCAGCGTTTGCGCCAGACTATTGATCCTTCCGGCGGCCACGAGGCGGTCCACGAAATCCGCGAAGTCCTCGCGAAAAACCCGATCTTCCATGATGGCCCGAATAAAATCGCGAACGCCTCGCTCGTAGGGTTCGTTTTGATCGGTCCACGAGGTGTGGAATTTCGCCTCGCGCACGGCCTTCTCCGCGTATGAAGTCAGTCGGTCCAGATCGATCGGCCAGACGCCGACAAGCGTTTGGTAAAGCAGGTACTCCGTATTGCGATCCGGCCATTCCCCGGCGCGATGACGTTCGTTTCGCGTTCGCCATCTCTTGACGGCACGGGCCCACTCGTCGGGTATTTCGGAAATCAATGCAAGGCGGGAACGGACATCCTCGCTGCGTTTGGTATCATGGGTGCTGGAAGCAAGCAGCGTGTACGGATGCGTCGTATTCGTAGCGATGCAGGCCTGATGAAACTGCTCGGGAGTTACGCCGAATCGGCTTGGATCCCCACCGACTTCATTGAGCGCGACCAACCGGTTGAACCGGTAGAACGCGGTATCTTCAACGCCCTTGGCCATGGCTGGT
>CAZFQG010000049.1:0-14585 GCA_964520785.1 uncultured Planctomycetaceae bacterium | reverse complement strand
AACTCGGCTTCCAGCGGGCCTTCGACCCGAAGAAGCAGCAGTCCTCGGAGGAAAGAGAAGAGTTCCGGGTCCAAATCCGGTCTCTTCGCCATGGCATCCCGGATGGCCTCTCCCGTGTATTGGCGGTCTTTTTCTCTCGCGCCACTGTTCGCGGTGGACACGTAGGAGCGATAAACGGGGAAGCAAACCGCGGTTTCGCACAGGGCCTCGCGTAATTCGTACCGGGTGTAGTCCCGATGCCGCCGATGCCGCTCGCAGATGTCGACAAAAAGACTCGTGAGACGGTTGAGCTCGCTTCCCAGAAGATCGTCCAGCACCTGGCGTTTGCATTGGCGCACCAAAGCATGGTAATCCGTCTTTTCTCCGATGAACTCCTCGTAGGTCCGAGTCAGCGAATCCTCCCCTTCAGGATCGACGAAGAGCCCGCCCGCAAGGTTCAGAAAGTCGTATCCGGTGGTTCCGGCGATCGGCCACTGGGCGGGAAGCGCTTCTCCCGGCTCGAGTATCTTCTCGGCGACGATCCAGGCATCGGGACAGGCTTCGCGCAGGCGGTGGAAATACTGTTCGGGATCGCGCAGCCCGTCGGGGTGGTCGATCCTCAGTCCCTGAACCCAACCTCGTTTGACCCAATCGAAGGGGAGCGCATGCGCATCGCGGAAGACTTCGATATCTTCGACGCGCAAGGCCGCCAGGTCTTTGACATCGAAGAATCGGCGATAACCCACGTCGCGGCTGGCGGTGCGCCAAAGCGCAAGACGATAATTCTGCTGATCGATGAGGGCATCCATCGCATCCGGGTCGCCATTGACCCGCGCCACCTCGGCGTCGATGGCCGAGCGTATCGCCGGTTCTCCGCGCCAGAGATTGGCAAGCAGGTCCTGCAGCACGGCCTTGTCGCGGTGACGGCGCTCCACGGCCGCTCGGGCGGTCACGGTCGGCCGCGGCAGTCTTGCATGGCTTTCGGCGAGGAAAGCAAGAAAGTCCGACCCTTGGGACTCCGCCGCTTTATTGAGCAACTCCGGCAGGCTGGAAGGATCGACGGGAAAGAGATGGTCGTGGTAGCGGAGCGTGAAACTCTCCTCTTCACGCGATAGTTGGAATTCTCCGTTTTCAAGAATCCGGCCGTAGTGATCTCCCAGTACCGGTAACAGCACCTTGTTCAGCCACCGTTCTTCGGATGCCGCCCAATCGACGTCGAAATAGGTCGCGTAAAGGCTCGAAGGCCCGTTCTCCAGCACGTCCCACCACCACGGGTTTTGACGTCCGGCAATCGCCATATGATTCGGTACGATGTCGATCATGTGCCCAAGTCCCGCGGCACCAAGGGTATCGCACAGGTCGACGTGGGCTTCGGTGCCGCCAAGTTGTTCGCTCACACGGCTGGGGTCGACGACGTCGTAGCCGTGCGTGCTCCCGGTGGCGGATTGCAGGTAGGGGGACGTGTACAGGTGACTAATTCCGAGATCGGCCAAATACGCAACGACCTCCGCGGCCGCCGAGAAGCCGAAATCGGGACACAGTTGGATACGGTAGGTTGCCACGGGCACCGGAGCCATAAGCCATTCCTAGCCGGTTCGCAGGTGAAAGCGGATCTCGAAGGCGGCAAACAGGTCGATGTACTGCTCGAGCAACCGGGAAAGCAGAAACTTCTTTCCGACCTTCTCCCTGGCCCGCCTCCCCATTTGCTCCCGCAGGGTCGCGTTTTTCAGAAGCGTCACCATGCGTTCGGCCGCTTCATCCACGCTGGAGACCAGAAAACCGTCGAACCCGTCTTGAATCTGGAGAGGAATGCCACCGACGTTTCCACCGATTACCGGCGTTCCCTTCCACATGGCTTCGGTCACGGTCAGCCCGAAACCTTCCCGGATCGACTTCTGTAAGACAACGGCGGCGGACCGCTGCAGCGCATTCACCAGCGCGCTATCGTCCTGGGAGATCAGGAGAATCCGATCTTCGGCCTGCTCTAACAACGATTCATAGATTTGCGGGCCTTCCGGATCATCGGTGGCGATGTTGCCGAGTAAGACCAAGGTAGCGTCCACCTCGGCGCGTGCCTTTTTGAACGCCTCGATCACGCCAACCGGATCTTTCCAGGTGTCGAACCGGGATATCTGCACGACAAGGGGAAGGTCGGTGGGAATATTGTAATGATTCAATCTCTCGTCGATCTCGGCCTGGGTCAACTCCTTGTTCTTGATCGAAAACGGATCAATGGCCGGCATGAAGATCAACTGCGGAATATCGACACGACGCTTGTAGTTCTCGGAACTGACGATCATCGCGTCGTACTGTTCCACGACCGGGGCCATGTAGTTCCAGAGCTCCTTATTGGGAGAGCTGAGATCGATGTGGCAACGCCAAATCCAGGGACAATTCTTCCTGAAGTGCCTGATCAAGAATAGCGGTTGCGGGTCATGGATCACGACGCGGTCGAAGTCGCTTAGGTTCATTCGGATCGCGTTCTTCCGAAGCGAATCTTCGTAGATCGTCGTCTTCATTTCAGTGAAGTGGAATTCACCACCCTGCAGGGCATTGTGCATCTTCTTCGTGATGCTGAAGAAGTCGGGTTCGCCCTTGATCAGAAGCCAACTGGTATCAATCCCCACGTCATTCATCAATAACGACAGGGGATCGAGAATCTCGGCCACTCCACCTCCATAGTAGGTCGAATTGATGTGGACGGCGTTACAGTCCGCCAAAGCCTTCGCTTTTCGGTGAATTCGCTCGATCTCTTCGGCGCCGACATACGATTCGTAATCTTCGACGCCGATAATTCTCCGCTCCAAACCATTCATGCGCATACTCTCCTGTTCATGTTCACTCTCCGCCAACCGCGCGCAACAGACGCAGCGATCGGGCTTCCATGTTTATTTCGTCGGCGGCTCTATACCGCGTCTCGCCGAGATTCCAACCCGTGGCAGTGTCGAGGACGGCTGCCCAACGTGCGCCCCATTTCCTGCCGGGAAGGGTGAACCGCAGAGGCTCGAAATGAGCGTTCACGAGAAGAAAGAAAGTATCGTCCGTGGTCGGCTCGCTTCGTGGATTCGGGTTGGGGATGGTTTTGCCGTTCAAGAAGATGCCGAGTGTTTTGGCGAATCCGCGGCTCCAGTCTTTGTTTGTCATCGGTTTTCCCCCCATGGTGAACCAGGCGATATCCTTGGCTTTGCTTCCATGGATCGGACGTCCCTGAAACCACCCTCGGCGACTGAAAACGGGGTGCTTCTTGCGGTATTGGATCAGTCGGCGACAGAACGCCAGAAGTTCTTCATCGACTTCCCCCCAATCGTACCAGGAAATCTCATTGTCCTGGCAGTAGGCGTTATTATTCCCTCCCTGCGTTCGGCCAAATTCGTCGCCACCCAGTATCATGGGGACCCCTTGGGATAGAAGTAGGGTCGCGAGGAAATTACGTTTCTGACGATTGCGCAGCTCGAGAATCTGGGCATCGTCGCTCGGTCCCTCAGCGCCGCAGTTCCACGAGCGGTTGTGGCTTTCCCCGTCGCGATTCTCCTCGCCGTTGGCTTCGTTGTGTTTCTCGTTGTAGGAAACGAGGTCGTTCAAGGTGAAGCCGTCGTGGGCGGTAACGAAATTGATGCTCGCGTAGGGACGGCGAGAGGTGTTCTCGTAGAGGTCCGAGCTTCCCGTGAACCGGAACGCGAACTCGCCCAGCGTCTGATCCTCTCCGCGCCAGAAATCGCGAATGCAGTCACGATATTTGCCGTTCCATTCCGTCCACACCGGAGGAAAGTTCCCCACCTGATAGCCGCCTTCGCCAACGTCCCACGGCTCGGCGATCAACTTGACCTGGCTGACCACGGGATCTTGATGGATCAGATCGAGAAACGTGGAGAGGCGGTCGACGTCGTGCAGTTCTCGAGCGAGGGTGGCCGCCAGGTCGAAGCGAAAGCCGTCGACGTGCATCTCAAGGACCCAGTAGCGGAGAGAATCCATGATCAACTGGAGCACGTGAGGCGGGTTCATATTCAGGGTATTGCCCGTGCCCGTGTAGTCCATGTAGTACCGGCGATCCTCGGTCAACCGGTAGTAGTAGGCGTTGTCGATGCCCTTGAAACAAAGCATCGGGCCGAGGTGGTTACCTTCCGCCGTATGGTTATACACGACATCGAGAATGACCTCGATTCCCGCCTGATGGAGTGTCTTCACGAGTTGTTTGAACTCGGCCACCACGGCGCTAGGACGTTTGTCCGCGGCATACTGGTTATGGGGCGCGAAATAACCGATCGAATTGTAGCCCCAATAGTTCCGAAGGTCGCGATCGACCAGGTGTTTGTCGTGAATGAACTGGTGAATGGGCATCAGTTCGACCGCGGTGATCTGGAGCTGCTTGAGGTAGTCGATCACGGCCGGCTGTGCCATGCCGGCATACGTTCCCCGCAATTCATCGGGCACGTCGGGATGGCGGGCCGTGAGGCCTTTCACGTGGGTCTCGTAAATAATCGTTTCATGCCAGGGCAGTTGAAGCCGACGGTCTCCGGACCAGTCGAAAAAGGGTTGATGGACCACGCACTTGGGCATGAACTCCGCGCTGTCGGCATCGTTCAACGAGTCAGGGCCGTCGTCAAATCGGTATGGAAACACGGCTTGCCCCCATTGGACTTGTCCATCGATCGCCTTCGTATAGGGATCGAGCAGGAGCTTGGCTGGATTGCAGCGGTGGCCGGAGGCCGGGTCCCACGGCCCATGAATCCGATAGCCGTACCGCTGACCGGGCTCGATAGTCGGAAGATATGCGTGCCAGCAATATCCCGTCACTTCGGGGAGATCGACGCGAGTCTCATTCCCCGCCTCATCGAACAAGCACAACTCCACTCGGTCGGCAATCTCCGAAAACAGCGAGAAATTCGTTCCGGAGCCGTCGTACACCGCCCCAAGTGGATATGGGTAGCCGGGCCACACTTTCATTTCGTTCGGCATGTCCATTTATTTCTCATTTCCATCATCGTAAGTTTTTGATAGGTAAGGCATTACTGCCTCTTCTTCGGGCGTCCAATTTGAGGTATGGTCTGTTCACTACGGAACGGAGTCGCGGTATGCTCCCGGCTCTAACTGTCCAGTTTTTACAGGCGCAAGAGCACCCCTCCACAGTACTAGTAACATAGAGGGCTGCGGGTTCGTTTCCTAGGAGGTTAGGGGCGGAGAATTTCATCTCGGCGGGTTTCGGCGTCCGCGATTGTGAAATTGCTTTTCTTCCGCGCATCGTAACGTTCCTGAATTTCGGTCATAATGGCCTCCAGGGCGTCTTCGTGGCATGTGTCATAACTGTTCTGACTCGCCTCGCCGAACGTTTCTTATCGAACTGACATTAAAGCTAATATCGAGCAAGGCCGCGTCAATCCCTCGTCAGACACATGGACGCGATCTCCGCTGCCGGATCAGTCCATCCTCCAGTGTTCGAAGCATCTGGATATTCGCGTCGCAGACCATTGGTGCAATTCTTGTTCCAATCAGCGAAGACGGCTCCCAAGCTTACACGGCTTTGCGTCGCGTAGACGGGGCGAGGAAGTCGTGCGAAATAAGAACCTGCTCCGAATGTGGCGTACCAGGAATCGCGTGGCTCGCCGGCCCACCCCGGGGGTCTCGCATGGGGATTCGACTTGCGGGCGTCTCCGAGTAGCGCTCGATCTCCCCACGAAGCAGATGCCAAGCCCAGCCCAGCGTACGGCGGTAGGTATGAAACAGCCCGTACATGCCGAACGCCTGCACACCGGCGTCGATTAATCTAGCACGCGCCTTACGATAGACCCACCGACGCACCTTTTTCCACCGAGAATAGGCGCGTACTTCTTCGGGCGGTCGTGTCTCGGCATCCGCGAACGCAATGACCGACTTCGAATGAACGAGCGAGCCGAGTAGGCGAATGGGGTTGAAAAAGTACGTGTATGCCACCAGCAGATTCAACTGCTTTCTCCAAGGTCGTTGCAACTTCGAGGCAATAACGTAGTTTCCATCCGTGATGTACGGTTCGATCGGTACCCCGTTTACCTTGGCGATCGCAACTCCCGATGTAAATGAATCCTCATACCACTTCGAACCCGGTGAGGGAGTGAGCATTAGTACCTGCGTGTACAGTGCTCCGGCCTTCCGGAGACTTCTTAATTGGTTGAGTAGCCCGTGACTGTTCTTCCAGGTGACCAAGGGTTGCGAGTCGTGGTGCATCATCATCGGCACGGGGTGGATACCGTTTTCCCGCAACAAGCGGAACGCTTTGAGCGTCTGATCTTCGTTTTGCCCTTTACTCACCAGGGATCCTGAGACGTCTTCAACACCCAGCCATAATGCCTGCAGGCCCGATTCGCGAATGACCGGCAGGTGCTCCTGCATGCGGAGCGTGTCATGGATTGTCGCTTCAGTGGCCCATCGGATTTTGCAGTACGGCCGCTTGCCGGTCCGTGCTCTGCGTGCCAATGTTTCGGCAATGTCGAGCGCGCGCTTCGGATCATTGAAGAAGTTGTCGTCCGTACCGAAAAAATAGTTGATACCGTACGTATCCGCGATCCGTTGCATCTCATCGGCCACTCGCTCGCCGCTCTTTGCGCGGTATTGCCGCTGGTTGTAGGCGGGAATCGGGCAGTAGGAACATCGGAATCTGCAACCTGTTGTCAAGACGATGGACGAAGCGATGCAGTGCTTGTGAACGCTGCGCTCAGGCAGGGCGCGGGAACCCAGCGTCGATTTATCGCTGGGAGCCTCCAAAAGCTGATATCCAAGAACCGGATGAGGTAATTCATCGAGGTCGCCCAACAGGCGTTGGATACCCGTGTCGATCAGTTCCTCGATCGGACCATCGACGGTCGCAGAACGGCTGTAGACCAAACCCGGTATTTCGTCCAATGCGCCACGGTCGCGTGCGCGAAGGAATGTCGACCGAAGAGATTCCCTGCTAGCTCGCATCGAAAGCAGGACTTCCAGCAGACTCAGCAACACATACTCCTCTCCCGTGACCGCCACATCGGCACTCCATGGTCTCTCGGAATCGTCACTGAAGACGTTCCACGGTTCATAGATCACCCGGGGACCGCCAACGATGATCAACGGTCGCCGTTCGTAGTCGATTTGGCACGCGTCTTGGATCAGCCGATCGCACTCGGCTGAGTGAAGAAGCATGGACGAGATCATGAATAGGTCGGGAATCCGGCCATCGAGTCGCATCTTCGAAGGCCGGAAGTTCTTGTTCCATTGTTGGAGCACGATGCGAGTCTTTGCGAACCCTACGTCCGCCATCGCCGAGCCAATAGCTCGTACCCCGGCGGGGACCATTCCCAAATCGCAGCCAATGAACGGCAGAATCCTCGTGCGATGGTCAAAGGCACACGCGATCACGCTGGTCAAGTCATTTCCGGGGGCCCGATTGCGCAGACGCAGCCGTAGGTTGACCATTTCACCTGGACGTAGCTGCTCATCACCATGTGGGCGCGAAGGGAGTTCCATCTGCAACTTCTCCAAAAGTAAGGAACGATGATGAGGCGGGTTGCGCCAAATCACACATGCTGACAGCCATACAGGGAATCCGAACCCTGCCGGACGCCAGTGCATACGAGAATGCCGGCTGCACAATGGGCAGTATCTTCTTAATCGACAAACTCGGGATTGCTTCGTCAACATAATAGCGGTGAACTAATTTGGGTAATCTGGATCGCCGGGGCAGCCTCGGGGGACCAGGTGCGGGCACGATTGCCGCCATTATTCTAAGGCGCTAGCGAAACAAGGCGAGGCCGGTCTTGGCAGGCCCTGAATTCAAGTTGTTGGTCATTCACCGTCAGCCGTTCCTGAGCCGAGCACGGTTCTCCTTGTACTCGTCTTTAGCGAGATTTTGGACGGACATCCGGAAATCCTGGAAATGGTCCACCAAGCCCTCGAGGAACTCAGCACGGCGACGGCGAAGCGGGGCCGCATGGCGGAATTTGCCAGCGAGAACCTGTTCCGCGCGATCATCGTGATGCAGCGCGAGGGACTGGAATACCGGGAGACGTCGGTGCGCATCGCTGAAAGCGATACGCCGCAGAACTTCTGCCGGCTGCGCACGAAGCGGACGATCGACTATACGTTGCTGAACCGGGCGTTTAGCGCGCTTTAGCCCGAGACGTGAGAGCGGCTCAATCACGCCTTGGGCGTGCGTGCCGTGTCGGACGGATCGGCGTCGATCGAGCACGTGCGGACCGACACCACGGTGACGGAGTGCAATATCCACTGGCCGACCGATTCGAGGCTCCTTTGGGACACGTACCACATGAATGCACGGATCATCACGCGCGCGAGGGAGATTCGCCCCTCTTTTTTCAAGGATAAGCTGATGGCCGTATGGCAGCGGTGGCGTGCGCTGATCGAGGGGACGATCTCGTGCTTAAAGCGGGCATTTCGGCTGGCTCGGTGCAGTTTTCGCGGATTTAAGAATTTCGCGTCGGCCGTCGGCAGCGCCGTGTTCTACCATAACCTTCGGATATTGGCCAAGACGTCGGGAGGATTGCAACGACAACGCATAATCGCGCTCGGTCTCCTATCAAATGTCGGTCCGGCCCACGGTTGACGGTACACCTGGGTAATCCTATCTTCCCACACGCGACTTGCCTTTGTCACGCGAACGTGATATTCAGGCAGCATGACGACTCCGCGCGTTGCCCTCGCGAGAGGGTGTCCGGGACGGGACCATCCATTCAATCCGGCCTACGGTTTTTCGGTTCGCCACGCGCGAACGGCCGACACGACCAGGGTCACCACCGTCAATGGGATTACGAAGACGACCATGACCAGGCCGAATGTGCGCGTCCCTCCGAGTCCCATCGCGGTGGCGATCAGCCAGCCGGTGTAGGCGAAGTAGTAGCCGAGGAACAGGGCCCCCTCCCACCGGGCGATGACGTGGCCGGTGAAGAAGATGGGGAGGCAGGCGACGGCGACGGCGGTCATCACCGGCAGGTCGAAACGGATCGCGGCGTCCAGAACCGTGATGGGCGTCCGCGAGACGAGTCCGGCGATTCCGAGGATGCCCAGGATGTTGAAGAGATTGCTGCCGACAATATTGCCCACGGCGATGTCCCGCTGGCCGCGAACCGCGGCGAGGATCGACGTGGCGACCTCCGGCAGGGACGTCCCGACGGCGACAATGGTGAGTCCGATGATCAATTCCGAGACGCCCCAGAACCTCGCCAGCTCAACGGCGCCCCGGACGAGCCAGTTCGATCCGAACGTGAGCAGAGCGAGTCCGCCGACAATCAGGGCGATCTGACCGCAGAGGCTCCACGCGGTCCACGTCGGCATGCCGGAAGCGGCCGTCTCCTCCGCCATGGTCGCCGCGTCGCGCCGGCTCTGCACGACCGTCCAGCCCAGGTAGGCGATCAGCCCCGACAGGAGCGCCGCGCATTCGAACCGGCCGAGCGTTCCGCTACTCGCGAACGCCCACAGGCCGACGGACGCGAGAATCATCAGCGGGACATCCAGACGGACGAGCCGCGCGGAGACCGACAAGGGCGTGATCAGGGCCGACACGCCGAGGATGAAGAGTACGTTGAAGATATTGCTGCCGATGACGTTTCCCACCGCGACGTCGGCCTGCCCGGCGAACGCCGACGTAACGCTGACCGCCAGTTCCGGGGAACTCGTCCCGAAGGCGACCACCGTCAACCCGATGACCAGCGGTGAAATCCGCATCGCCGTTGCCAACCCCGTCGCGCCGCGGACGAGCAACTCCCCTCCGCCAACGAGAAGAACCAGGCCGGCGGCCAACAAGAGAAACGCCCAGGAAAGGGTCATGGTTCGCTCCGAATCTCTACTCAAATAAGGAAATGTGGTTGAAACGGCGTCTCGCATGCCGCCCCCATCGGGGCGGAACTCCATTTCCAGATCGCGCTCAATTTCCGGACCGTGCTGCTAGTGAGACTCACTCTCAATAGAAACTCTCGCGAGGGACCGTTGAGGCGATTCTCGAAAGACGAACCACCTTCGTACAAGCACGTTCCGCGCACCAAGGCCGGTTCAGGCCGGCCGCCCGGCACTGCTTGTCGACCCTATCCCTCCATAATCGCCCGGATGAAGCCGAAGCTTCAACCCCAATTCCTACGTTTGACAAAGCACTAGACCATCCGAACCAGAGTTCGTTCGTTTGCGAAATGGCGAAATAATAGGCCAAAATCCCGAATGGGATTACCGATTCCTCGGGAGGGGCGATTCGATCTAGTATTGCATTATGCAATCCCGCGGGGGGCGATCAATTGCACAATGCAATTCCGCCTTCCCGCTTCCAACAGCCACGAAACGGTGCAACTGTTTGTTATTTAATGACTTATATTTTTCGGCGCTGATCTCGGCAAGAAGCGGTATGACATTCGCTAAATCGCTTGCCATGCGAGTTGCGATTCCCGTTGCCGACTGCCGGGTTTCCCCGGTCTTTGATTCCGCACGGCGGCTTTTGCTGGTGGAAATCGGAGACGGGGCGGTCTTGACGCGCCAGGAAATCGCCCTGGACGAAATGGAATTGGCTCCGCGAGCGAGGCGCGTCGCGGAACTGGGAGCGAACACCCTGATATGCGGCGCGATTTCGCAGCCGCTTGAATGGCTGCTGGCCGCTTCGGGAATCGACGTGATCCCGCGGACCTGCGGCCGCGCCGAAGAGGTCCTATCAGCGTTTCTCGCCGGAACGCTCGACCAGACGCGGTTCGCCATGCCGGGCTGCAAGCGTCGTCGGCGTTTTCGTGGCGGCCGTTGAAGCACTCAACCTAAATTCACGATTTTTCATTTTGTTACGAAGCAAGAAAGGAACGAAAGTCATGCCAGGTGGAGATGGAAGCGGGCCCCAAGGTTTGGGCCCCATGACCGGACGCGCAGCCGGTTTCTGCGCGGGATACGGCGTGGCGGGATATGCGAACCCGTGGCCGCGCGGCGGTTGGGGCGGCAGAGGCGGCAGAGGCCGAGGTTGGAGAGCCTGGGGGGCAGGATTCGGTGCACGCCGTGGCGTGGCGCCGGTGGCCGGAGTCGTTCCGGTAGCGCCGGCGCCGGCCGTGGCGCCGGTCCCGGCCGAGAGCGGAATCGCCGAAGAACTCGACGCGCTGCGCCGGCAGACGGCGAATCTCGTCGGTGCGCTCGACGCGATTGCAAGCCGTCTCGAAGCGCTCGAATCGCGCCAGAAAGCGGAGTGATACTCTTGCTGAACGTGTCTTCGGGACGGTAGGACACGGGCCGTCCCCGGGGCGGCAGCATCGTTGCCGCCCCACTTTTTTCTAAGCGAATGGGGCCCCAAACGCGTTTGTTTTCGGCCGTCTTGGCGAGACGACCGAGACGGAAACAGATAATGCTATCCAGGACAGAACCTTGAAATACACTGGCAAGACCGTGCTTCGCGAAGAGGATCGCCTCGAAATACGGAATAAGTTGGAACCGATTACCCGATCCGTCGAACAGGTTTGGAATGAAGAATCAGACTGACAGAAGAAACGATAAGAACGCGTCCCGCACGACCGAGTTGCCTCAAGTATCGGGTGAGACCGACCAGGCTCTGGAGGAGCTGATGCTGCAAGGCCGCATGGACGAAATCGGCTGCAAGCTGCTCGTCCTCTCCGGCAAGGGAGGGGTGGGAAAGAGCACGGTCGCGACGAACCTCGCCGCCGCCCTCGCCGCTTCCGGAAAACGCGTCGGCCTGTTGGATATCGACGTCCACGGACCGAGTGTCCCCACGCTCACCGGGCTCGAAGGGCGCCACGTCGCCGTCGACGGAGAGGAATTCATCCCGGTCGAACTCAACGGAAACCTATCCGTCATGTCCATCGGGTTCCTCCTCTCCAGCGGCAAAGATCCGGTCATTTGGCGCGGTCCGAGGAAGTACCACCTCATTCGCCAGTTCCTCAAGGACGTCCGGTGGGGAAAGCTCGACTATCTCGTCGTCGATTCACCCCCCGGGACGGGAGATGAGCCGTTGGCGGTTGCGCAACTGGTGGGTTCCCCCGCGGGGGCCGTGATCGTTACCACGCCCCAGGACGTGGCAATCGCGGACGTCCGGCGCTGCGTTACCTTCTGCGAAGCCCTTTCGCTGCCGGTCCTCGGCATCGTCGAGAACATGAGCGGCCTCATTTGCCCCAAGTGCGGCGAAATGATCAATCTCTTCAAGAAAGGGGGCGGATTGCGCCTCGCCATGGAGATGGAGGTTCCATTCCTCGGACAAATTCCCATCGATACGGAGGTCGTCGCGGCCGGAGACTCGGGGCGGGCGCTGCTGAGCGAGCGGAGTGATTCTCCGGCGGCCGCCGCGTTCGCCGAAGTCGTCAAGGCGATCCTCTCGCGGGAATCCAATCCGAAGTCCAACAAGTCGTCCGCCTGTCCCTTCGCGAAACGGGAGGCCTAGTCATGTCCCCAGACATTTCCTCGGCAGGACGCCCGGGAAGCGTCTTACACCAGTCTCACCGCCGCTGCGTCGTTTGTGGGAGCGATCACCCGTTCGGCCTCCGGCTCGATTTCACCCCTTGCGATGATGGCAGCGTCGAGGCGGTCGTGGATTGCGAGCCGCTCTTCCAGGGATACCCGGGCATGGTACACGGTGGAATCGTCTCGATGCTCTTGGACGGCGCAATGACGAACTGCCTCTTCGCGCACGGGCATCCCGGCGTTACCGGCGAACTGAACGTTCGGTTCGGCCATCCGGTCGGAACGGGACGTTCGGTGTTGGTCCGTGCCTGGATTCACGAATCGCCTCCTCCGTTCTTCGTCTTGAAATCGGAACTCGTTCAAGATGAGAGAATCTGCGCCCGAGCGACCGGCAAGTTCGTGGGTCACCCGGGCCTTCCAGTCGATGAAGGGGAGGACCACGGGGCTTTCCCGTGACAACCAGAAGGTGATTTCATGACCAGTCATGTTTTTGGCCCCGTCCCGTCACGCCGTTTGGGGCGGTCATTGGGCGTCGATCTGGTTCCTTGCAAGACGTGTACCTACGACTGCATCTACTGCCAGCTCGGCCGTACGACCTGCAAGACGGTACAGCGGAAGGAATGGGTGCCCCTCGATGCGGTCCTGCATTCCTTAACGCAGCGGCTTTCCACGAAACCGGACTATATCACGCTCAGTGGTTCCGGCGAGCCGACCCTTTTCTCGAAGCTGGACGTCCTGATCGATCGAATCAAGGCGATTGCCGACGTCCCGGTCGCCGTTCTCACGAACGGGTCGCTTCTGTGGCGCGAAGACGTTTCCGAACAGATCGAGGGAGCCGACCTCGTTGTCCCGTCACTCGATGCGGGGAGCGAGGCGCTTTTCCGGGAGGTCAACCGGCCGGAGGAATCCGTCCAGTTCGACCGGATGGTTGAGGGGCTGATCGACTTTCGCGGCGAATTTACGAAAGAAATGTGGCTGGAAATTCTTCTCGTGGACGGCCTGACGGCGACGGAATCGGCCGTCGCCGAGTTGGCGAAGCAGGTCGCACGGATTCAACCGGACCGCGTTCAACTCAACACCGTTACACGGCCCCCCGCCGAACCGGACGCCGTGGGCATCTCCGAGGAAAAACTCGCTTACTTTGCCACGATGTTCACTCCCCCTGCCGAGGTGATCGCGGACTTCCGCGGAGTTCACGAACAGGCACACTTCGCCGCCGACCGCGAAACCGTTCTGGATCTCCTGCGTCGCCGCCCTTGCTCCGTGGACGACATCGCCGACGGCCTCGCCATGCACCGAAACGAGGTCGTCAAATACGTCCAGGAACTCGCGGCACAGGGACGCGTCGAGGAAATCGACATCGGCCGGAAGCGGCACTACCGGGTTTGTGGCGAATGAGATAAATAGGTAATGTGAAGAATAGGTGGTTTACTGTCTTTTTTATCCAAATTCCATCAACGAATGTTGGGGATTTGGTGAAACGGGCGAAATGGCATCTGGGTGTAGCTTGAGAGGGGATAGAGATAGTCGTACCCCCCTACAGGGCTGTTTTCCGGCCATTTTCGCATGTCGCAGTAGTGGAATTCAAGGCTGGAAAACCCGCGCTGGCGATTCAGCCGGAAAAATCGATGCGTTTTTTGGGTTGACGCCACTCCAATCAAGTGGTTAAGATAGGGGTCTGAGAGAAATACATAATGAGTCTGAATCCTCGCTACACATTAGAACGAACCGCTTTTTGAGAGAGACCAATGGGACAATTCATTCGAATCGGGATCACTTTGGCCGTCGTGGCCTCGCTGCAAATGGCCTTCACTGGCACATCACAAGCAACGATCATTGATGCGGTGACAGCCGCTGGGGGGGCAGGGCAGGGAAGTCCCGACGCGAATCTCGACGACGAAACCGCCGGCGGGAACGTTTTCCAGTACCCTCATCCGGTCGCCACTTCCGGTGATCTGAATCTGGACGGCATTGTAAACAGTGTCGACCTGGATACCGTCCGCGGAAACTGGGGGCGAACGGTCACGCCCGGGGACTGGTCGATGGGAGACGCTTCCGGCGATGGCGTTGTCGGCAGCGCCGATCTGGACCTCGTTCGTGCGAATTGGGGGAACACGTATGTGCCGGATGCAAGTGTCGCTCCGGCGGTTCCCGAACCGAGTGCGATCGTCGTCTGGTCATTCCTGGGACTAATCGGGTTTTCGTTTATTCGTCGAAAT
>CAZFQG010000048.1:0-34916 GCA_964520785.1 uncultured Planctomycetaceae bacterium | reverse complement strand
TCTCCCCCCCCGCCGCCAAGGCTTTGGGCTTGAATGCCGTAGGCTTTCTCGCCTTCGGTAATGATCGTGCCCGCGCTGATGACGTGAACCTCGTCCGCGTCGCCGCCGCTGGCGCCGAATCCGCCCACGCTGAGCTCGACCGCGGGCCCTTTTACGACGAGGCCGCCCGCCACGCTGAAACCACCGTCGCCTCCTCCTCCGCCGCGGCTGGCGGCTTGGATGCCGACGGAGCGGTCGCCGTAAGTCCGAATGGTTCCTGAAATGGGAGCCTCGGCGAGGCCCACGTTCACGACGCCCCCGCTTCCTCCCGCGTCACCCATCCCGCCGACACTCACGTTGACCGAGGCGTCCAGCGACGCGCCGGCGGCCACGCTGAAGCCGCCGTTTCCACCGCCGCCCCCTTGGCTGGTCGCTTGGACGCCGGGGGCCTCCCGGCCGAAGGTCGTGATGTCGCTTGAGCTGGTAACGTCAACCCCTCCGGCGTTGCCGGCCGCCCCACCGCTGCCTCCAAGGCTCACGTTGATGGAGGTCCCCTGGCCGATCCCGGCGGCAACGCTGAATCCCACGTCGCCGCCCCCGCCGCCCGTGCTCCGGGCGACGATGCCGGACGACCGGTAACCGGTGCGTTCTCCGGTAGGCAGCTCCGTGCCGGTTATGATCGTCGCCCCCTCGCTCGATACGGCGACATTGCCGCCGTCTCCGCCTGCTCCACCGGAGCCGCCGAGACTGACGCTCAGCGCACCCATTTTGGCCATGCTTCCCGGCACGCTCAGACCGCCCGCCACACTGAAACCGCCGCGGCCGCCTCCCCCGCCGAGGCTGTCCGCGAGGATCCAGCATGCTTGCTCACCGGTTGTGGTGATGGAACTCTTACTCTCGATATCGACGGTTCCCGCATTGCCGGCTCCGCCCCCGGAGCCTCCCATGCTCACGCCGAGGGTTCCTTGGGCAATCCCCGCGGCCACGCTGAAACCGCCCGACCCTCCGCCACCGCCGGTGCTCTCGCCCACGATGGCATGCGCGCCGGCCCCGGAGGTCATGATGGTTTCGCCGGTACTACCGAGCTGAACGTTGCCCGCGTCGTTTCCGGTACCCCCGTTGCCTCCGCGTGTCACGTTGATCGTGGCCACGCCGGAGATCCCACCGGCGACGCTGAAACCGGCGGCGCCCCCGCCACCGGCCAGGCTTTGGGCACAGAGCCCATAGGCGTCTCTGCCGCTGGTTGAGACGTTTCCCTCATTCAACAAGTGGACATCGCCCGAAGTGCCGCCGTCGCCTCCTTGTCCTCCCATGGAGAGATTCAAAGACGCGGCCGAGATGCTCGCACCGACGCTGAAGTTTCCGCGGCCGCCGCCCCCGCCGTTGCTCTGAGCGAATATGCCGTGGGCCTCCGCGCCGCTGACACCGGCCTGGCCGGTTTCGATGGAACCGCCGTCGTTCAAGACGTAGACTCGGCCGCCGTCGCCACCGCCCCCGCCGGCGCCGCCGATCGTGACACTGCCCATCACGCCGAACCCGCGGACGTTGCCGCCGTAACCGCCGCCCCCGCCGACGCTTTGTGCGAAGATCCCGTGCGAGTTGTCGCAAGACGTAGTGAGCCGGCCCCGGTTTTGGACCGCGACTACCTCTGCGTTACCACCGGTGCCGCCGGTGGCGCCGATCGATGCCCACGCGCCTGTCTGGGCGGGCGCGTTCCCGCCGCTTCCCCCCACGCTTTGCGCGAAGATCGCGCGGCCGCTGGCCTGGAGGGTGCCTTTGTTATCAACAGTGACCGGACCGCCGCCCCCGCCGGCCTGGCTTCCCCCTGCGCCGCCGTTGAAAAGACCGCTTCCCCGCCCCGCGCTTCCACCGCCGCCGCCGACGCTCTGAACCTGAATGGCATCCGATCCCATACCAAGAGCGGTAATCGACGTGAGGTTTTTGACGTACACATATCCTCCGCCTCCTGCGCTGCCGCCGTTTCCGCCTGATGCCGAGAAAATGCTCGATCCCGCGGCGCCCGCCCCGGCAAGGCCTCCGACGCTCTGCGCGAAGATGCCGTGGGCCGCCTCACCGCGGGTGTCGATGGATCCTCCCGTCTCCGCGGACGATCCGAACAGGACCTCGACGCCTCCGCCGTGGCCGGAGTCGCCGCCGCTGCCGCCGCCGCCTGCGATCCAACCTCCCGTCCCGGCCCTTCCTCCCGCCCCACCCTGACTGGATGCGGCGATTCCGTGTGCGCCATACCCTTGGGTCTGGATCGTCCACGTGCCGTTTACCCGTACATCCCCGCCGCGACCGCCGAACCCGCCGTCGCCACCGACACCGACGGTAACCCCTTCGCCCCCGACGCCTCCCGTTCCGGCCTCGCTGAGCGCGACAATTCCGATCGAATCGTCGCGCAAGGTGTCGATTGCGCTGCTGCCTCGCACCTCGACGAAGCCGCCGTCGCCGCCGTCGCCCCCCTTGGAGCCGGGCCCGCTGATACCCGCGCCGTCCCCACCCTTTCCGCCATTGCCGCCGTCACTCCACGCAAGAATACCCGCGGACACCTCGCCCTGCGTCGCGAGTGCGCCGGTGGTGTAGACCCCCACACTGCCGCCGTCCCCACCATTGCCGGCGGCGTTCTGGTCCCTGCCATTGCCTCCCCAACCTCCCGTACTCGTGGCCCAAATCGCGTGGGCGCTTAAGCCGGAGGTTGTAACGTTCCAGTCGCCGAAGACGGTGTCCGGATCTTCCTGGGTGCGTCCGACCCGGACCCAACCCCCCACCCCCCCCCGTGCCGCCCCGGCCCCCGGCACCCTCGATGGAACCGCCGGCGCCACCGAGGCCACCGTGGCCGCCGTCACTCAATATCAGCATGCCGTGGGCATAGGTTCCACTGGTCGTAATGTCGCCGTGGCCGATGATCGTGGTAGCGCCGCCGACGCCCCCGGCACCACCCACGCCGCCGTTGCCGTAGTTCAAGCCGGCTCCGCCGGCTCCACCTCCTCCCGCGAAGTTGTAGGCCACGATACCCGGTGAAGACTCGCCAAGAGTCGAAATCGCGCTCGCGGTCTCGATCAACATGGTGCCGGCGTTGCCGCCCCGTCCGCCGGGTCTCTCTTCGCCACCGTTACCGCCCCTGCCCGCTATGCTGTACCCCCAGACTCCGACGGAACTATTGCCCGCGGTCGCGATCCCCCCGGCGTTGGTGAGCGTGACGTTACCGCCGCCGCCCCCCGCTCCGCCGGCTCCCCCCTTGCCAAAGGCACCCCCGTTGGCGCCGTTGCCGCCTCTGCCCGCATAAGTCAAAGCATACACGCCGTGCGAATCGTTCGCGCCGGTGGCGTGGAGGAACCCCGAGCCGTCCACGACGACGGCGCCGCCGAGTTCACCGGCACCACCGGCACCGCCGTTCCCAAAGGTGGGGACTTTCCCGTTGCCGCCGTTGCCCGCCCGGCTTTGGGCGGAGACGCATTGCGTGTTTTCTCCCGTCGTGAAGATATCTCCGGTACTGTCGACCGCCACGCTTCCGCCCGCGCCACCCGGCCAGCCGCTGAGGTGGGAGCTGGTGCCGCTGGCGCCGTTGTTGGCCTCCGTCCATAAATCGATCCCCCTCGCACTGTCGCCACTAGTCAGAATCGCCCACTCCTCGTCCGGGTTGAGGCCCCAGCCGGTGAAGTCGAGCGTCAGCGATTTTCCGCCGCTGCCGAGAAGTGCCACTCCGTCCACCCCGGCCACCGGCTCTATGTCCGCCGTGAGGTCCAGAATCCTCAGGTTCGGCGACGACGGCGGCGACGAGAATGTGACCCCCGCGGAGAGATCGCCTGTGCAGGTGATGGTGGTCCCATCATCGATACACACGGCTTCGGCACGATGCGAGTCGCCGAGCAACAGCGCGAGTCCAACCACCGCCCCCAGGACGCATGCCGCGGCCGTTGACCTTGCGTCACCGCCGATTTCATGCCGTGCGGGGCCGTTCTTTGCAGCCAAGCGGGCGCGTTGCCCGACGCGCGCTCGCGCACAGGCACCCGCCAGCCCAACGAAAACGAATAGCGCGAATCCCCCCGGCTCCGGCACGGACGAGGCGGACGAACCCACTCCCCAGTTCGCTCGCACCATATCCAGGTCGCCGCTACCGACGATTCCGTCGCCACTGGAATCTCCTGAGCCAAGGTCCCCGGGCGTCACCGCGCGTCCCCAATTAGCGCGAACGGTATCCAGGTCGCCCGAGCCGACGCGGCCGTCATTATTCAGGTCGCCGGGCAACGAAGGGTCGCCCATCGTCGTGATCGCGTAGCCGCTGAGCGATTCCACCGTGAACCCGGCATAGGTGCCGTCGTAGGTAATATCCCAAGCATCGTATTCGGTCCAGCCCGCTCCGTCATGGTACCACACGTCCATCGCGTCGCGCGCAAGGCCGGAGCCCAAGTCAAACGACAGATAGGCCGGATCGCCCGGGCTGTACGCGCCGGTGGCCGCAAACTGCCACGCGCCGCGAACGGTCTCGCCTTGCTCCAGAAGCCCTTCCAAGTCATCGAGGACGGGGCCGCCGATGAGCGTCGCGGTGAGATCCAGTGGTGCCGGGGCCGCGGTGGAAAGGAAGCTGATTCCCACGGACCGGCCGGTGGCGCTGTCATCGACCAGTATTCGTTGCGTGACGGCCAGGTCGATCGAGACCGAGGTACCGGCCGCGCCGGTTTCGACCGCCGACGCGGTGAACGCATGCGAGGTATCATCCCACGTGCCCCCCACGCCCTGATAGACGCCGCTGCCGGACCATCCCGTCGCCGCAATGGGCGAGTAGACGCCGCCGGCCGCCGGAGCGGCCCCGGCGATGATGCGAATGGTCCCGTTGTTGGTGAGCGTGTTGCCGACGCTCAACCGACTACCGTCGCCGACTTCTACCGCCAGGCAAGACGGTCCATAAATCAAGGCATTTCCAGCGGAAACGGTGCCGCCGCCGGTGATCGCGAGCTTGCCGGCGCCGCCGGCCGTGCCGGTGGTTCCTCCAACGCAGAGGGAACGGTTGACATCCAGTTCGGAGCCGGCGCCGTCCACCGTCACCGTGCCGTTGGAGCCGGCACCAAAGCCGATGCTGCAGTGATATTCCGCGACGGCGCGACCGCCATCGCTGATCTCCAGCGTGCCGCTCCCGTGGTAGCCGACCACGAAGTAGCGCCCGATCGCCCAAGTCGAACCGGCGCCGCTGAGGGTTGCCGCGCCCGCGGATCCCGCGCCGTAACCGACGAACGCGTCTTGTGATTGCACCGCCACGCCGTCTCGGATGGCAAGCGAGCCGATCCCCCGCCAGCCCGCGCCGAGCGTGCCCGGCTCTTCCGGATCGCTCATGTCCAGGTTGAGCGTGATATTCTGGTTCTCCTCCTCATCGAGCGTAATCACTTGCGTCAAGCCGTGCGACGCGTCGAAGACCAAGTCAAGGTCACTCACCAGGCCACGCGTATAAATCGTGCCCGTACCGGCCAATTGGTCAGGCGAGACGCAAAGCGACCTGGTCGAGAGGGTTCCGCCACCTAAGCCGAAATGGACTTCCCCCGTCGCGCCCGGTTCGGACGCGACTTAGGTGGTCTCGATCACTTCCACCTCCCCGCCGTCGGCGATATTGAGTGTTCCGGCGCCCTCGCGGCCGACGTTCAGACTTGCGTAGTTCTTCCATGTCGACCCGGCCCCGGCGACCGTGACCGTGCCGCTTCCACCCGGTTCACCGCCGATGAAGCCGCGCGCATTGACCAGACGGCTGCCGTCAAGAATTTCGAGGGCACCGGCGCCGGAGTAGCCCACGCTCAGGTTTCTGGAGCCGAGATTGCCCGTTGCCCCCGCCGTGAGTCTCAGGATCGGCAGGTCGCCGGAAGCGACACCGTCGAGAGTCCAGTCCGTGATGCCGGCAACGAAGACGCCGCCGCTGATCGTCAAGCTACTGTTGTTGTGGAAGATGAGCCCTCCGCCGCTGGTGTCGTAGAAGTTCCTACAGCTCACGTTCGCGCCGTCGAGAGTGAGTGTACCACCGGCACCGATGGAGACCGTGTCCGCAACTTCCAGTGTTCCGCCGTTGTGGATGAGCGCGTCGCCGCCGGTACTCTCAAAGTCCACGCACGCGACATATCCGCCGTCGAGCGTGAGTGCGCCGGCGGAGCCGACCGTGAGCCTGTCGACGACATCCAGCCTCCCGGTGTTATAAACGAACGCGTCCCCGCCGGTGCTCTCGAAGTTTCCGCAGGTGACGTATCCGCCTTCGACCGTGAGCGTGCCGCCGGCGCCGACGGTGAGCGCACCGGCGACCTCCAGCGTGCGAGCGGAAGAGATGGTATCGTTATCGGCCGCGGCGAACGGGGTACTCGAGTTAACCAGCAGGTCGCCGGTAAAGGCCAGGGTCCCGCTGTCGAAGTGGAACGTGCCGCCGCGGGTGTTGTCGAAGATTCCGCACTCGACCCGTCCGCCGTCGAGCGTCACCGTACCGGGGCCGTATATCTTCAGCCTGTTCGCGACCGTGAGGAGGCCTGAGACGTTCAAATCGGCGTCTCCGCCGGCCGTGGTCAAGCCGCCGCCAATGTACATGTCTCTGTCGTTGGTCCATTCCGATGCGGCGTCAATCGTCACCGCGCCGACCGAGCCCGCTTGAGAGGCGATGTAACCGTCGAGGTCGCGCACGGCACCGCCGTCGGTGACGGTAAGCGTGCCGGCGCCGCTGTATCCAACGTACAGAGTATCGGATAGCGCAGCGCTGCCGCCGGCGAGTCGGACGGTCGGATTGCCAGCGCCGCTGATCGTGTAACCCGCCGTGCCGGGAGTAAACGTACCAGTGACTTCCAGAGTCCCCGAGGTATGGGTGAAGGTGCCGCCGTGCGAATTGTCAAAAAACCCGCAGGTGACGTGTCCGCCGTCGAGTGTGATGGTGCTCGTATTCCAGAGCATGAGCGTGTTGCCGACCGTTACCAGACCCGCGACGGTCAATTCGGCATTTCCCCCGGCTTCGCTCAAGCCGCCGACGTACAAGTTCCCGCTGTTGGTCCATTGCGATCCCGGGCCAATCGTCACCGTCCCGGCCGAGTCGGGGTAGGAGGCGATGTAGCCGGTCACATCGTGTACGGCGCCGCCGTCGATGACGGTGAGCGTGCCGCGGCCCATTGTGCCAATGGACAAATGACGATCGTTCGTCCATCTCGAGCCGGTACCGCTTACCATCACCGTGCCCTCCGCGTAGCGGTTCACACCCACGCCACCAATGTCGCTCGAAACGCTTCCGCCGTCCGTGATGTTCAGCGTGCCGACGCCGGCGTAGGCCACGATGAGTGCCTTGGTGACGGTGAACGAGGTCCCGGCACCGCTGACACGGATCAAGCCCCCGTTAGCGGTCATGACATCCGTGGTGGCTATGGGCGTACCCTCGAGAACGCTTAAGTCGTCGGTGTAGCCCGGAACCGCGTCCGGATCCCAGTTGGCGGCGCCAAACCAGTTGTTGTCGCCGCCGCCGTTGTCCCATGTAAGACTGACCGCGTCCGCCCGGCCGGGAAATGCCGCCAGGCACGACGCCACGCCGAACAGAAACGCACAAGCCGACATTCTCTCAAAACGCCTCATCGCACAATCTCCTCGAAAAAGTGAGAACACGATGGCTTTGGCTCAACCAAGAGAGCCGGCCGCGGACGTCAGAACGAGTATTCAACACCCCCGGGACGGAAGTGAAGATATGCTGGCAGAAAGACACCAGCTTATCAGCATACCAGTAACCGCGCTGCAAACAATAACCCAAACAAGTGGTTTGCAGGCACGCGTTCATGCCCTCAGAGACCATCTGAAGTCCCTGCCAGAACCGCGACGACGCGATTTCCATCAAGAGACCCCTCTCACGCGTGGTATCGCGATGCGGGCCCGAACCGTGACAACCGTCTACTTCGACTGTTTAACTTCTATTGACTTGACGCAAGTACTTTTGCATCAAAGCCTTCCGTGGAGTTCCCTGGATCATGTTACATGGAAGGAGCACAGACATGGAAGCCAGAGGATTCGAGGATCGCAAGGAGGCGTTGCTGGCCGAATGCGACGTAGCGCCGCAGGTTTTTAACCGTATGATGCCGCGATTGGAACGGTTCATGGAGCCGTTTATTGACAAGTTGGTTCGCCGGGAGCAAATTGAGCGCGCCGGTACGTTTCCAGCCCCACCAGCTCGTCCTCCGAAAGCCGCTCGTCGTCGCGGTTGTTCACGCGGAAGTACGTCTGTCGCGTGTCCGGATCGGGGTATTCGGCAAGAGTGAGTTCGACGGCGGCGTTGGCGAACGGGTAGTTGTCCTCCGCGTCCCAGGCTTTCACCCGGAATGCCTGACCGCCGGGGCGAACCGCGGCGCTCGGGAAGGGACCTTCGAGCGTGTCGAGCTTGACGGTGAGCCGCCGCAGGGCCTTCATGTCGTATTTCGCCGAGTCCTCGCCGCCGAGGCAGAAGACGACCGGACCGCACATCAGCGCAACGCGTCCGGACTGTGCCTTGCGACCCTTGACGAAACGCGGCTTCATCGGCATATCCAGTTCAATTCGATCCCCCTTCCTCCAAGTCTGGGCGACGACGTGAAACCGGCCGCCGCGCGGCTCCTCGTCGAGCGCTGCGCCATTGATCGCGACGGATGCCTTTTCACACCACCGCGGAATCCGCAGCCGCACCGGGAATGCCGCTTCTCGCGACGGATTGACGATCAGCGTGACTTTGCCGGTGTTCGGATAGTCGGTCTTTTGCTCGAGCGTAACGCTCAGGTCATCGGTAAGCGGGATATCCGCCGTCGACGCCGTGTAGAGATTCACGACGGGGCCCCCATCGGCCGTATAGTAGGCCATCAAGGGGAGTACGGAAAGGCCCCGGCGGTAGTTATTCGGGCAACAGTACGAATCGAGAGGGAAATAGACCCGTGCCTCCTCGAAGGGAACGTAATACCTGAGCCGGCGTCCGTCGGGGGACTGGGCGGCAAAGAGGGCGTTTTGGATCGCCCGCTCCATGAGATCTCCATACAGGGAGTCGCCGTCCATCAAGAGCAGTTCGTGCCAGAACCGGAGCAAGTAGACGGTGGCGCAGGTTTCACCTAGTTGACAGAGACCCTCCTGAGTGTCGTGCCAACACTCCCAGAAACCGGTCGTGCCGCAGATGACGAGCCCGTCGCCGTTTATCAGGAATTCCATCAACTCGCGCGAACCCTCCACCAGCTTCCTGTCGGGGCGGATACGGTTAAGCCAAAGTTGTCCGATCAATCGTGAGGTATGGCAATACGCGTGGCCTTCGATCTTTCCGTGACGTCCCTGGACGATTTCCGGATCCCATTGATGAAACTGGCGCAGATCGAGGAGGGCATCCATATAGTAGTCATCGCCGGTCGCCTCATGGGCCTGCAGGAGGGCCGGCTCGAATCCGGTGACCGACATCCGCGTGGTAATCACGTTGTCGTCGGGACTCCGTGTCGGGTCCTTCTTCCAGCCCTCGACGATGTACCGCAGAATCTTCTCCGCCGCGTCAAGCGACCGTTCGTTTCCGAAGACGCGGTAGTCGCGCAACAGTCCCTGGGCGAAATAGGACATCTCGTGGATGTCCCAATTATGCCACAGGCGGTTCTCGGGCCGAACCATGCCGATATAACCGTCGGATTCCTGGTGTTTCAGAGATTCCTCGATGAGCGTATCCTTGAGCCCTCTCACCGCCGGGTCGTCCGAGTAGGCGGCAAGACCGACGGTGGCGTCGATGAGCATTCCCAGACCGACGAAACCGCCCCCTTCCTTCTTCTCGCGAAACTGAGCGAGGAAGTCCTTCTCGACGTCAAGCTTCAAAAGGTTATTGTGGATCGTGACGTCCATCCGGCGGCCGATTTCACCGCCGTAGCGGACTTGTCCCAATTCGAGCGGAGCGAAAGAGTCCGCTCCCCGGGCGGTCGGAAGGATGGCCGCAAGAAGAAAAAACGAATAAAATGGGAACGCCGGACAACGCATGGGAAGGACCTCGCGATTGCAAACCACCACGAACCGGGAATCTCACGATCCCGCGTGGCTCATTATAAGGAAGGGTGACGGCGCGTGCAAATGATCCGCGCAAAGAGAAGAGCCCGAAAGTACTTCACGCCGAGCATGGCGAAAAAAAGGCGATTCGTGGGGCGGGTTTATTTCGAGTCCCCCCATACGGCCGTGGACCGTTACCATCAGCCCCAGTGACGCAGAGGAAGTCGCTCTTGTTGCCATCTATGGAAAAAGGGGCGAAAATGTGTTCGCTTATGCTTCTGCCCAATGGGGATCGAGAATGGAAGAATCGTGAGTCAGGACGAGAATAAGACCGAGCTACACAGGATACAGACTACAGAGGGGTATTGTGCCCTGTTCAAGGTGGCATTTTTGTCCTTCTGTTGCCTCCTGGCCGGGGTGTTTGTTCGATTTGTGTTTCTGGAGTGGACCTACGGTGATACGTTTCGGACGATGGCGGCCAGACCGCTGCGAAAGGAAATCGCCGTTGGGGCGTCACGAGGACGCATTCTCTCGGCGGAAGGGGTCATACTCGCGGAGGACCGGCTTTGCCCCGTCGTCGCGATCGAGTATCGGTATCTCGAATCACCGCCGAACGAGCGCTGGCTAAACCGCGAAATCCGGCGGCGTCTCGATACGAAAGACCGGGGGGATCCCCGGTGTATTGCCACCGCCAGGCGGATACTGCTCGCGGAGCGAACGGACTTGCACGCCAAACTAGCGGCGATCTGCAATATCCCCCAAACAGAGTGGGATTCTCGGTGCCGGCGTATTCAGATCCGCGTCGAACGCATCTCGGACGCGGTGAACCGCCGAAACACCTTGGCGGCGGATTCAAATCCCTCGAAGCCCGTCCCTCCGCGACGGATCATCGTGGCCGAAGAGACAAGGGCGCATCCGGTCGTGTGGGATGTATCGGAAAAGGCGGCCGCCAAGATCGAGGCCGCTCGGGGGAGATTCCCGGGGGTTGAGATTTGGCGGAAACCTCGGCGGACCTATCCCACGGCCGTTGCACCGCATCTTGTCGGCCACCTTGGAGCGGTGCGCGAAGAGGAATTCTCCGACGAAGAAGGGATTTCCTTCGATACACGTGTCGGCAGGATGGGCGTGGAGCTGCAGTACGAAGGGGTGCTCCGCGGCCGTCGCGGTGTTCTCCTTCGTGAAACGGACCGCAAGGGACGGCTCAACGTGGAACGCACGCTCCGCCCGGCCGTTCCGGGCCGTGACGTCCGGCTGACGTTGCGATTTGCTATCGCGCGAGCCGCGCAAACGCTGCTCGACGACGCGATCGCGCGGCGCGACGCCATGTCCGCCGACTCCGGCCGCGGTGGCGGTGCAATCGTCATCATGGACGTCAGAACCGGGGCAATCATCGCGGCCGCCTCCGCGCCGCGATTCGACCCCAATGTCTTCGAAAGGGGCGATCCGGGACCGATTCGGGAACTGACTTCGAGCCTTTCGGCGCCCCTGTTCGATCGCGTTTGTCGGATGCAACTCCCCCCTGGGTCCGTTTTCAAGATCGTAACGGCGGCGGCATTGTTGGAGGAGGCAACGGTGGACCCGCGGGCGCCACACGAATGCCGCGGATTTCTCCACGAGCCGAATACCTTCCGCTGCGCGATCTTCACCCGACTTGGCATTGGTCATGGCGCAGTCGCGCTCGACGACGCGCTGGTGAAGAGCTGCAACGTCTACTTCTTCCATTGGGCCGAGTCTCTCAAAACTGATCCGCTTCGGGACTGGGCATTGCGGTTCGGGTTGGGTGAACCGACCGGCGTCGATTTGCCGTCGGAAGCCTCGGGGAACTTACCAATCTCAGACGAAACGGCGTCACCGCGGATGGCGGCCGTCGGTCAAGGTTCCGTGACGGCTACGCCTCTGCAGATCGCCCGATTGGCCGCCGCCATCGCCAACGGTGGGCATCTGGTGAATCCACGCGTGGTAATTCCCGAACGGGATGAGATGGCCGCCGCGATTGTCTCGCGGTCCATTTCAGGCTTGGCCCCCGACACCGTCGATTTCCTCCAAGACGCCCTGCGGAGAGTCGTGAGCGATCCGGAAGGGACCGCGTACGCCGTTCTTAACGAGGCCCCTGTACCGGTCGCCGCCAAGACCGGCACCGCGCAGACGGCCGGCGGTCCCCCTCACGCCTGGCTCGCCGGCTACGCCCCGGCCGATTCGCCGCGCTACGCCTTCGCGGTCGTCTTGGAGCATGCCGGCGACGCCGCGGAGGCGGCCGGACCGGTGGTTGAGAGACTCATCCGCGTCTTCCGACGCGAGGGATATGCGGATTGAGGACCCAACCCGCCATAGGACGCATTGCGGGACCGTCACCCATCTGGTATGTTATGAGAGATTGGAGCCGGTCTTTCGTGAAATCTCACTCAGGAATGGAATGATGAATCGCTACACCATGGCCGAATTCGTGGAAGCCACCGCCCAACGAGACCGCGGGCAAGGATTCTTCGAGCTGGAAACCGAGCGGATTCTCGAAGTCAATCTCAACGGCCTCGTCTGGACGAAGCTGGGGGCCATGGTTTCGTACGTGGGACGCATCAAGTTCACCCGTGAGGGAATTTTGGAGCACGGAATCGGCAAGTTCCTGAAGCGGGCCGTCAGCGGGGAGGGGGCGCGGCTGACGAAGGCGGAGGGGGTCGGCCGGCTCTATCTGGCGGACCTGGGAAAAAAGGTGACCATCTTGAACCTCGGCAACGAGGCGATCTACGTCAACGGGAACGATATCCTGGCCTTCGAGTCGACCGTCCGGTGGGATATCAAGATGCTCCGCAAGATCGCCGGGATGCTCGCCGGGGGGCTCTTCAACGTCCGCCTCGAAGGTCCCGGCATGATCGCCCTGACCACCCACTACGATCCGATCACCCTCCAGGTCATTCCGGGCCATCCGGTGGTCACCGATCCGAACGCCACGGTCGCCTGGTCCGGCACGCTCCAACCCAACTTCCGGACCGACATCTCGTTGAAGACGTTCTTCGGACGCGGCAGCGGCGAGTCATTCCAGATGGAATTCGACGGCAACGGGTTCGTCGTGATCCAACCCTATGAGGAGTCGTACTTTCAGTCGGGGCAGTGATAACAAAGGACAAACGTCATGACCCCGATTCCCACCCTCCTATGTTCTCTCCTGTTCGCCGCCGGGCTTCCGGACGATTATGTACTCCCTCCGCCTCCGGGGCCGTATGCGCGGCCGATTCCGGTGGGCCCCGCCGCGCCGCGCGGATTTCCTTCCGGCGAACCACTGGTCGTAACGACCTATTTCTGCTGGTACGACGCGCCGAGCAAGGCGCACATCCTTAACGCCGACGGCTCCGACGCCCTCACCGACCATCCGCCGACCCTTGACGGGTTTAGCTACAACAACGTCGACTGGCACGTAGCTCAGTTTCGCGACATGCGCGCCGCCGGCATCGACGTCGCGATGGAGGTCTACTGGGGAATCCCCGGCAGTCCGGAACATTACGACAACACGGCCGTGAAGAACATGGTCGCCGCGCGGCAGAAAATGCTCGCCGCCGGCGAAGAGGCTCCGGCGATCGGCATGTTCTACGACACCAGCACGCTCCGGTACAACGCGGAAGGGGCCCATGTCGACCTGACCACGCTCCAGGGGAAGGAGTGGTTCTATGGTACGATTCGCGATTTTTTCTCCCTCGTTCCGCCGGAAGACCGCGCGGCCGTCGACGGCAGGCCGCTCCTCTTCCTCTACACGGCCGCCTTCGCCGCCGGAGTGGATGGCACCCTGTTTCCCCACGTCCGAAAGCGGTTTCAAGAGGAGTTCGGCACCGACCTCTTCCTCGTCAAAATGACCGATTGGCCGGGCGAGGCCGATAGCGAGTATCAGTGGGGGGCGGCACTCTCTCCAAAAATCCTCGACACGGCCGCGGTCGGGCCCGGCTATGACCATTCGGCGGTTCCGGGGCGCGCCCCCCTGGTCCGTGACCGGGAAGACGGCCGGTTCTATGCCTATTCCTGGGAAATGCTCCTGGCCCGGAATCCCGAAACACGCCCCTGGCTTGTCCACGTCGAAACCTGGAACGAATTCCACGAGGGGACCGAAGTCTGCGAATCCCAAGAACACGGGCGGAAGTACATCGAACTGACGAGGAAATACTCCGACGCCTTCCGCGCCAAGCAGCGCTCCGTCACGACCGTCCCGCCGCTGGACCGCGTCTCGGCGACTCCGGCCGGTTCCGAAGGCCTGACGATACTTTCCAACCCGGACGGTGACGGCCTCTTCGAGGTCCGCGAGGTGCAGATGGAAAATGCCTGGGTAACGGTGAAAAACCGCCACGGCGACGGACGATACCTCTATTTCGACGCCCACCCGCGTTTTCTGTGCGACGGGGATGAAACGGTGGAAGTTGCCATCACCTACTTCGACGACGCACCCGGTGCGTTCCGGGTGGAGTACGACTCGGCCGACAAGACCGCTGGGGGACTGGCGCGGCAGTTCTTCCCATCGCGCGAGGAAACGCTCACCGGAGACGGGCGCTGGAAGACGGCCGCCTTCACGCTGCCGCATGCGCGGTTCGCCGACGGCTGTCACCAGGGGGATTTCCGCATCGCCCGCGTCGGTAAGGATCTGGCCGTCCGCGAAGTGGTTGCCGAGCGACGCAGGGAGGAGAAAAACGAGCAATACACGGTCTTCCCGATCGGCCGGGTCCGGGAAAAGGACTCCAAGAAGACGATCGTCCTCGACCGGAAGTACATTCCGGCCACGCTCGGCATGAAGGCGGGCGAGCCGATCTGGGTGCTCTGGTGGTTCGACCGCAACGACACGCCGCAGAAGCGGGCTATTCTCCAGGTCCACCCCCAGGGAAACCCGAAGAACCCGTTGCGAGGCGTCTTCATGACGCGTTCCCCCATGCGACCCAACCTCATCGGCCTGACCGGATGTACGGTGAAGGGGGTCGACGAGAACATCATCGAGGTGGAAGGACTCGACGCGTTCGATGGGACGCCCGTCCTGGACATCAAAACGGCCCACGAGCTGCGGCGGCGAGGCCCTCCGTGAATTGACATTCGCCGCGTCCTTCTTTGGGTTACGCTCTATCCGTCCGACAGCGTTGCCCCGCGCGGTTCATCCAGCGCTGTCGGTCTCGGTGGCCCACCCGAAGTCGCAGTACCACTATGCGTTCGATACGACCCGGGAAGATCGCATGCGATCGGTTGGTACGCGTCAAGACGGGCCTCCGTCTTTTCCCGCGGCACGTTGGAATAAATAGGGAGTTTCCAATCTTTTCTCGCTCCTCGCAATCAACTCCGCCAGCGGCGCCAGATTGTCGGCCGTCTCTGGGCAACCCAAGCCGGCGGAGCAGTAGAGCCTTCCGATGAACGCCTTGCATCCAGATTGCACACAGTATACAATCGTGACCAATAGAGGCATTTTCACGCCCAACCAATGGGAGCAAACCAGTTGATCAATCGATCCACCCTCGTTCGGGCCATGGCCGAAGCGATGCGTCTGGCCGCGACCCGACTGCCGCCGGATGTCGAGGCGGCACTCCGCGCGGCGAAAGACGACGAGACGGAACCCATTGCCGTGGAACAACTTCGAGTAAGTCTAGAGAACGCACGGCTGGCGCAGGACGCCGGAGGGCTCGTCTGTGGAGATACCGGTTTCCCGCTCTTCTTCGTAACATCAGGAAACGGAGCCACCATAGAAGGGGGATTCGGGACGCTGTGGGAGGCCGCCAGGAAGGCGACGAGGTGCGTCACGGACGAATGCTATTTGCGGCCGACCATGGTCGACCCCCTCACGCGACACAACCCCGGCGACAACTGTGGACCTGGGATGCCGAAAGTGGAGTTGCGGTTCGAAGGGGATGGCGAGGGGCTGGAGATCGTGGCCGCTCCTAAGGGGGGAGGCTCGGAGATCTTCGGGACGTTTTACCGGATGCTCTTCCCTTCCGACGGCGAGACGGGGATCATGAAGTTCGTCCTCGATTCGGTCCGAGACGGCTGCTATGCCGGAAAGATATGCCCCCCGGCGATTATCGGCGTCGGCATCGGTGGAACGGCCGACTTGTGCGTCAAGATGGCGAAGGAGGCGGCCGTCCTTCGCCGGGTGGGAACGCCCCATCGGGATTCGGAGATCGACGCCTTAGAGCGGCGGCTCGTCGCGGCGATCAAGGAACTCGGCATCGGCCCGATGGGTTCGAAGGGAAGGAACGCCGTGATGGCGGTCCATATTGAAACGGCCCTCACCCACACGGCCGCGCTGCCGGTCGCCGTGAACGCCCAGTGCCTCGTCGGCCGCCGCTGGACGGCAACGGTCGGCGCGGATAATACCATAACCTACGCGGGCTAGGCCGGAACAGCAGTCTCCGAGAGACTCCTCGCGGAGCACCGAAATCAACCATTTCCCGATCCAATAGCTTCCATGAACGAATCGATCCGAGAACTGCACCTTCCGTTGAGCGAATCCGAAGCCGGGATTCTTCGCCTGGGTGACCTCTGTACCGTCACCGGGACGATCTTCACGGGACGCAGCCGGTTTCATATTCGCGCGATGGAAGAGGAGATCGTTCCGCCGCTCGATTACGCGGAGGTCAATGCCTTCTTCCATGTCGGGCCGGTCATGCGGCGCGATCCGGACGGCTGGAAAATCGTCAGTATCGAGCCGACGTCGAGTATCCGTTTCGAGCGCTACGGCGGTGACGTCGTGCGGAAGCTGGGATTGCGGACGCTCATCGGCAAGACGACGATGGGCCCGAAGACGGCCGCGGCCCTGGCGGAGGTCGGCGGCGTGTTTCTGTCGAAGATCGGCCTGTGTGGCAATCAACTCGCCCAGCAGGTTCGCCGGGTCCGCGAGGTCCATTTCCTGGAGGAACTGGGCAAGACCGAGGCGACGTGGGTCTTCGAGGTCGAACGGTTCGGGCCGTTCTTCGTGGCGATCGACGCGCGCGGAAACAGTTACTTCGAGAACCTCGACGCGGAAGTCGAAGCCCGGTTCGAAGCGGCGCGCGAGGCTTTGGGAATTCCGGCAAACTACAAATACACCCAAGTCAACGCGGCATCGAGGGGGACGTAGATCGTGGCGGAGGATGTATTAACCTATTTTTCGCTCTGCGGAATGCTCGGATACGGCTACCCTCCGGAAAGCCTAAAACGGGGAATCGCCGCGAATCCGGCCTTCATCGGGGTGGATAGCGGTTCCACCGATCCGGGCCCCTATTACCTGGGAAGCGGCAAACCCTTCGTGGGGCGGATGTCCGTCCTACGCGACCTGGAGCCGGCCCTTCTCTCGGCGCAGAAGAAGGGGATTCCCCTCATCGTCGGAACCGCCGGCGGCAGCGGTGCCGCGCCGCACGTGGAGTGGTTCCTCTCCATCCTCCGTGAAATCGCCGAAAGGCACGGCCTGCATCCTCGGGTGGCTGTTATTCGTGCCGATTTGGACGCCGGCCTGGTGGAGAAGGCGCTGGACGAAGGGCGGATCACGCCTTGCGGGCCCCCTTTGGCGTTGAGCATCGAGGCGATCCGCGACTGCTCCCACCTGGTCGGACAGATGGGGACCGGCCCGCTTCAAAGAGCCCTGGCGATGGAACCGGACGTGATCGTCGCGGGGCGTTGCTGCGATACGGCCATTTTCGCCGCGGTTCCGATGGCGCGCGGCTTCGACGGGGGTCTGGCGATGCACTGCGCGAAGATCGCCGAGTGCGGCACGCTCTGCGCAACGCCGGGGGGGGCGAACGACGGGTTGATCTGCACGCTTCGTAAAGACCATTTCGTGGTCGCGCCGGCCAACGCGACGAAGGCCTGCACGCCGGAGACGGTTGCCGCCCATTCCCTGTACGAGCAGCCGGATCCAAACTGTTTCTACGAACCGGAAGGGAAGATTGATCTTTCGGACTGCTCGTTCGAGGCGATCGACGCGCGCCGCGTTCGCGTGTCGGGAAGCCGCCTGATTCCGCCGGCAGCGAAGACGATTAAGATCGAAGGTGCCCGGCCGGTCGGGTATCGCGCGGTTACCATCGCGGGCGTCCGCGATCCGGCGGCGATCGAGCGGTGGGATGCCATTGAACGGAATGTCCACGAGGCGGTGGAGAGAAACCTG
Organism: uncultured Planctomycetaceae bacterium; assembly: GCA_964520785.1. Lineage (GTDB taxonomy): Bacteria > Planctomycetota > Planctomycetia > Pirellulales > Thermoguttaceae > CAZFQG01. The sequence continues at coordinate 16,876 of CAZFQG010000048.1, read as the reverse complement.
CGGGGCGTGCTCGATTCGAAGGAGTACTCACTGCGGTTCCTCCGGTTCGGCCGCGACGCGGTTCTGGGCGAGAGAGAAACGGCCGCTGATTTGCCGCACGAGATGGGAATCGTCATCGAAGCGGTCGCACCAACGCAGGACCACGCCGATACCGTGCTCGGCCTGGCGCGTTCCACCGCGCTGCATCAAGCTTTTGAAGGCCGCAAGACCACGGCCGGGAATCTCGCCTTCCCGTTTTCTCCTTCTGATTTCCGCGGCGGTCCGGTCTTTGAATTCGCCGTCTACCATCTGATGAAAACCGATGAAGAGGACGTCCTTTTCCCAGTGGAGATCCAAACGTGGTGAAGAAACGGCTCTACGACTGGGCCACCGTCGTCCGCAGCAAGAACGCCGGTCCCTTTACGCTCACCATCGACCTCATGTTCACCGAGGATACCGCCTTCGCCGGAGTCCTTGCGAGTGACTCCTTTACCGAGGACGCGATCGCCTCCCTCTACGGCGTTCCGCGGGAATCAGTCCGCATCCTTCCCTTCGAGCGAATCAGAACCATCAAGATATCCCTCCCGAGAGCAACCGGCAGCGGTTCGCCGTCGGACCGCGACGTCTACGGCGCCCAGCAGCATTTCCCCCTCGCGACGATGGAGGTAGAAGTCGGCCCATGCCGCCGGCCGGGAGCGAGAACGTAAGTGCGAGCGCGAGACGGTGACGCGGCGGGGAGGGACGGGCAAGGTCAGCAATGGTTTGCTCGAAACCATAATACTACCATAATACTCCGCCGGTTCTTGTCTTGCGATTCTTCTCCTTCTTCCACTCGGGTGAGTCTCACGATCCCGTCCAATGGTCCTTCTCCCCGGGTTGAACCCGGTCCACGTCCCGCGAGTACCGCCCGAGGGGTTTTCAAGCACTCGCCCACGAGTTCGCCGGGAGGGGCTTCGTGATGCTCAAGCGCACGAGAGCCGCGAACGCAACGGTCGGATATTGCGGGTATCTTAGCGACCTTTGCGGAACTGAAGCACGTTGAGGGCCTTGACCACGGGGAATTCGACCGAACTCGCGTCGGACGGTTCGAGCCGCCCTTCGATTTCCACATAATCGCCCCTCTCCAGCCCCGAGAGGAGCAAATCGTCGGCCAGAAGAATCCGCCTCGCCTCAATTCCCTCCGGTGCCCTTTGCGGGTCGAGATCCAGGCACCAACGGCGGTGCGTCTGAGAATAACCGAGCGTTCCGCGATAGGTATTGCTGGACGGCGACCCGATATGCTGGACCGTCACCCCGGGCGAGGCAATCTCGTTCGAGGGACGGTAATTGGAATCCCGAAAGTAGATATTGCTTTCCGACTCGCCTTCAAGCGGCTCGCTGGCCGAGGTTGGGCGGACGTTTGGGTCCGTCCGTTGACGTGCCGGGGGGAGGTCCATGATGTCGATAACCCGGTTGTTGCGGGGCAAATACCCGGGGGCGGTTGGCCCCGACCGTCCGGGGGCGGTTGATCCTCCGCCGGAAGAACCCGCCGAAGAGGCCTGATCACCACCGAGGATTCGTCCGCCGGGGCCGACGGTCCTTGTAATGCGTTCCCGATCCGAAATCGGCCGATCCGAAGCGTCGAAAGCGGTCGCGACTCGAGGATTCAACGGCGCGCCGGAGAGCGGCAACGAACCCCCGGTGGACGACGTGGAATCCGCTCCGAACGTGGCCCGCTCGCTTCGGGGAGTCTCCTGCCAAACGAAGGCCTTCTCCGGAACGATCACTCGCGACCCTTGCGATCCCCGCACCGCCGTCTGGGCGATGGACGAATCCGAATTCAAAGGGCGTTCGTCCCCGTTCGTTGAGTGGGCGTTTCCTCGCCCGACCGGCGCGACGGAGGAACCGGCGTTGGGGAACGGATCCGTCGGCGAGAGCCCTCGATTGGGAGCGGAGCCGGCTGGCGGGTGGGCCGGATTGGGCATCGGCTGGGGATACTGGGGATACGCCGGATAAGGCTGGTGGGGACTCGCCGGAGTCCCGTTGAGCGGAATGTAGGGATTCGTTTGTGGCGGATTCTGGGGAGACTCCGGAAGCGTCGCTCCCGGCGGGGTTACCGGGGCGCCGGAGGGGATGCCGGGGGGTGGTGCCTGGTAGTAATTGCTCCCGGGAGGAATCGGCTGAGCCGTCCCGGTTGGCGGAGGCGGCACGCGAGTCTGCCCGAAGAACGGATCGGTGGTCGACGCGGGACCCGCCGTATTACAGCCGGCAAGGATCAAAACCAGGATGGAAGCCGCGAGAGTACCTTTCATAAACTCGTCGAGCAAAGCGCCCGCCGATCAGGAGGAACAACAGGAATGAGGCCTGCGTAGGATACGGATTCCGGGCTTCGTGTCTAGGCCAGTTTGGCTTGGAATGATCTTTTGCTCGCCGATCATTCAGTGCGTCACGAGCGGTTCACCCACTCCGACTTGGCACAATGCGAAAATCGCCCGGCAACAGCTCTGGAACACACGAGAACCGATCGAGCCTCGCCGCTGCGTCGATGTCGTCCTCACAGCCCGCGCGAATGACACGGCTTCCCCCTAGAGTGGTACGAAGCACCCGAGCCAATTCTGGAATGACCGCTCCCGTAGGATCCGCCGCACAAGGGGCAGGCAAAACATGTCTCCACCCCTCCAGAGCAGTAGCTGCCTGGGCATTCAGTTGGTACGTTTTGTCGCCAAGGCGAAGCAGTCGATCCACCAGAAGTCCAGCCAGAAGCACGTCTTCACGGGTGATCTCTCCGACGGTTCCGGCGCAAATCAGTTGGATTCGCTCGGATTCAGACACGGCGCGGACGACTGCCGCCGCATTGACGAACGACCCGACGAATATCCGTTTCGCCCGCCGGCACCGGGCAAGCGCCCTTGTACCGTTCGTGGTGGTCATTACGACGGAACGGCCTCGCACCGCCTCCGGCGTGAAGGCGTCGGGTGAGTTTCCCAGGTCAAACCCCTCCAGCGGCAGGGCATTTCGTTCGCCGGTCAGAAGAGCCCCCTCAGCGCGAAGCGCCGCGTGCAGCCGCCGCGCCTCGTCAACGTCCACGCAGGGAAGAACGTCTTTCGCATCGGCTTCAAGAGCGTGAACGATTGAAGTCGAGGCGCGAAGTACGTCGATGACGACGGCGACACCCCCTTCGAGGTCTTCGGGACTGACATAATCAGGGAGGGCATAGACATCTAGTTGAAAGGGCATTGCGTTGGGGACCGAAGTACAATTGGGGGAGCGGCTCTCGGTTTGCGGAGGGCCTCCGCCGCCAGGGAGAAAGGCCCGAAATGCCAATATCAGCCTCTCGAAAGCGGCTCGGTTACACAAGGGAATTCCGGATCATGCCCCTTCCGCCAGATACTACCGACCCGGTATCCGCGACAACCAAAAATCCGACGCAAATCCGCCGGATGTTTGGGGCGATTGCAGGAAAATATGATTTTTTGAATCATTTCCTATCACTCGGGATAGATCGGTCATGGCGGCGCCGGACGGCTGGTTTGGTAAAACCTTCGAGCGGCGGGCCGATTCTGGATGTGTGCTCCGGAACGGCCGACTTGGCTTTGGAATACGCAAGGGCCGGCGGTCGGAACATTTCGGTGGTCGGCACCGATTTCTGCCGTGAAATGCTGAACATCGCTTCACTGAAATGCAGGTCCCGAAGCGAAGGGAACCGGATTCAATTGGTTGAATCGGACGCCTGTCGCTTGCCATTTCGCGATGGTGCTTTCGAAATTGTATGCGTCGCGTTCGGTCTGCGAAATGTGGGGGACACGCAAAAGGGACTCAACGAGATGGTCCGCGTTTGCCAAGCTGGAGGTCGCGTCGCCATATTGGAATTCTCGATGCCGCAAGGGAAAGTGGCGGGTCGTCTTTACGCCTGGTATTTTCGATCTCTACTACCTCTTGTGGGGCAGCTCTTGACGGGGAGTCCGCAAAAGGCGTACCATTACTTACCGGAGAGCGTCCTGGGCTTCCCCCAAGGAGAGGACTTGATGAAGCGAATGCGCGGCGCTGGATTGCGGGACGTTTTCATAAAACGATTCACCTTCGGGATTGCCACCCTATATGTAGGGACGAAATGAAACGAAACGTCGTGGTTGCGATCACCGGTGCCAGCGGCGCCACGTATGCCCTTCGCCTAATCGAATGCCTCCTCGCGGCCGGCGTGGACGTGCATCTGTGCATCAGTAATTCCGGACAGGCCGTCCTCTCGCAAGAACTCGATATTCATATCGATCTCGATGATTTCGACCCCAGGCAGCTCATGCTCCGCGAGCCGGACGATTTCGACGATCGACGCCTGAATGAAATCCGTTCGCTGGCGGGTATCTCGAGCGATAAAAGCAACGTGCTTTCCGTCAATACCGGGGAACCGGGCAAACTGTACTACTACCACTATCGGGACCACTTGGCCAGAATCGCCAGCGGTTCTTTCCTCACTGATGGGATGGTCCTTTGCCCCTGTTCATGTGGAACGCTCAGCTCGATCGTTCATGGAACCAGCATGAACCTTATACACCGCGCGGCGGAGGTTCACCTTAAGGAATGCCGAAAGTTGATCGTCGTTCCCCGAGAAACGCCCCTTTCCTTAGTGCAGTTGACGAACTTGAAGCTCGCGGCGGAATTCGGTGCGATCGTTTTGCCGGCCATGCCCGGCTTCTATCACGGAGTCAAGACAATTCAGGATTTAATTGATTTTGTCGTGTCACGGATTTGCGATCAGTTGGGGGTGCGAAACTCACTGATCCACCGTTGGGACGGGTTTCCAATGGAGGGCTCGGAAGTGACCTGAGGGGGCTAAATTGGCCCGACATTCGTGTCTGCCGCGAACCGGTTGAATGGAGTTTTCGTTTTAGATGTTGGCAGCGCCATGCCACGCGATGCATACCGGCTTATTAGTGGTTACCCGGCTGGATGCAGGAAAGAGATGAAGGACTTGATCAACAACGGGGATCGAATTCAAACGCGGCATCGACCGCGAGGAAAGAGGAATCTCATGAGGAGAACTTTAGCACTTTGCCTAGCTTCCGGTGTGATCGGGGGCGTGGTATCCATTTTCTTGTTCGAGCCGCCGGAGACGGTTCTTCCGGCTTTCGCCCAGCCCTCGCTTCCCGGTGGAGCCGGTTCGCCGGTCGTCGCCAGCTCCGCCCCCCAAGGGAGCGGAGGGTATCAGATACCCATTAACCCTTCCGGGGCAAGCTACGACTTGACCCCGGAAGGCCTTGTAAACGCGACGGTGTACGAAAGCTGTAACCGGAGTGTCGTCCACATTACGACCAGAAGTGTTTCTACGAGGGGAAATGCGGTGTTCGGGTTCCGCGTCCCTTCCCAGGGAGAGGGGAGCGGCGGCGTTCTGGACAAGGAAGGGCACATCGTGACGAACTTCCACGTCGTCCAGGACGCACAAGACGTCCGCGTGACCTTCTTTGATGGAAACACGTACCGGGCACAACCTGTTGGCGCCGATCCGGCGAGTGATGTGGCCGTTATCAAAGTCGAGGCGCCGCCGGACGTGCTTTTTCCACTTGAATTCGCCGATTCTTCTCGACTGAGGGTGGGCCAGCGTGTCTTTGCCATCGGAAATCCATTCGGCCTCGAGCGGACTCTGACGACCGGAATCGTTTCTAGCCTGAACCGCTCGCTCCCCAGTCGGGAGAGCGCGCGGACGATCAAGTCGATCATCCAAATCGACGCGGCAATCAACCCCGGTAGTTCCGGGGGTCCGCTGTTGGACTGGCACGGAAGGTTAATCGGCATGAACACGGCAATCGCCAGCCGCTCGGGCGACAGCGCCGGCGTCGGGTTCGCGATTCCCTCGAACACGATTTCGAGGGTCGTTCCGCAGCTTATCGATACGGGGCGCGTGATCCGGCCCTATTTGGGCCTGGCTGACGTGGCGCAGACGGATAAGGGAATCCTCGTCGTCTCGGTAGTCCCGGAGGGGCCCGCCGATAAATCGGGGCTTCGCGGTTTTCGAATCGTAACGGAGAAGAAGAAGTTCGGACCGGCCGTCTACGAGACGAAATACCTGGACCGAAGTAACGCCGATTTGATTGTCGGGATCGACGGCAAACCGGTGAAATCGGTGGACGAGTTGCTCGACGAACTCGACCGAAAACGTCCTGGCCAACGGATCATGCTGGAAGTAATCCGGAACGGACAACGAACGGGCATTCCCGTCTTGCTCGAGGCGGAGGAATGACGGGGACCCGAGCGAGCGGATTGGTCATTCTTCCGGCTTGCGGAATACGATCCACTCCCCCTGTCCCACCCGCGTATCCGAGGCGGAGACGGCTCCGGCGCCGAGGATGGTGTAGTCGCGCAGACCGGCCTTTTCGGCCCATTCTTTCATTTGCTCGGGTCGTCGCAGCATGACGAAGCGTTTCCACTTTTCGGCTTCATCCCCCTCCATCGCCTTCTTCCGCCGCTCAATGAGCTTTTCGGTCGCCCACGCCGGATAACCGCTGCCGGCACCGCCGCCGATATACGCGCACCCACCGGGACGCAACACCCGATAGACCTCTTGGAGACCTCGGGGAGGGTCGTCCCAGAAGAAAATTGATCCGCGACTAATGACGAAATCGACGGAATTGTCAGGGAAAGGCAATTCTTCCGCGACGCCGACGACCGCGCCGAGACGCGTTTCGAGGCCTTTCTCGCGTGCCGCCGTCAGCCCCTCGGTCATTGCCTCGGCGTTCGGGTCCACCATAACGACAGGGTTATCGGTCGCTTCGATAAGCGGGATCGCCACCTGCCCCTTCCCGGCGCCAAGATCGACCCAAAACCCTTTCGCGGGGGCACAATGCTTCAGGGCGTCAGCGACGACGTACGGATAACGGCTGGGAAGGGCCTCCTGCTCCCCGCGCAATCCCTTCGGGACGGTCGAGGGCTGCGCCGCGGCGACCGCGGGCATGATCGCCGCGAGGATGAGCGCGAAATGGTATTTCAAGCAAGACATAAGACCTTGGTGATTAGTAGGCGTCGGAAGAAATCATCTGGCCGTCGTTGATCACGCCGAGAAACTGGTAAACGCCCATTCCCCCGGCCGCCGCGTTAAACGAAGCAGGGCCGCCGGTACTCCGCGGGTTGAGGCCCTGGTCGTTCCGGGACTCGATGTCATCGCTGATGTAGTGGGTGGATCCGTCAAGGAACAGAAAATTGCTACCACCGGGATGGTCACTGGCGAACGTATGGACGACGTTCGGATCGGAAGAAACGTCCATGTCCGCGATATGCCGCGCGACGGAACTGCTGACGGTGCTGCCGATGCCCAGTCCGCCGGGACCGCACCAGGAGGCCCACTTGCTCGGATCATCGCGGTAGAGTCCGAAATTGGTACGTTCTCCGATAGCGAACGTCTTGCTCGTTCCGTCGGAAACATCGCGGATCGTGGTTCGGCTCGCCCCGTAGAACGCGCCGTTATTCTTCACGTTCAGGTGAGCTGCCCCGCCGAGGTCAAAAAACCCTCGACAGCAGGTATAGGTACTCGTCGCGACCATTTGGCTGCCCCCACCCTGATGCTCCCTTAACTCGGGAATCGTCGAACTGGGACAACGAAACATCGCGAGGTTCTCCTGAAGCATCTTCAGAAGCCCCGGATCATTGACGACCTGGTTCAGGGTGAACTCGGAGGGGCTAAGAATCCCCTGCAACGAACTCTGTTCCAGATACGGCATGAGGTAGACGCCCCAAGCCCAGCCGCCACCGATGGAACCGGTTTCGGTGATGACCGCGAAACCGGGCGGAAAACAGTTCATCGCCGAATGGTAGTTGTGCATGGCGAGCCCGAACTGCTTCAAATTGTTCGAGCACTGCATTCGCCGCGCGGCCTCCCGGGCGGCCTGCACGGCCGGGAGCAACAAAGCAATGAGAATCCCAATAATCGCAATGACCACCAGAAGCTCCACCAGAGTAAAGCCGCGTGGCCGGTGAATCCGTCGTGCCTTGTCCGTCATGCGTCGTCGTCCTCGGTTCTCAACCTCTTCGAATGGTTTCCTTACATTATAAAGGGTCTCGACCGTGCGTCCAGCCGGGCTGCCGTGGGTGTTTCCGGGAATCAAGCAGCCCCTTCGTCCGACATGCCGGGTAGCAAGGAGGAATCCGAATGACATCCAAACCACGTCCGTGGACCCCCTCTCGACGCGCGGTTTCGCCCAGGCTCCGACATCGATGTCTCCGCCGTGTGCCGGGGGAGGCACGAAGTGGTCACGCCATCCTGGAAGCAATTACATTTTCCTTGAAATATCAATAAACACGGCTCGCATATGACTTTCAGCACCCGGTTTGATAAGGTTCTCGAGAAATGAAAAGATGCACAGAAGACGTCCCGGCGCGACTTCGCGAAGAGCCGTGTAGCCGCATGTCGAGGCGGGGGTGGGCCAATGCGGATCTTCGTAAAGGGTGATTCGAGGAGTCCATTCCACCCCGGTTCCGTCCACTGAAAACTTGAGGTAGATGCCGGGCCGACCGCTGGAGAGCGCCAAGACGCCGTTGGACATGAGGACCAGGTCGGGGAACACGCTCACGGCGTCGTCCGGCAGGATTCGGGGCTCGCTCCAGGTGCGTCCATCGTCGGTTGAGCGGCAGGAGGCCATCGGCAGAGCACTACCGCGTCGCATAACGCACAGCAGGTTTCCATCGGATGTCCGGGTCATGACGGGTTCTCCAAACCCCTCGCCCGCCGCGTCCGCGCTGAACGCCACCGTCGAGTAGTAGTCCCAGTTCAGTCCGCCGTCGGTCGAACGAACGAGAAGCGTTCGGTACCGATTTTCGCCGTATTTCACCTTCTTGGGATCGCGACCCTGAATATCCGACTCGAAGTTTCCGTACATCGTCGCGACTAATGAGCCGTCCGCCAGTTCGAGGATCGATCGCGCGAAGTCCATCATGGCCAGCCCGTTCTGCCACGGCACGATGAGAACCTTCTCCGGAAAGCGGACCTTTCCTTCGGTCCATGTAAACTTATTGCCGTCGGGTGAGAAACCGCAATTCGCGCCGAGAGTTCGTTCGTCGAGTGGATGCGTGAACAATCCCAGCCAGACGCATGTGCCATCCCGTTTCTTGATGAAGGAGTGCCCGCCCGACTCGCCGGCCAACACGGCAATCGGGTCGCCCCAGGTGAGGCCGCCGTCGGTCGTGCGAAAAACGGTTTGCTTTCGTTCATCCTCTTTGAGGTAGGCATCGGGAGCGGACCACCAGGCGAAGGTCTCTCATCGCCAATTGCTGAAGGGTCGGGAACGCGAACGTCGGTGGGGCGCTGGCGACGGTAAAGGGCTCGCTCACCCGGATATCAAGAGGTAGACCATCCCCTTGTTCAGCGAAGACATGGGAAAGTGAATAGAGTGAGAGCAATAGGGCGCTTGAGTAGATAACGCGGAAACGCATGGAATACCTCCTCTTTTATTTTGTGACAAATCATAATGCCCCTGCATTGAGCCCCCCCTCGTGCGTGCCGTCGATTTTCAAGTGATCGCCGGTGAGGGCCCGTTCGGCCAACCGGCCCCGCGGGAAGAGATATCCGGTCACGGGACGGTGATCGAAAGGCAATCCATTACAGACGGCCGGCAAGGATCGCGGAGAAATGTTCACCGCCGCCACCCCGGCCTGCAGAGAAAGCTGCTCGGAAGCACGCGAAGGCGCCTCCAGGGCCACGGTCGCGTCGAGAATACCGGAGGTCCGCAGAAAATCACGGCGGTGAAGGGGGACGGTCATGCTGATCTCTCTTGGTCGAGGGGGTCTACTGGTTGGTATCCGCGTTTCGCGCCGAGGGCTCATCGATTCTCCAATTATACCAAATGGGCTTGCCGATTCCACGTAGTCCTTCGTTTGGGCATTCTTTCGGACGGCGATACGACCAGAAAGACGGAAAACGTGCCGGCACGTGAGAAACTGGCCCACTTGGCGAGCCGCGCCACAGTGCGGCCCCGTTCGAGGGACGATTTCCAAGCACGCCCATGGAAGGCAGCGAAATCGCGTGTTAAGCACCGACCATGCTTTCTGAAGACAACGCCGGAGGGCCGATGTCGTGGAGTACCCAGAACCCCCCTCTTGACCCAAAGTCCATGGCGAGTATCATGAATATGCAGCGAGAGAATGCGGTCTTCGAGATATAAAGGAGGTCTCCCAATGGTACGCACTCAAAGCGTTACCGTCGAGTCCATGTTATCGGATGAGAGATACATGGCATTTCTCCTCGAGATGAAAGCACTGTTTCGGAAGGATGCGAGTTTCTCCTCGAAACACCTTCCGAAGCTCCTGCTCGCGGCCGCTCGGGGTGAACGCGTCGTGAAATTCAAAGACCAGTACATCGTGAACTCTTGGGTGCCGCCGATTCCCTCCGAAGCGTTCTTTTCCTTCCTCCGCGGAGGGATATTTGAAGACACCCGTTTTAGCGATCTGGCGTACCTGCGCCGTTCCTCTCCTCTGTCCGCACACCTGTGCATTACGGAACGGTGCCCGTATCGCTGTTCGCATTGCGGTGCGACGCCTCAAAACCGCGGAGCGGAGCTGACTACGGAACAGTGGATAGGCGTCTTGCGGGAATTGCAGGACTTGGGGGTGGCTTATATCGGGATATCCGGTGGAGAACCGTTGATGCGCAACGATTTGGAGGAGATTCTGCGCGTAATTGACGACCGAAGCGTGACCTTGATATTCACCAACGGATTCGGTTACTCCCGCGATCGGGCAAAGTCGCTCCGTGATGCCGGGCTTTTCTATTCCGGGATCAGCGTTGATTCTCCCTACGCGGAGGAACACAATCGGGTTCGCCGTAATCCGCAAGCCTTCGATCATGCCCTGACGGCGATCCAAAACTCGCTCGACGCCGGACTCTACACCATGCTCTCCAGTGTCGTCTTCCGGCGCGATCTCGCGGAGAAACGCTTAAGAGTCCTCTTCCGACTCGCTCAGGAGCGGGGTGTTCATGAAGTGCGGATCCACCAGCCCATCCCGCGAGGACGGTTGACCAATTCGGAGACGGCCGGCGAGGTCATCTGGACGGACGCCGACGTGAAGCGGTGGCTCGATTTTCAAGAAATGATAAACCAGTCCGAAGTCGGGGTGAGAATCAGTTCTTTCCCCTATACCGAAGGGCCCCGCAAATTCGGTTGTAATGCCGGGTTGTTACACCTTTACGTTACCGCCAAAGGGGACGTCTGGCCCTGCGATTTCGTTCCAGTTTCTTTTGGGAACCTCCTGAACGAACCCTTGCGGCCGATCTACGAGCGAATGAAGTCGGCCGCTGGAATCCCACACCGGCAGTGCTGGGCAAAACGATTGGCCCCGCGATTCTCACAGCGGGAATTGCCACTTGATCCGAAGGAATCGACGGAGTTCTGCAAGAGTTGCGAAGAAAAGCCGCAATTCGGGGATTTTTTTCGAACGCTCCAGGAATGCGTTCAATAGCATGATGGCACGATCTCTTTGCCGTGCGGTTTTTCAGGGGGTATTATACCACTATAAAGCTGTATCTGCGTGCTGGTTGGTGTTACTCACCGATAAGAACTCTGAATGTTCTGAAACACTCTCAATCAACAGAATCAGCCATGTGGTCGGCCGGCCAATTCTTTGCTACTATATGGCATCCCGAACTGATGATTTCCCGCACCAGAATTCCTTTTGCCGGAGTCTCGTGGGAGAAGTCCCTTGGCGAATCGGCGCTTTTCGAGTAATAACGTATGATTGTTCCGAGATTTTCGGCGGGTCGAACCCGCGACGGTCTCGGGAATTGTCAAACACATACATGTACAAACATATTTAATTGGCTCGAACGTGGGAAAAGCATTAGTAATCGTTGAATCTCCGGCAAAAGCGCGCACCATCGGTAAGTTCCTTGGTCCAGGCTACACGATCGAGGCGAGCATCGGGCACATTCGCGATCTTCCGCAGGGTGCCGGTGAGATTCCCGAGAAGTACCGAAAGGAGGAGTGGTCTCGGCTGGGGGTAAACGTCCAGGCCGATTTCGAACCCTTGTACGTCGTTCCGCGCGACAAGAGCAAGCAGGTCAAAAAGCTGAAGTCGTTGGTGAAGGACGCCGAGAAAGTCTACCTCGCGACGGACGAAGACCGCGAAGGGGAGGCGATCAGTTGGCACCTTTGCGAAGTGCTCAAACCGCGGGTTCCGGTGCATCGCCTGGTCTTCCACGAGATCACCAAGGAAGCAATCCTGGAGGCTCTGCGGCACCCTCGCGACGTTGACGAAAACCTGGTGCAGGCGCAAGAGGCTCGCCGAATTCTGGATCGTCTTTACGGATACGAGGTCTCGCCGATCTTGTGGCGAAAGATACTTCGAGGGCTGTCCGCCGGACGCGTGCAGAGCGTGGCCGTGCGCCTCATCGCCCAGCGCGAGCGGGATCGCATGGCCTTCGTTTCTTCGGTCTATTGGGACCTTTTGGCGACATTCGCCAAGGCCGGGGGCGAATCGTTCCAGGCGGTTCTCGTTTCCGTCGACGGAAAGGGAATTCCCACCGGGAGGGACTTCGACGCGACGACCGGGAAACTAAAGAACTCGGAATTACTTCTTCTCGATGAGTCGCAAGCCGCCGCCTTGCTGGAAAGGCTCCAGGGCGAGACGGCGGTAGTCAAGACGGTCGAAAAGAAACCGTACACATCAAAACCGTATCCTCCATTCACCACCAGTACGCTCCAGCAGGAGGCGAACCGCAAGCTCGGTTTCACGGCGCGGCGCACGATGCAGGTCGCCCAGAGCCTGTACGAGAACGGCCATATCACGTATATGCGTACCGACTCGACCAATCTGGCCGACGTGGCCGTGCAGGCCGCCCGGGAAATCGTGACGTCCCAATTCGGGTCGGAGTATTTGCCGGAGAAACCGCGGTTCTACCGGACGAAGGTTAAGAACGCGCAAGAGGCTCACGAGGCGATTCGGCCGGCGGGACATCCATTCGATCTGCCGGAACGCCTTCGCGGAACGCTCAGTAACGAAGAGTTCCGGCTGTACGACCTCATTTGGAAGCGAACCGTGGCGTGCCAGATGGCCGACGCCAAGGGGTTCCGCACGCAGATCGCCATCGAAGTGGACGGCGCTCTTTTTCAGATATCCGGAAGAACGATCGAATTCCCCGGCTATCTCAGGGCATACGTCGAGGGTTCCGATGACCCCGAAGCCGAATTGGCGGACCGTGAAAAACCGCTCCCCTCCGTGGAGGTCGGTGAATCACTTGCCGTACGGGCACTAGACGCCAAGAGCCACGTGACGCAACCCCCTGCGCGCTACAGCGAGGCATCCCTCACGCGAACGCTCGAGGAAATGGGAATCGGCCGCCCCAGCACGTACGCGTCGATCATCGATACGATTCTCGCTCGGGAGTACGTCTTCAAAAAGAATAACGTCCTGGTTCCCACGTGGACCGCGTTCGCCGTGGCGCGCCTTCTGGAGGAGCATTTTCCGAATCTCGTCGACTACCGGTTTACCGCCGAAATGGAGGACGAACTCGACGCGATTAGTCGCGGCGAAATGGGACATATCGATTATTTGCGGTCTTTTTACTTCGGCAATTCGCGCCCGGGCCTGAAGCAGCAGCTCGAAAGCAAGATCGACGAAATCGACCCGAGGGAAATGAGCCGCGTCTTCGTCGGGAAACCGACGTCCGGAGAGCACACGGACCTTATCTTCGTCCGCGTCGGGCGATTCGGTCCGTTCCTGGAACAAGCGGATCGGAGGGCGAGTATTCCCGATAAGATGCCTCCGGATGAATTGACGGTCGAGACGGCCCTTTCCATGCTTTCCAAGGCACAACAAGGAGATGAGCCTTTGGGAATCTGCCCCGAAACGGGCAAGCCGGTATATATCAAGGTCGGGCGGTTCGGACCGTACGTCCAGCGCGGCAATTTGGAAGACGACGAAAAGCCGAAGAACGCGTCTCTTCTGAAAGGGATGGAACCCGACGAAATCAATCTTGAAGCCGCGGTGAAGCTGCTGGCCCTCCCTCGCGAGTTGGGGCGCCATCCAGAAGATCAGCGGCCGATCGTCGCGGCGAATGGGCGCTACGGCCCCTACGTCAAGTGGAACGATGAGTCGCGATCTCTTCCGGATGACCTCTCCCCGATCGATATCACCCTGGAACAGGCGTTGGAGTTGCTGGCACGACCGAAAACGCGGCGCGGCGGTCGCGCGGCGAACAAGTCCGAACCGCTGAAGGTTTTTGACGCCTCTCCCGTGACGAACGAGCCGGTGCGGCTGCTCGACGGACGATACGGACCCTACGTAACGGACGGAACGACCAACGCCTCCGTCCCCAAAACGGTCGCCGCGGAGGAAGTCACCTTCGAGCGAGCGCTCGATTTGCTCGCCGAACGCGCCGCAAAGGGAACGCCCGGCCGCGGAACCCGTAAGAAGGCCGCGAAAAAGGGGGCGAAGAAAACCGCGAAGAAGAAGACCGCGACGAAAAAAGCCGCGAAGAAGACCGTTAAGAAGAAATCCTGAACCTCCGCCAACGCGGTGATTCACCGCCTAATAACCCGCGAAAACGCCCTGCGCGTGGGCCTTCAAGAGACCAACGACCGTCTTCGCGTCTTCGATCGCGCCGGAGTGGACCAGTTTCAGGGCCTCGCGCCAGGGGGTCAAACGAGTAACGATCCTTTCCCCTACTTCCAAGGCCGTCTCGCCGTCAGTCAAGCCGGTCGCCAAGAATAGGTACATCCGTTCGTCGAACACGCCGGGCGAAGAATACACGTGGCCCAGTGATTCGACCGAACGGGCCCTGTATCCCGTCTCCTCCGCCAATTCGCGGCGCGCCGTCTCCAACGGACCTTCTCCCGGTTCCAGTGTACCGGCGGGAAGTTCGATCAGCCGCTTTTTCACGGCAATTCGATAATTCTCGATCAGGCAGACGCGTCCGTCGTCGAGAATCGGAACGATCACCGCCGCTCCGGGGTGTCGAACCACGAACCGCTCTCGCTCGCCGCGGTCGGTCTCCTCCACGGTTCTGACGACGCGGAAAACGCGGTAATCGGCCAGCAATTCTTCCATGCGCGGATACCCTTTCTTCGCGAAACGATCAGGGGGTGCTCCTCTCGGCGGCCCGGTACTTCGCCAACAGGGCCTTCAGTTCTTCCACCTTCTCGGGGTGCGTCAAATAGAGATTATTCCTTTCCGCCCGGTCCCGAGCAAGATCATAAAGCTGCCCTTGAGAACCGGAGGGGTTCGGCTCGACCCGCGTCGGCCTCGTGAACCCTCCCGAGCCGAGTCCGTCGATGAATTTCCAGTCTCCTTGTCGGATGGCGAACATTCCATTCAGGGAGTGATGTACGACCGCCTCGCGGATGGAACCTTCCGCCGTCTGGAGCATGGCCGGGAGAATACTGCGACTATCTTCGCCGGCGTCCTCCGGGAGTTCCGCCCCGACGATTTCGGCGAAGGTCGCCAACATGTCCGTCAGGCAAATGAGTTGATCCGAAACGGACCCCGGTTGAACCTTTCCGGGCCAGCGAACCAGGAACGGAACGCGGTGCCCTCCCTCGTGAATATCCGCTTTTTGACCGCGGAACCCGCCGTTGGCATCGTGCCGCCACTGGACAATATCCGCCTCCGGCCAATGGGCGCCGTTGTCACTGGTCATAATGAGGAGCGTATTCTCGGCCAGCCCGGCTCGTTCCAGCGCGGCGATGACCTCCGCCAACACGGCGTCCACCTGCGCGACGAAATCGCCGTAATAACCGACTTCCGTCTTACCGCGAAATCCATCGGTCGGCAGCCAGGGCGTGTGCGGGGCAGTCAGCGCGAAATAGAGGAAAAAGGGCTGATCCTTCGATTGCGAACGGATGAAGGCGGTCGCCTCGCTCGCGAGCGACTGCAACACTTCCTCATGCACGAAGCCGGGAGCGATCGGCCCGGGCCGCCAGAAACCACCCCCTCCTTGGCGGCGGTGCTTGCTTCCCTCGACTTCCAAGGTGGCCTGCCGGATTGCCATGTCGTCTCGGACGTACAGATACGGTTCCATATCGAGGGACGCCGGAATCCCATAGAAGGCGTCGAAGCCGTCACGGAGCGGTCCCGGTGATAGCGGCCGGGAATAGTCGACCCGGGGCTGGTCTTCTTCGTTCTCCGCCTCCGTGCTCGGTTCCTGGAACCCGAGATGCCATTTCCCGATTCCGGCCGTCCTGTATCCTTGTCCCTTAAGAAGAGAAGCAAGGGTCATTCGCCCCGGCTCGATCAGTGCGCGGGAGTATCCCCAAAGCACCCCCGATTTGAGACGGGAGCGCCACGCGTAGCGGCCGGTGAGTAACGCATAGCGAGTCGGAGTGCAGACGGAAGACGGGCTGTGCGCGTCGGTGAAGCGCATTCCCTCGGCGGCCAGTTGATCCATCGCCGGCGTGGGAATTCTCGAGTCCGGGTTGTAGCATCCCGGATCTCCCCAGCCAAGATCGTCGGCGAGGACGAGGATGATGTTCGGCCTTTCCGCGCGAACCGCCCCCCTCGACAAAACGGACCCAATGATGGCGGCGATCAACACGCAGTAAATGGAAGGATATCGCATCGGTCTCTCAATTCGTTCTAAACCGGGCGCGAAGGGCGGGACTTGAGGGCTTCGGCTTGGGTATCGGCGACGAAAGCCTCGGCTTGGGGATCCCAGCGGAGTCTCCGTTTCAGCAGCAGCGCGATGTTGCACAGGTGGCAAGAGGTCATTGCCCGGTGGTGGGTATCAATGTCCGAAATCGGGAGGTCGCGGTCTTCGACGCATTCGAAAAAGTTTCGCATGTGATCGCCGGGTTCCTTGCCGCGGTATAACTTGACGACCGCTTCCTCCAGGTCCTTCCGCTCGGTGTCGGTCATTTCCTCGACGGGGGCACCCGTCAATTTGCCGCGGTTGACGAATATCCTGCCTTGGTTCCCTTCAAACAGAATGCCGTTGCCATCATGCGTC